>JAIPAF010000040.1 GCA_021740225.1 Bacteroidales bacterium | reverse complement strand
CCAAATGATTTTCAGGTCTAGCGTTTTTTGTTTACCTTTTTTTGGTAATGCAAAAAAGTAAAAAAGGAAAACATAAAACTAAGCTAATTAACTCTTAGCATGGCATTTACCATCAGGTTAAGAGAAATTTGTTTGCAGCTAAAGCTGCGGTAGGAATAATGCAGGCTAAAAAAGAGTGGATCCCAACAATCTCTGAATCATTTCGCTCATTCAAGAATGATTTTTTGGATGAACGCCTTCATATTTTGGTAGTGAGAACCCTTCCAGTAGATTTTACCGCATTGGGTACACCGGAAAAACTCCTGATAATATTTTTTCGTGCCGTTAAGCAATTGGTGTTGGATCTCGTTTTTGTTGACTTTTCGTATTGTCCCGTTACATTCCATACACCTGTTAAATAATTTCACCTGATTTTTCAGATCGAATCTTGTAATCACCTCCTTAAGCTGTTGTGGGGGTTGATCTGAACGCAGCCAGTATCCATGACTGACTTCGGCATGTTTGAGTATGCCAATGTCCCGGGTAAGTATAATTCTGTTTTCTTCAGAGGATATTCTGACAATGGTATGATCTTCGTAGTGGTTGTCATAAAGCGTATCAAATCCGCAAAGCCTGAGGTATCTGGCGAGTTTTCCCAGATGAACATCGAGTATGAATTGGATTGTTCGAAGAGGACGACCACGGAGTCTGGAAATTTTGGTGATGTCAAACGATTCAAATTTGGGATATACCGATACCCGGTCGTCGGCTCTGACTTTGGTATCAAACCCAACAGGCTCTCCGTTTATCAAAATCAGATCCACTTCTGTATGAGGTACGCCGAAAGATTCAACAGCATCCTTTACTGAAGGGGAATTGAAAAACCTAAGCCTCAGGCTCTTTTTCCTTAGATGTTCCGGGAGAAAATCATTCAATTCTTCATAAAATCTTATGTGGGCTTCTTTTAAGGCCATGTGAAAAATGTTTTCAGTACCAACCATTCATGAATGTCAGGATTCGGGACTGAGTTAAAAATAGATATTTTTATAAAACGGGGCAACTTTGGATATGGGAAAAAACAACTGAAAAGGTTCAATTATTTGATTTTTATCATAAGTCAGGTTGGATGAATATAGGTAGTTTTGTGTAAAAAACAAAAAGTTTATGAAACCTTCACATGTTGAACATATAGGGATTGCAGTCAAAAATCTTGATGCATCGATCCGGTTTTACGAAGAAATTTTGGGATTGCAATGTTATAATATTGAAGAAGTGAAAGATCAAAAGGTTCGAACAGCCTTTTTACAGGTTGGCGATACCAAGATTGAACTTCTAGAATCCACAGATCCCGATGGGCCTATAGGAAAATTTGTGGAAAAAAAGGGAGAAGGGGTGCATCATGTGGCCTTTGCAGTGGAAAATATTAAAGAAGAGCTCGCACATGCAAAACAAAAGGGCATCAGACTGATTGATCACCAACCAAGAAAAGGAGCTGAAGGCCTTGATATTGCCTTTTTACATCCCAAATCGACCCATGGTACTTTAATTGAGCTCTGTGAAGACAAAACCAAAATCAATTCCCATTAGCCTTTATGAGCAAAGAAGAAAAGATAAACCATTGATTTGATTCGATGGTCGAAGCCAAACGGTGCAACGATAAAAAGGACAGGACACGCCAAAAGCAAATTAACATCTCCTGATCCCTGTGGTAAAATTTTTTCCCCGGGAGTTAAAAAAGTAAGCTTTTCATTTTTGAAAAGTTCTATGTTGACTTATATTTGTAAGGTATTAATAAAAATTCGAAGAAATGAAAAAAGTTAACCTTATAATTAATATTGTGTTAGGTATTGCAGTTGCGGTATTGTTTGTGTTATATTTCACCTCGGTGGATGAAAAGTTACAACAGGAAACAGGGGAAGAAGAAGCAACCGAAACTTCAACAAGAACCGAAATAGAAGGAAATTTGCGTATAGCCTATGTAAACATCGATTCGTTATTGTCAGAATATGAAATGTATCAGGATAAAAGAGATGAGTTTACAGAAGAACAGAGCAGCTCCCAGGAAAAGCTACAAAGCAGATCGAAGCAACTTCAACAACAATTTGAGGATTTAAAAGAGAAATTAAACAAGGGTTTGATCACACGTGCTAAGGCCCGTATGATGCAACAGGAGCTTAGCAAAAAGGAGCAGGAGTTGTATCAGATGAGAGACCAGATAACTTCAAAGCTCTCAGAAAAAGAACAGGTTATTTACAGACAGGTATTACAAAGTGTTATGGACTATCTTGATGACTATGCAAAAGAACATGATTATCACTTTATATTGAGCTATTCTTTTGGAGGCCCCATTTTATACAAACACAAGAGATTTAATATAACCCAAAGGGTACTGGAAGGTTTGAATGAGCAGTACAACAAAAACCAATAGGGTGGATAAATGTTATTTAGTTTATTGAAGCCGTTCCGAAATGATATGGAGCGGCTTTTTTAATAACCTTTTTTGTCAACAAACCATTGAATGATTGGTACAATGACTATATTTTTCTCATAAATAATGACGATATGAATGATAGTTTCTCAACAGACAAAAATTTTGCCCTGCAAATGGATCAAAAGGATCCGCTCTCGCATTACAGGGAGCATTTTTTTATACCCGATGGTACCCTTTATATGGATGGCAATTCCCTGGGTTTGCTCTCAAAGGAATCTGAGTATTCTTTGAAACGGGTATTTAATGAATGGCGTGAGTTAGCTATTAAAGGCTGGTTGAAAGGGAAACAGCCGTGGTTTTATTTTGCGGAAAAGATGGGGGAAAAAGCCGCAGAACTTGTAGGTGCTCTGCCTGAAGAGTTGGTGTTGACAGGCACTACCACGATAAATATCCATTCTCTGGTAAGTACTTTATATCAACCTTCTGGCCGTAAAACAAAGATCCTGGCCGATGAGCTGAACTTTCCATCAGACATTTATGCCTTGAAAAGTCAGATCAGGCTGAAAGGACTGGACCCGGGAAAGAAATTGATGCTTGTATCTTCCCGTAACGGATATACAATTGAGGAACAGGATATAGTAGAGCAAATGACGGATGAGGTTGCATTACTTTTATTGCCTTCTGTATTATACCGGAGTGGTCAGTTGTTGGATATGGAGTACCTTACAGCTGAGGCCCACAGGAGAAATATTGTTGTAGGGTTTGACTGCAGCCATTCCGTCGGGGCCGTGCCTCATGAATTTGATAAATGGGGTGTTGATTTCGCCGTGTTCTGTAGCTATAAATATCTTAATGGTGGCCCCGGCAGTCCTGCTTTCCTGTATTTGAACGAGAGGCATTTCGGAAAAAAACCTATGCTTGCCGGTTGGTTTGGTAACAATAAGGAAACCCAGTTCGACATGTCGCTGGAGTTCGATCCCTCTCCCAATGCCGGAGGATTCCAGATTTCTTCTCCCGGAATCCTGAGTTCAGCCCCGGTAGAAGGCAGCCTGGAGCTGATCAATGAAGCGGGAATACAAAATATAAGGAAAAAATCGGCTACAATGACCTCCTACCTTGTCTATCTCATTAAGGAACTTCTGTATGATAATCCTTATGGGTTTCAGATAGTGACCCCTTTAGATGCCGGGAGACGAGGCGGACACATAGCCATTACAAGGGATGAAGAAGCATTCCGGATCAATGAAGCATTGAAGACCAAAGGTGTGGTACCCGACTTTAGGCCGCCAGATCTCATCCGCATTGCACCTTCACCCCTGTATAATTCTTATTTGGAGATATGGCAGGTGGTTCGGTATTTGAAACAGATTATTGACCGGAGGGAGTATGAACGCTTCTCTGATGACCGGGAAGCCATTTCGTGAAGGTCTGATAATAAAAAGGGGTATGCAGCTTGTCTCTGCATACCCCTGGTACTCATTCACCCAATTAGAGCATTTTCAATCCATATCTCACATTATGAAATTTCAACGGATCGATTGGTTAATTGTTCCTTTTTGGGTACGAATACCGTCAGTACTCCGTTTTCATATTTTGCGCTTATATCCTCTTTTTTAACCCTGTCGGAAAGTCTGAAAGATCTCCTGAATTGGTTATAATTGAATTCTTTCAAAACATATTCCCCGTTATCCTTTGATTTCTCATCCCTTTCAAGGGATATCACCAGCAAGTGTTCATCCAGTTCAATGTTGAAATCGGATTTTTGATAACCGGGAACTGACAGTTCAATTCGAAAATCTTTTTCTGTTTCCCTGATATTGGCTGGAGGAATGGCAAAATACTGATTCGATGCCCTTGCTTCATCATTAAAGATACGGTCAAACAATTCGGATATTGTGTTTAATCCGTAATCTGTTTCTCTCTCTGGTCTGTAAGTTGTTAATAGTGTCATAGCTGTTGAATTTTAATTGTTTTTAATTAGTTTAAATTAATATTATGTAATTTGAATAAAAGGAATCAATTCTTGTGCCATGAACTATTTAAGCTAAAATGGCAGAAAGTGGCCGTATTTATATGCCAATATGACTTATAGTATTGTTCTGTTTATGACAAATTGACAGTAGGTGGTTAGTTCTTTGAATGGGTTCTTCTTTCTATTTTTGTGAAAAAATAGCCATGCGAATAGATATATTAACCGGTTTGCCGGAACTCCTTGAAAGTCCTCTGAACCATTCCATCATTAACCGGGGTAGGGAGAAGGGACTCGTAGAAATTTATGTGCACGATCTGAGGGATTATTCCACGGATAATCATAGAAGCATAGATGACTATGCTTTTGGGGGAGGAGCAGGCATGGTGATGACCATCGAACCCATTGACCGGGCCATACAAACACTGACTTCCGAGAGGAAATATGATGAGATCATTTATACTGCACCTGAAGGAGAGAAATATACGCAAAAAACAGCAAACAAATATGCTACTTTCCGTAATATAATCATACTTTGTGGTCATTATAAGGGTGTGGATCAGCGGGTTAGAGATCATCTAATCACCAGGGAAATATCCATCGGGGATTATGTCCTTACCGGGGGAGAACTGGCCGCGGCAGTGATCGTTGATAGTGTGGTAAGATTGCTTCCGGGGGTTATCAGTGATGAAACTTCTGCCTTGACCGATTCTTTCCAGGATGATCTGCTGGCCCCGCCGGTTTACACCCGCCCGGCCGATTATAAAGGATGGAAGGTACCGGACATTCTTCTTTCAGGCAATTTTCCGGAGATAGAAAAGTGGAGGGAGCAAAAGGCTATTGAACGAACCCGCGAACGCCGGCCTGATTTGCTTGACGATAATGAAGAACGGGAGTGAACACTGAAATTAAATACACGAATACCAATATAAACAAACGGGATTATTAACTTAACCAAAGTCATATTCTAATGAAGTTTGAATATCGGCTAAACCTTTATAACTTTATCCGACAATTTGGTAACAGCAACCCACAGAATGGACAAACAGATAGTATTGGTCGGTGCTTCTGAAGAACTGAGCACTCAGTTGGAGTCAATGAATGCCCGGTTGAATGAAGCTTTCAGATTGTATCAAACGAATGGCAGGGCAGTTCTGAAAAAAGTACGTGAGATTGTCCCGGATTGTATACTGGTTGATTCATCTGTGCTGCATAAAGAAGAAAGCCAGATTTTTCAGTTGCTGAAGCAGAATAATATTTCCTATAGAATTCCGGTTATTCTTCTCACCAATGACCCTGAAGAAGATAATCTGTCTGAACTGTTCAATCTCGGACTGACTGATTTTATATTGAAGCCCTTGAAGGTAAAGGAGCTGGTGTATCGTATGAATTGGGTACAGGAAAAGCTTTCGGAAAGGAAAATTCCGGAACAGGGCCATTGGGCAGTGTTAAATGTGGAGGCTAAGAGCTCGGTTAATGGGGTTGTATTATTGGATGCGGATGGCAAAGTAGACTGGGTGAATGAGGGTTTTGAACAAATATATGGTCAACCGTTCAAAGAATACCTGGAAAAATATGGACATTATATTTTTTCCGAAAATAGCAGGGGTTTTCAACTGATGCTGGATAAATTCAAAAACGGTGAGAAAGGGCTAACTGTTGCGCATCAAATCAGGACAAAATCATCTGATAAAAAATGGATTGAGACTACATTGACCCCTCTGTTTGATGATTACGGCAATTTAACAAAAATCATTGCCGTTGAAACCGACATATCCGGAGTGCTTTTGGAAAAGAAAAGAACCGAAAAACTGTTGTCCAACATTCTTCCTTTTGAAGTCATAGAACAAATGAAAATAAAAGGAACGGTCAGATCGAAGAAGTACAAAAGGGTTACGGTTTTATTTGCAGATTTTAAGAATTTTACCGGTTTGGCGAAAACCATGGGGGTAGATGAATTGATTTCCGAACTGAACCGGTATGTCTGGAAATTTGATGAGATCATAGAAAAGCATTATATTGAAAAGATTAAAACCATAGGAGATGCATATATGTGTGCCGGCGGGTTGCCCCTGAGAAATTACAGCAATCCTTTTGATGTTACCCTGGCAAGTTTGGAAATACAAAAGTTTGTAAGGAATATGGCGATTGAAAAGGAAGCAAGGGGAGAATATCCCTGGGAGTTGCGGTTGGGAATTCATACGGGTGAGGTGATGGCCGGAGTTATAGGAAACCAAAAGCTGGCCTATGATATATGGGGGAATACAGTGAACATTGCCGCCAGAATGGAGGAAACAAGTCGGGAAGGGAGGGTGAATGTTTCCGGGGCCACTTATGAGTACATTAAAGATTATTTTGAATGTATTTATAGAGGAAAGGTCAGAATGAAAAACAACCCGGAGGAAGTAGACATGTATTTAGTAAACCGCCTGAAGCCCGAATATTCAGAGGATGAAGAAGGTATACGACCCAATGCTGCCTTCCGTAAAATACTGGCCAAGTACTAATATATTACTCCTGTTAGTTTTTCTTTATAAATTTGCGTTATAGTTTACAGGTTGACAAGATACGAAAACTGTTACACTAATGAAATTCAGGTATATTCTGGTATTATTGCTCTTTTCCGCTGGCTGTTCCACAACCCGGGCCCCCGTGACACCTCTGCGATCGCTTACTGCCCAACAATATATCAAAGAGTATAAGGATCTTGCTATCCAGGAAATGAATCGTACAGGAATACCTGCAAGCATCACTCTGGCTCAGGGCTTGCTGGAATCCGATTATGGGAACAGCAGACTGGCGAAGGAGGCCAACAATCATTTTGGAATAAAATGTCACGATGATTGGGACGGGAAGAAGATATATCATGACGATGACCGGCGAAATGAATGTTTTAGAAGGTATAAAGATGTTTATCAGTCCTATAAAGACCATTCCAAATTTTTGACCTCGGCAAAAAGGTATGCTTTCCTATTTGATTATGACCGAACCGAATATAAGAAATGGGCGAGGGGACTTAAAAAGGCTGGGTATGCCACCAGCCCGACTTATGCTTCAAAGCTGATAAACCTTATTGAGCGTTATCAACTGGATCAATATGACAAAAATCGCTATTCGGCGGGTACTTCAGGTACCTCGGGCCGTTCCCGGCTTGGTGATGTGGACAATTACCGGATTTCTGCACAAAAACATACTGTCCGTAAACGCAACAGAATAGAGTATATCAGGGTAAAAGAAGGCGATACGTTTAAAAGTCTCAATGAAGAGCTTAACCTGCTTCCCTGGGAACTGAAAAAATACAATGAACTGGATGATACGACCCAACTGAAACCCGGTCAGATTCTTTATTTACAGCCAAAGCGGAATAAGGCGGCCAGAGGTTACGATTTCCATATAGTGAAAGAAGGAGATACCATGTATTCCATTGCCCAGCTTTATGGGATTAAACTGGAAGAACTCTATGAAAAGAATCACATGAAAAAAGGAGAGGAGATTAACCCCGGACAAAAAATCTGGCTAAGAAAAGAAAAACCGGAAGAGGATAAATAGAGGCCAGCAAGGAAAGGTATATTCCTTAAGAAATTTCAAGCACCAAACCACAAATCCGATGACTATCGGATCCAAATTTTAAACGGCCTTATATTCTTCAATATTCCTGAATCCTTTCAGAAATTCCTTTACATCCATTCTTTTTTTACCGGATTGCTGAATTTGTTCCAGTCTGATGAATCCGTCGGATGTGGCAACTTTGATGAAGCTTTTATGATCGGAGAAGACGGTCCCGCACGCATAATTATGCTCTTTTTTTTCAGGAGAGGCCATAAAGATTTTTAATGATAGTTGTTTTGAATTGGTGAATACGGTTTGTGCTCCCGGATAAGGGGTGAGTCCCCTGATAAAATTATAAATTTCGTATGAAGTTTTGTCCCATTTGATCCGGCAATCATCTTTAAAAATCTTCGGGGCTTTTTTTAATGATTTTCGGTTCTTGATTAATTCATCCTGTGGAACGGTCTGATAATTGTCTTCCTGTATAGCTTCAACGGTTTCCCGCACCAAATCCGCTCCCAGAAACATCAGCTTGTCATGCAGGGTGCCCGCTGTTTCATCTTGTGCAATCTCCGTTTCCTTTTTCATAATGATTTTTCCTGTATCCACTTTATCGTCGAGAAAGAATGTGGTGACTCCCGTTTTCTGCTCTCCGTTGATAATTACATGATTGATGGGGGCTGCTCCCCGGTAGTCGGGCAGGAGGGAGGCATGGAGGTTGAAGGTTCCGTATTCAGGAATGTTGAATACCTCAGGCGGAAGAATCTTAAAAGCAACCACTACCTGAAGTGCGGGTTGAAGCGCCTTTAGCCGTTGAATGAAATCCTTGTCGGAAAGATCTACAGGTTGCAAAATGGGAAGGTTTTGTTCCTTTGCATATTTTTTAACAGGGGATTCCCTGATTTGCTGCCCTCTGCCTGCAGGTTTGTCAGGATTGGTAACAACGCCCACTACATTGTAGTTATTCTCTACCAGGGTTCTCAGACTTTCTACAGCAAAGTCGGGTGTTCCCATGAAAACTATCCGAAAAGCACTTTTTGAAATCATGAAGCCTTTTTTATGATGTTAATAGGCAAAAATAAGGAATAATTTTTCGGAACAGATAAAGGAGGTTAAATGATCTTGAAGTAAATTAGCAGGTTTTGTTTATCAATAGATCTGTTCATATGAGACGTTTTAACCGGCAAGTATTTATAAGTTTCAATCTGCTGTTTACATTTGTAGCTCACAAAGCCAACGGCAAACCTTCGGATATAAAAGAAACCATTATGAATAAAGTGAATCACTTATTGTCTTTACCGGATTCGGAATAGGGAATGGATTTCCGTGGTTCTTGTTCGTCCACTTCATTGTCATTGCTTCTTTTTAGCTCACTGGGATCAACGAGTTCCAGCCGGTGACCCATTTTATGTTTTTTCGTTTCCAGGTAGAACCGGTTATATTCGTTGGGTTCCACTTCCAGGGGAATGTTTTCTACGACTTCCAGCCCGTATCCTTCCAGTCCTTTCCTTTTTACAGGATTATTGGTCAGCAGCCTGATTTTTCCAAGCCCCAGTTCCCGGAGGATATTGGCTCCCACACCGTAATCCCTTTCATCTTCTTCGAATCCCAGATCCAGATTGGCTTCTACCGTATCTCTTCCCTGTTCCTGTAATTTATAGGCTTTTATTTTATTGAACAGGCCAATACCCCGACCTTCCTGGTTCATATATACCAGGGCGCCCTTGCCTTCTTTTTCGATCATCTGCATGGCTCTATGTAATTGGGGGCCACAATCGCATCTTTTGGAACCGAAGATGTCTCCGGTTAAACATGAGGAATGCACTCTGACCAATACGGGCTCTTCTTGGGTCCATTTTCCTTTCACCAGTGCAATGTGTTCAACACCATTGGATTTCTGTTTAAAGGGGATCAGTTCAAAATCGCCGTATTCTGTGGGTAATTTAACCCTGACGCCTCTTTCGATAAGTGTTTCCTGTAGTAAACGATAGGCAATCAGGTCTTCTATGGTAATGATCTTGAGGTTGAATTTTTCAGAAAGGTCTGTTAATTCCGGCAAACGGGCCATAGACCCATCATCGTTCATGATCTCAACCAATGCCCCACCTGATTTTAACCCGGCCAAACGCGTCAGGTCTACTACGGCTTCGGTATGGCCTGCTCTTCTTAATACTCCTTTATCTTTTGCTTTTAGCGGAAAAACGTGACCCGGCCTTCCCAGATCTTCCGGTTGAGTTCTCGGATCAACCAGGGACTTTATGGTTTTTGCCCTGTCCGAGGCCGATATTCCCGTAGTACAACCGTGCCCGTTAAGATCTACGGAGACCGTAAAAGGAGTCTCGTGAAAGGATGTGTTCTTGTCTACCATCAGTTCCAGCTCCAATTCATTACATCTTTGTTCCGGGAGAGGAGCGCATATCAAACCCCGGCCATATTTGGTCATGAAGTTCACGGTTTCGGTGGTGATCTTTTCGGCAGCCACTATAAAATCCCCTTCATTCTCGCGTTCTTCATCATCTACCACGATAACAAGCTTGCCTTCTCTTATATCGTTTATGGCTTCTTCTATGGTGTTTAACCTGTTTTTTAAATCCTCCTGTTTCCTGTTCATATCATTCAAGCTCTATATCCTGTGTAATAATCTACAAAAGTACATAATGTGACATAATTGGCCTAATTATTGTTCATGAAAATCCCCCCGCTCGTTTTCACCGGTATTTCCATTGTTTCCCAATCCAAACGGGAAAATCTTTTTGACTATTTTTTTGTAGGTTTCCGTGTCGAGTATCATGGAATCGTTGGTAGCTTTGTAAGTCAGAAAGATGCCAATGGGAAGGAAGATCAGGGATGAAAGCCACATGCCTATGAATGCAGGGAATACTCCTTTCTCAACAAAATTTTCACCGGTAATGGAAACAATGTAATAAATGATAAAAAATATGACGGAGATGACAAGTGGTGTTCCCAATCCTCCCTTGCGGATGATCGAACCCAGCGGAGCTCCTATGAAGAAAAATATGATACAGGCAAACGATAAAGTCAGCTTCTTATGCCAGTGGATCTGATGTTTGTATATGTTCTTCAGCCTCTGCTCAAATATCTTTTTCGACTCGGTTATTTTCTGGCTGTTTTGCCTGGCATTTCTCAGAGCCTGGTTTATTATATTCAATTTGTGTCTGGTTTCAAGGGTATCCATTAAAGTATCCACATCAAGCGTTTGAGTGATATTGTTTGATTTTATGTTTTGCTTTTTGGCATTTTCCGGACTGTTTGGAGGTGAATCATTTCTTTGCAGGCCTGCATATTGTCTATCGGAGAGGGGTCGACGGGTTACGGAGTTTTCGGATGCTGAATCCGGGGAATCGGAGAATGTATAAACATATGCCTGTTGGCTTTCCGGTGCTATACTGTCTTTTGCGTACATGTGAGGCAATGGGGCTTCATTGGATACGCCGGAGTTCTTGTTATCGGAAGTTTCATTATTCGGACCGGGTCCCGGGGGAGTTTTCGTTGGTTTATCCTTCCCCGGGGACTGCTGTTTATCGGGATTTCTGTTACTGGCCTGTTTACTAAATTCTTCACTATCAAAGAGGTTATCATCCAATTCCCTGGAGAGGCTGCGGGCTTTTTCATTATATACCCGGATCAGTGAATCCCTGTTTTTTTCAAGCTCACTTAATTTGAGCATCTGGTAATTGTCTTTGAAAAGCCCTTCATCGGTGCGTTGGAAATTAAATCCTGAGATGTCGATCAATAGGGTTTCCTTATCGAATTTCCTCTGTTGAAAAGGGTATTGTTTTTCTTCCCCTCTTGGTTTTGATTTATTGCTTTCTTGCATTTCTGCATAGGTATGGCCATTATAAAGGGTAACCAATAGCTTGCTTTCGTCACTGGTCATTTTGATGTATCCGCTGTCGGCAACGGTTACCTGGGCATTTCCTTGGTTTTTATCGTGTTCATAGATCATGATGTTTTTCATCAGTTTGGTTTTGGGATCCTTGTGTCCGACTTTGATGCTGTAACCTTCAATGTCGTTATAGAACACCCCTTCTCTAATATTCAGCTCCTCTCTTTGCTGTTTGATATCGTAACGCAGGGATAATGCTTTTAGATTGGCATAGGGAATTACATGGTTGGCGTAAAAAAATGCTCCGATGGCCAGAATCGATACCAGTATGATCAGTGGCCTCATGAATTTTTGAAGCGATATACCGGACGATTTGACGGCGGTAAGTTCTAAATATTCTCCCAGGTTGCCGAAGGTCATGATGGATGATAGCAATATAGCAAGGGGAAGGGCCAGGGGAACCAGGGAAGCGGAAGCATATAGCAGGAGCTCGGCAATAATGTCCGCTCCCAGCCCTTTTCCTGCCAGATCCTCAATGTGTTGCCATAGAAACTGAAGGATGAGTATGAACTGGGCAACAAAAAAAGTAGCTATAAGGGGTTTTATGAATGATTTGATCAGTAATTTATGTAAACGCTTCAAGGTATTCCGCTCTTTTTTTTAGATGTAAACGTGCGCAAAATTAAGTTATTTTCTTAAGAAATGCCGGAGAGAGAAAGGATAAAAATACCGTTCCTGTTATTGTATTTTTTGAATGATTACCCACTTTATAGGCATACGCTGAATAGTCCGGCAAATAATCAGTGTACACCCAATGTATTTTTCAGACTGTCAATTTGTTTTTCCCAGATATCCGATAAATCACTCATTTCATTTTCTTCTGCAAAGTCGGTAACTACAAGGGCAACGTCACCGGTCAGGTCATCTTTAACGATTTTGAATTCGAAATAACTTTGCTCGTCCGGATCCTCAACCCATTTGAACCGCACGTAGTTGTTTTTTTTCTGATGCAATTTCCTGGCAGGAAACTCCATACCGTTCCAGATAAAAACAAAGGTATCCTCTTTCACCCTGATGTCGTCGGCAAACCATTCAACCAATCCTCCGGGGGTGCTCAGGCGGGGAAATAAAATGGCAGGAGAGACGTTTATGAAAAATTCAAGTGTTAAAGCAGACTTCATATTTGTTGGCATTATTTTTAAAATTGACCTTATGCAATTTATAAAATTCCGGGAAATTTTTATAAAATTTTTTATAAAATATTATATTTGCATCCTTCAAATCATGGCGAGATAGCTCAGGTGGTTAGAGCGCAGCATTCATAATGCTGAGGTCGTGAGTTCGAGCCTCACTCTCGCTACTTTAACCAAGGAAAAGCATAAATTGCAGGCTTTTCCTTTTTTTATAGCGAGGGGGATTGTGCTAAGTTCCGTTATGGCGCCGAAGAAATTTTTTACATTCAAAATTTCCATAGAAAAGTGGCTTATCCGCCGTTATAAATCAATAATTTCTGCGGAAAAGTAGCTTACCCGACGTAAGGAATCGGTAATTTCTGCGGAAATATGCCTTACCTGACATAGGGAACTTGAAATTTCTGCAGAAATATGACTTACCCGATGTCACCAATCAATAATTTCCGCAGAAAAGTGGCTTATCCGACGTAAGCAATCGGTAATTTCTACAGAAAAAAGGCTTCTCTCACCCCGGCAATCTATAATTTCT
>JAIPAF010000039.1 GCA_021740225.1 Bacteroidales bacterium | reverse complement strand
GGTAAGGTAATTCCAGGGCTTTAATAAGGTTTTCTACATAGGAGGTCATCTCTTCGAGCGTTTCGTAAGAGCTTTCGGGATGGTCGATCTGCACTATTTCTACTTTATCGAACTGGTGCACACGGTTCAGCCCGCGTACTTCCTTTCCCCATGAGCCTGCTTCTCTTCTGAAACAAGGGGTGTAGGCAGTCATTTTGACGGGCAGATCCTTTTCTTCCAGTATCGAATCCCTGTAGATATTGGTGACGGGTACTTCAGCGGTGGGAATCAGGTAGAAGTTGTCGATGGGCACAGCATACATCTGGCCTTCCTTGTCGGGGAGCTGACCGGTGGCAAAAGCACTGTCCTCATTGACCATCAATGGAGGCAGCATTTCCTTGTAGCCTTCGGCACGGGCTTTATCCAAAAAATAATTGATCATGGCCCGCTGGAGTCTGGAGCCTTTGTCTTTATATACCGGGAACCCCCGTCCCGTAATTTTATTACCCAGATCGAAATCAAGGATGTTGTATTTTTTTCCCAGCTCCCAATGGGGCAGGGCATCTTCACCCAATTGAGGGATTTTTCCGCCGGAACGCAACAGCTGATTGTCTTCTTCCCCCTTGCCCTGAATGACGGATTGATGCGGGACGTTGGGGATCTCCGTCAACAACCCGTGGATTTCCTCTTCGATTTCATTTAGACGTTTCCGGCTTTCTTTTATTTTCTGCTTAAGTTCCGTGTTCCTGCTTTTAGCCTTGTTGGCCTCGCCGGTTTTCCCTTCTTTGAAGAGCTGACCGATCTTTTTTGAAAGTGTGTTGAGTTCCGATTGATCATTGTTGACATTTTGCTGGACGGAACGCCTTTCATCATCCAGTTCTTTTAGTTTCTCAATGGTCTCTGAATAATCACTGTTACGGGTTTTCAATCTTTCAATGATATAATCGGTATTTGCGCGGATATATTGTAGTGAAAGCATGAGCAATGGGCTTTTTCAGAAACAAAAAAATCTCCTGTACCGGCTTTTAGGTTATCGAATACAGGAGCATCTTAAAAGTTTTATGTGTCTTCGCAACCGAAATAATAATAGTCAATGGCTAATATTATTTTCTTGTGTTTAAAGTTTAACGCATATAAAAATATTATGCATAACGCAATTTATACCCTTAATTTTCCGCGGGTGTCACGGATACGTATGAACGGTTCTTTCTTTTTTTGAATTCAACATTTCCGTCAACGAGGGCAAAAAGCGTATAATCCTTTCCCATCCCGACATTCTTTCCGGGATAATGTTTGGTTCCTCTTTGTCTTACAAGTATATTGCCCGCTTTGGCCCTTTCACCTCCGTATAGTTTTACTCCAAGTCTTTTGCTTTCAGAGTCACGGCCGTTGCGGGTACTACCCATTCCTTTCTTATGTGCCATAAGTTTAAGTTTTTTAAATTAAGCAACAATATCTTCAATCTCTATTTGAGTCAGGGGCTGACGGTGGCCTTTCTTTACCCTGAACCCTGTGCGTCTTTTTTTCTTAAAAACGGTTTTCTTGTCGGCTTTAGCATGTGAAATGATTTTGGCCGATACCTTGGCTCCATCAACAGTAGGCTTTCCTACCTTCACATCGCCGTCGTTATCCACCAGCAATACATTGTCAAACTCTACCTGTGAACCTTCTTCCTGGTTCAACCGGCCTACAAAATACTTTCCTTCTTTCTCCACCTTATACTGAAATCCTCCAATATCAACTATTGCGTACATTGTTCTTTTCTTTAATTCTTATTTGCGGACTGCAAAATTATAAAAGATTCTTTTAATGCCAAAAAAATCCAATATTTTTTAGTCATTCAGTAATCAGTTCTTCAACCTGCCTTACCATATAATCCATATTGAAATTTTCCAATGCGGTTTTTCTTGCTTCTTTGGCCATCTGGTCTATAAGTTTCGGGTTGTGATATAAAGTCTTTATTTTTTGTACAAAGGTATCCGTGTCCCGGAAGGGGATGAGATAACCGTTTTCCCCGTCGCGGATGATTTCAGGGTTGCTGCTGATATCGAAAGCTATTACGGGTTTCCCACCGGCCATGGCTTCCACAATTACATAACCGAATCCTTCCCAACGGGAGGTAAGCAGAAAGATATCTATGGAAGCCATAAAACTCTTGATGTCTGTTATAAATCCGGCAAATAATAAATTTTCATAGACGCCTTCTTTTTTGGCTCTATTCATTATGGAATTCTTCAATTTGCCTTCACCGGCCATTAAAAGCCGGAACGGTATCTGATGGAATTTAAGTTTTCCGGCAATTTCAATCAGGTATTTGTGCCCTTTCTGTTTGACAAAACGGCTGGCATTGCCAATTATAAGCTCGTTGTGTTGTCTGCTGTATATTGGATTTATCGGGCGGTTGTCGAATTCATCAAAATCCAGGCCGTTGTAAATGACCCGGAATTTGTTTGGATCCACCAGTTCTGAATTTTTTTGTAAAAGCAATTCTTTGGTGGCGTGGGAATTGGTAATGATATGGGTGATGACCCTCTTGAACAGGTACCGGTTATACGGATTGTTGTGCACGGGCAGGGCAGTTCCCCGCCGGTACATGATCTTTTTCACTCCTGTTTTTAAAGCAGCAGGACCGGCAACTTTTACATCGGAAGGTAAGTTCATGATCACCGAGCCGACACGGTGCTCACGGAACATTTGTGAAAACCTACGGATTTTAGGAATATTGAGAAAACTGAAGTTGTTGATAATGACAGCTACATGGGGTATATTGGTTTCCCTGACTTTTTTATATAATGCGCCTTTTTTATGCACTATGAAAAAAACGGAATGTCCCTTTTTCTCCAGTCTTTTGGCCATCTCGAAATGCCATTTCTCACCTCCGCCCCAGGCTTTGTTTGAGTTGACAAATGCTATGGTTTTTTTCTTCTGCATTTTGTTTTAACGAGATTTATTTATGTCCTTCTGGATTTGTGGATAAGTTAGATATGTTTTTCTTACAATCAATGACCATAAATGACAAAGAATGAGTACATAATGACAATTTATTTTAACAACTCCTGTCAAACAATCAAACAATTAAATTCCTGTCAAACTCTTACCAGTCATTCAAACATCTGCATCTCATGCAGCTTTTTATAGATTCCCTGTTGTTGAATCAGCTCGTTGTGTGATCCCGTTTCCTGCACACTGCCCTGATGCAGCACCACTATGTTGTCGGCTTCTCTTACCGTGGACAGCCGGTGGGCAATGATGATGGAGGTACGGTTGTGCATAAGCCTGTAGAGTGCGTCCTGAACCAGTTTTTCCGACTCAGTGTCCAGTGAGCTGGTAGCTTCATCCAGTATCAGGATAGGCGGGTTCTTCATGATGGCCCGGGCGATACTGAGTCGTTGTTTCTGACCCCCGGAGAGCTTATTGCCCTGGTCGCCGATGTTGGTTTCATATCCGTTTTCCAGTTCCCTGATGAAAGTGTGGGCATTGGCTACCCGGGCTGCCTCTTCTACCTGTTCGTAAGTTGCATCGTCACGTGCGAACGCAATGTTGTTGTATATCGTGTCGTTAAAAAGGATCGATTCCTGCGTAACCAGACCGATCAGCCCCCGGAGGTCTTTCACCTTCAAATCACTTATTGAGATTCCGTCGATGTGGATGTCTCCTTCTTTTACATCGTAAAATCTGGGCAGCAGGCTTACCAGAGTGGATTTGCCCGCTCCTGACTGCCCCACAATGGCTACGGTTTGCCCTTTTTGTATGTCCAGATTGACGTTGTGCAGCACATAATCGTGATTATACCAGAAGCTGACGTTCCTGTATACGATAGAATCTTTGAATTTTTTAATGTTTTGGGCATCCGGCTTTTCCTTTATGTTTTCCTCGGCATTCAACACACTTTCTATCCTGTCAAAAGAAGCCAGGCCTTTTTTTACATTGTAGTAATAGTTGGAGATGACTTTGGCCGGACGAATGATCTGTGAGAAGATGATGAGATAGGTGATGAACGCTTCCGGAGAAAGGGCGCTTACTTCAGGGTTTAGTACCTGCGAGCCGCCGTACCACATGATTACTACAATAACCAACATGGAGAGAAATTCACTGAACGGATTGGCCAGCATCCTTTTCCTCAGGATGCGATTCATGATGCGGGTATATTTCTGGTTTTCCTTTTGAAATTTTCGTTTGACCCTATCTTCGGAGTTAAATGCTTTTATAATGCGTAGTCCAAAGATAGTCTCCTCCAGCATGGACAACAATTCTCCGAGTTTATTCTGCCCTTTGGCGGAGGCTTTTTTTAGATTTTTACCCACTACACTGATGGCATAACCACTTAACGGGATTAGTACCAGCACAAAAAAGGTGAGTTTGTAGCTCATCACGAAGAGGGCTGTTATGTAAATGATGATCTGTATAGGGGCTTTGACTGCCTGGCGTAAGGGGTTCAAGATGGTATTGGCCATTTCCTGTACGTCACCTGTGGATTTCAGAAGTATGTTGCCCCGGCGCTCTTCTGAATAATAGGCTATGGGAAGATTGGTGATCTTTACATAAAGCTTGTTCCTGATATCTCTGATCACGCCGTTGATGAGCGGAACGATGGTGAAATTTCCAAGGTAGTTGAAAGAAGTCTTTAACAGTACCAAACCTACCACCATAATACTCACTATAAATAAAGCCGTTTCCGGGCCTTTGTCCGTGATGATCTGACTGACAAAATAATTGAAATTGTGCTGTATGGCATCGGCATTCAGTTGAAAGGGCACCGGTTCCGTGACGGCAGTCTTTTGGTCAAACAGGATTTTTAAAAATGGCATGGCCATAGTGAAGGAGAAAAGGGAGAAAAAAGTTCCCAATAAATTCAATAAAATCCCTAAAACTGCATTTTTCCAATAGGGAAGGAGATATCCTGTTAACTTTTTAAATGCATTCATTTGGTTTGAATCTGTCTGTTCAATTAATATTTGTGACTGTTGTTTCTTTCGACGGCAAAATTAAGTAAATAATAAGATCTTCTCTTTAATTTAACCTCGTAATCCTACATAAATTTTAGCCTCTGGTTCATTAAATAATAGATGGGGATCATTATTAAGTGTAGATGTTTGTGTGCAGGAGATAAATCCATTCGGCTATGCGAGAATAATTCAGAATGTCCTTGCCGATATTTTTTACCTCATTTCCTGATCGCACCAAGAGGTTTATTATTTTTGCAAAACCAACCCACGTAAAAACGGGATTGGTAATTTTTACATTCTATCTTATAAGTTTGAAGCGTATGTTACAACTGTTTGCTACTTTGAAATACGGGATAAAAAAACGATACCACCGGAATTTTGGGCCCTACAGGGATGCGGTTGTCATTTCCTACCCCAAATCAGGTCGTACCTGGTTGCGGGTTATGTTAAACGATTTGAACATTCTTCCTGGCTATGAACACGATGGTTCTCAAAATGACCTGAATAGGTCCTATTGGGAATTGCCCGAAGATAAGGCGGGATATACCAATCATCGGGTCATTTTTTTGGCCAGGGATCCGAGGGATACGGTGGTTTCTTCCTATTTTCAAATGACAAAGCGGCATAAGGAATATAACGGCTCAATTTCTGAATTTATCCGGGACGATCGGTACGGGATAAAAAAAATCCTGAAGTTTCATTCGATATGGGATCAAAACCGGCATATTCCCGTAGATTTTAAGCTGATCAAATACGAAGATCTTCATGCCGCTCCTTTCAGTGTTATGAAGGAGTTGTTGGGATTTTTGGATGTTCATGATATCGATGAGGAAAAACTACAAAACATCATTTGGTTTTACCGTTTCGACAACATGCACAAACTGGAAAAACAGGGTTATTTTAAAAAGACTTTTAAGAATATCCTTTATCCGAAAGATCCAAATGACCGGGACACCTATAAGACCAGGAAAGGTAAGGTCGGTGGGTTTAAAGAGTATTTCACCCGTGAGGATCTTGAGTATTGCAAACAGGTGATGAAAGAGTTTCCGAATCCTTTTTACCGGGATGCGGTATGATTGCTGGTTTTATCAACGAGTTGTAGGTTTTCGGCTCGGGTTGACTGTCTTTTATCTCGGGTTTTTTGTTCTTTGTCTCAGTTCCCGGGTCCCGGGTTGACTGTAGCTGCATTTGGTGCCTCAATGCTTCTTCCTTTATCGCCCATTCGCTCATTCGCTCCATCGTTCCATCGTTCTTTCGTTCTCTCGCTCTTTCGTTCTTCCGTGCCCTCGCACCCTATGTTTTGAATAAAAGCTTCCTTTGCTGTCTGGCATATTCAAGGCATTTTTCCCAATCTTCCCGGTAAGCTTTATTTACTGCTTCAATTTTTTGCTGAGTAATGAGTGTTTCTTCATCTTTGCTTTTATCCGGTATTATGGCACCCATGAAAGCGACCGAATGCAGAAGCAATCCGCTGAATTTTTTATAGATAAACTTTTTGGTTTTCGAAGTGATGTGGGAATGATCATACTGATACCACCTGTTAAACCGGCGTACCTTTTTTAATTGTTTTGGGGTATAGGAGCGCTTCACCGTTTGAATCCGGAGGTCATTTTTGTCAAAGGTCACACCCATATAATCGGCCAGCACTTCAATGGTGGCCAGGGGGTTTTGTTTTAGCTCCTCCTGAAATAAAACAAGGGGATCGGGTTCGAATAAATCTTCCAACAGTTTAATTTTCGGGTAAAACTTCAGGTTGTTTGGCTCAAGGATACCTGTAGCGTTAAGATCGAAATACCTGTCGAATTTTCGGGTTCCGTGTTTTCTGAGATAATACTTGTATTTTGATTTCAACCACGAACCATGGCGTCTGAGTATAATGACGGTGTGGGTGTGAGGATATTTGTGGGATACATCCTGTAGTTTTTCCATACCATCCTGAACATCCGGATTAATCTCAATTGACATGAGGATTTTATCATGGTTTGATTGCTCTATGATGCGGTCTCTGTGCTTGAAATCATGTTTTTTAATGAACCGGATATCGTTGAATTTGGGGAATACGTTTCTTTGAAGAAAAGTAGATGCCGTCTTGGGCAATCCTACATGAAAAAAAATATTTTTATCCTTTGCTGTGGTCATTGATCCTCCCTGTTTATGATATTTTATCTTAGCCTCTCCCGTGAAATTCTTCCATATGGCTTTTAATATCAATAAATCATGCAAAGATATAGATTTTTACCTGTTTATTGATTGGGTTTATTTTTAAATAGCCTCAGCATTATTCTTGAATAATTCAGTCGCTCAAAAAAGGGATTATATGTAAAACTTCCTAAATATTGAGAGCTGTTACCTTTCGCGGATCAGGCTTTCGTAAAAATTTTTTATTTCTTTAACGGTCTGATCGATATGGTAATTGTTCATTATGTGCTGCCTGGCCGCTTCACCCAGTTTTTTTCTCATGGCTTCATTATCTCTGAGTGTGGTGATGGCTTTAGCTATTTGTTTCGGGGCTTTTGGATCTACAAGCAATCCGGTTTGTTCATGGAGAACCAGTTCGGGATTTCCGCCTATGTTCGTAGCTATAACCGGCAATCCGGTACTCATGGCTTCGATGGTAACTTTGGAGAGGCCTTCCCCTTTGACTGAAGGGAGCACCATCACATCACAGGCAGCCAAATGATTCAATACATCTTTTTTGAAGCCCGGTATATGAAAATTTCGCTTTAAGGGCGATTCCCTGATCCATTTGCGGTGGTAGTTGGTATTCATGTTTTTGCCTATGAGGAGAAAATGAATGTCATTTTGATCCCTGAGATGATAGGAAGCTTTAATGAGGTTGGGAATACCTTTCATGGGACGGGCATTTGCAACACACCCTATTAAAAAAGCGTTTTCAGGTATACCCAGTTGTTTTCTTGTGTAGGGCTGAATGTCATTATACCATTCCGGATCATGGCCTTTATAAAGGGTGACTGCCTTATCTTTATTGAAGAAAAGCTGTCTCCGGACATGATTTTTCACACCGTCGGAAACACAGGTAATTTTATTTACTTTTGGATGCAGGTGACTTATGTGGGAGGTGGGTTTATACCACAGGAGATGTCCCGTATAACCTCTGTAGGTGACCATTTTAACCGGAAGTTTTCGTGCGGCAAATACCGCGTTGGTGACGGCTTTATTGTTAAAAACGTGTATGATATCGTAATTCCCTTCACAAAGTACTTTTCGTATATAGCGTATCTCCCGGAGGCTGATTTTGCGTTTCGGCTGGTAAGGGTAGATGTGTATTCCGTTTTCCCGAAAAATATCCGCATAAGTGCTTTGGGGGTCTGACATGACATCAATCTCCATTCCCTGTTTTTTTAACCGAAGCACCATTTCCGCTTCAGGCCTCACTGAAACCATTGATCCTGAATAGGAACTAATTATTAAAATTTTGGGAGCCATTTTCTATAGCATGAGCATTTAATGTGCAAAAATATAATAATATTGAGGTTTTGTAGGAGTTTTTAATGCGGTTCGGGGAAATTCTATATATTTGGAGCCAAAACAGGAGATTTATTTATATGAAGCGACAACGAAAGGATTTTGAGCTTTTTTGCCATGTGGGACTGGGGAAAACTGCTTCTACCTTTTTGCAATATAAGTTTTTTCCCAGGTTGAAAGGCATTCATTATATTCAGCGCACCCGCTACAATCGTTTTGACAAGGTCGTATCCCGTAAGAAACATGCTAAATATCTTGTTTCCAGAGAATTTGACCGTCAATTTGAGCGAGAGGTAAAAAAGATTGCAGAAAAGTATCCTAGGGCGCACATTATTATCGTCATAAGGAGGAACGATAGCTGGATGGCCT
Source organism: Bacteroidales bacterium (assembly GCA_021740225.1). GTDB lineage: Bacteria > Bacteroidota > Bacteroidia > Bacteroidales > UBA12077 > JAGXLC01. The sequence continues at coordinate 4,865 of JAIPAF010000039.1, read as the reverse complement.
CACAATACCGTCGGTATGTCAAGAACGGAGGACTTCAGCCATTTGAAAATTTTGTGGATATTGAAAATGATCAGGGACTCTGGAAGAAAAAGGACATTTATTTTTACAATAAACTCAGGATGATCAAAGATTTGTTTGAAACCTGGCCGCTGGTGCTCTTTCACGATGAGCTGAAACAGGATGCCTATGGTTTTTTTGACAAACTTGCCTGGTATATGGGGGTAGATTATAACAGGAACCGGATCGATGTGGATCCCTCCCACAAGTCGTATTCTGATAAGCAATTAAAAATTTTGAGACGATTCAATCGCCGGTGGTTCGGAAAAGACTTCGAAGGTTCCGGCAACAAGGTGCGGCATTACATCAGGTTCCGTTTGCGCTGGTTGTTCAATCATCTTATATTGTACATTGCTGCTTTTTTGCCGGAGCGTTATGCCGGTACGGAACCCCTTATACCAGCCGGCCATTTGGGAAAGATCCGGGAGCATTATGCCAACGACTGGAAGCGATGCCGGGAGTTCGCCAAAGCATATAGCTATGATTGGGTGGGGGAGTGATAACTAACAGCAGTATGAACCGTTGGGGAAGTGCGTGCTCCAATCCTATCCACTGCCAAAAAACTTGAAGCGAAGAACAATATTTGTGTAATCTATTCAACCCCAATGGTTAATTATCGCATGTGGGCTGTAGGGCTTTATTTCAATATTATTCCAACATTAATTCCGTGATAGTTCTGATCTATTTTATCAAATCCTTCATGCATGTAGTTAAAATAATAACCTACTTTGATAAATTTCCAAAAAATCCCTGAAAACTTAAAACCATAAGAATCAAGAGTATTGTATAAGATTTGTCCTTGTATTGTATTAGAATAGTCTATCTGCATCGTAAAAATTCCATATGTCTCAGTAGAATTAAAACAACTCAATATCTCTGGAATCAAAGTTATCCTATTTGTTAATCCAAATTTAGTCTGATAGTTTAAGATAAACCCATTTTCTCTTAAAACATAATCACTCTCACTTAGCTTAAACTTAGAATCTATTATATTGATATAAGATAATCCAAATTTATGCTTCTTATATTGATATGATACACCAATATCTAAAATTGGAGAATTTGTTGGTTCAAAATAAACATCAATTAATGGGTTAGATGGATAATACACCTCTTTTGCTTGGTATCGCCATAATCCAGAATTAAATCCAATGTTAAATTTTGAATAATTTCCTATATCCCAACTATGCTTAAAGCTTGCTATAAAATTGTGATGCAGAAAGGAGCCATATTCAGTAAAATCTATATTAAATCCAATTGAACTATTAATCGCAGGAATATTTGTTTCACCAGAAATGAAAAAGCTTTCGTTCAAATCAATATCTCCTACAGTAGCTGTATGATAAAAAAAATCAATAAATATTTGATTTGAATCGGTTAGATTGATTGGATTTATCAATTTTCTATTGAAAAAAACATCCTTAGTTTGAAGTAAATTATACGTATTATCAGAAAGATCCGTGTTCTGTTGTGCTAATCCAGACAGTCCAAACGACAAGAATATTACGGAAAATACAAACTTTTTCATACTAATAAAATTTTGCTTTATCTTTATATTCCAAATTTATCTTTTAAGGTAAAAGAGAAGATGACAGGATTGGCATCATTAGGCATTTGTTTAATCTCGTCAATTATTTCTTTTGTCTTTTGATTTTTGACCTTATCTAAATTGCCTTTTTCAATAAGTTCCTTTAGTTTAATTGGTGGTATAGCAAAAAACATCCGTTTATCCGTCCACTGTAAGCCCATGGATAAAAGATTTGAAGGGAATATATGAAATATGTCATCTATCAGCTCAATCCTGGCTCCTTTACTATTTTGTTTGTCAATAACAATGATCCGATCTTCAGTTTCAATACTTTCTCTCCATCTCCCTGTTTGGCGCCTTTTTAAATCTGCTTCGCTGATGACATTCTTTTTAAGAAACCAGTTGCCATTGGTTTCGGTAAGTATACCCAAACTATATTTACCGGATAATTGATTGGGAGACAATGTTCCATTAAAAGGCAATATATTTTTACCGGGAACCAAGACAGCGAGCGGGTAAAGTTTCAAATCCCTTATTCTGAAAACCGTGTCATTGCCACTCATATATAACCTCCATTGATCCTTATATTGATAAAGGGAAGGTGATGACCCAAGGGAACCTGGAGTATATTTTTTGGTATTTTTTGGAGGATATGTTTTTCGGGGAATCTTTCTTATCACTCTTCCATCTTTGTCATAAAAAACCAAAGCAATAGAATCTTTAGTGTTTCCGGGTTTGCCTGCTAAAGTACCGGTACTGAACCAGACGGAATCAGACCATTTGTGGATGTCCAAAGAACGATAGGGCTGATCAATCTCATTTAAAAAAGAACCCTTAAAGTTAAAAATTTGAGGATCCGAATTGCCTCCATACCAATTGACCAATATTGTTTGATTAGTATTATCACAATGTATGTCATTAATCCAATAACCAGTATGCTCACCCGGTCCGTTCCCGGGTTTTCCTATTTCATTAATGAAGTTACCCTGATGATCAAAACGGAACAACCGTGCTGGAGCAGTAGAATGTTGGGTACCAACCAAGATGCTTGTTTCGCAAAAGGTAATCCAGTTATTGGCAATGAGGCATTCTTCTTTGGTCTCCAGTGGTATCACCTGAAAATCAAGAATAAATTTAGACAGTTTGACTTCCTTAATTTCAGGGTTAATCCGTTCTATGAATACTTTAGTAATCTTCCCCTCCTTAAACGGAACTTCTTCCAATACCGTAGATTGGTCTTTATTGGAACAATCCGATAAAACAAAGACGGTTAAGGCTAGAAAAGAAATAAAAACAATTCTTGATTTCATAATGAGCTTGAATTAATTACTAACTTTATTTTAATTGTGTATAAATATAATTTGAGTTAGGTCTAGGTGCATCTTCATCTACTATTTCACCTTCCTTATTTACAATCATGTATCTTGGAATACCACTAAATTCGAAGTAAGATTTTATAAAATCTACTTGTTGTCTATTTAATAGAAAATGAGTCCCTTTTAACTGGTGTTTTTTACGCATATTTTTCCATCTGGTGCTGTCTGAATGAAAACATAAATATACAAATGATATATTTTTTCCTTTTAATGATTCATGGAGTCTATTCGCATGTGAGAACTGTTTAATACATGGACTACACATGGGAGACCAAAAATCAATATACAATACTTCACCTGAATGTTTATGGATGATTTGTTTGAAGATATTTCCAACAAATTTCTCTTTGCTCAATTGTTCAAGCGTTCTGGATTCATTCTGAGCTAATTTTAGGGATGTTAATTCATTCTTCAGCTGAGTTTTTAGTTTTTTATTATCCACTATCTTTGTATATCTGGGAATGAGCGAGTCCACTATCTGATAATTGTCTTTAAGCACTCTGGCAAAATATTGAGTTACTAAAAGCTCCGACATAAAATTTTTTGTATTGTCTTTGGAAACTAACTCCAAATGTCGGTCAAGGGCATTATAGTATTTTTGATTTCTATAAAGCATTGTTAATTTTCGATACTTATCGTTGGTATTAACTTTATAGCCCAAATAATTGTTGGCATAATCCATATAAAATTCTGAACAAATAGATGCTTTGTCCGGATTTATCGGATATTCCTTTATATAATTGAAGTAATCTTTTGAAATTGCATTCCTATTGTGAAATCCATATTCAAATAATTCATCTGTTAGTTGACAAATCATAAATGTTTTTATCCAACGTTGGGCATCCTCAGTTGCATTAATTGTTTGAGAATATTTTTGAATTTCACTTTCTGCATTTTTTGAGAAACTATACACATATTCTTTAAATTTATCAGCACTTAATTTCTTTTCTTTAGAAATTATATCTGAATCTTTAAAGTCTTCAATAAATATTGATTTTAACTGTTGGAGGTCACGAATTGTTTCGGCATTATTACCCGAGAAAACAATTGAATCTTTATTTATATAATGTATAAATACACTGTCTTTAGGTTTATTCAATAAAGTCACAAATTGATCATCAAATTTTAATAAGATATCATGATAGTGACCAACAGGAAATGAAGTATGAAAATATCCTGTATCATTTATCTGGGTAGAATAAGATCTTTTTCCTATATATTCTGGTGAAGTAATAAGTATAAATTCATTAGAGTAATTCTCAATTATTCCATTAATAACTAATTTATTAATTTTGTTCTCTTTGTTCCGTGTTGAATCACACGAAAAAATAACTAATACCATTATGAATACTATAATACTCCGCATAAGCTATCTTTTTTTAATAAAACACTACGGTTGATGGTATGGTGTCGTGCGGGATTACGAAGCGATTTACTATCAGTTTACACTGACTTTTATTACGAGCCACAAACTTTAGAAAACCTCTGAAACCCGCATGCACTATACCATGTGTTGTGTTTTCGTGCTTTTTTATATCAGTCTTGCAATCAATACAATTATTTTTGAAAATGGTACCAATAAAAACTGGGCAAGTATCGTTCCTAAAAGTCTACTCAATATCATCAATCGAACTATTTTTCTAAATCCTGTTTCACTGAATTTACCCTCAACAACATCATCGGTTAATCCTGAAAGGTAAGGGTCAATAAAAACAAACAACAAAATCGTCGCAAATCCATTTACAATCGCTGAAAGAGTGGCAGAAGTCGTTCTTAATTCAGGTTCCAATAGTCCGGCGTATAACGAAGACAAAACACCTACAGTCAAAATAGCTACTGCAATGACATTATAAATGAATATTTTAACGGGAAATTCATCAAATAGAGTTTTAGAAAACTGAAAA
>JAIPAF010000038.1 GCA_021740225.1 Bacteroidales bacterium | reverse complement strand
CCCGTTCCTCCATGTGGCGCGAATAAATATCTAAGGTCTGTAGAAAATTTCTTCGGCGCCACGACGGAACTTAGCTCTATCCCTCCCGCAATTCTCGAAAAGATTTGTAATCCAAATGATTTTTATGGTCGTCCCTAAGAAGGGATCGCCACAAAACAAAATTTAAATTTAAAAAGGAATATATTTTTATAAAAAAGAGATGGCAGATTTTTCAGAAACTTTCAACTCTCATATTCATGGTTTCCTTCAAAACGTGTGATTTTATCCAAACTAAGCTACTAACGGCGCGAAGGCCTGAAAAAATCGGCCGGGTCAAGGAAGGTTTTGCGGGTGGGTAGGCTAATTTTTTCTTGATTTTTTTGTTTCTTCTTTTTATATCCTCAGAGGTTCAATTAACATCCACCGTGATTCAGTTTCGACCTTCTGAGGGTCGCCGGCTATCTTCCGGGCATATCTCTTGCACCCCGAAGGACGGTCGGTGAATACCTTCTGGAGTTATCTGCCGGTCATCAAAGGATCTCGCGAGACCTTCGGAGGATAACCGTCGATCTATGGAGGATACCAGGTGCATATCCTCTAAGGATAGCAACCAAGCTCCAACGGACCCAACTGTTATCTTCGGCGGACCGTAACCGGCTCTCGGTGGACCTAACTGTTACCTTTTGAAGACCGTAAACGGCCTTCGGAGAACCTACATGATCTTTCCGGAGAACTCCAACCGGGCTTCCGTGAACGCTTTGCAAACACACTGGGGATATCAGCCGGTCTTTAAAGGCCCCTTCAGATACCTTTTAGAGAGTATTTGACTATTTCCCGAGGACCCCCAAATATCCTCCTGTTTAATTCCATCCAAATGCCCATTTTTCAAAGAATGACAACTGATTATTCAGTTATTTCCAATTTATCTACGAAATGCTTAATTATTCTTCGAGTACAACTGAATAACCACAAATGGCCATGAATGACCACTGAATGACAATTAAACCCCCGTACCCTCCAATTAATTGTCTTTCCAATCTTTATTATAATGCCAGATCAGAGGCATCTGCCTATTGACAGTAAAGCTTAATCACGGTATATGCTTCTGCAATGCCCAGTTCTCCGGCTTTGCTGATGTCAATGCATCCCTTTGTAGTTTGCTGAAGATAGATGTAGGTTAGCCCACGGTTGAAGTAGGCCTGGGGGAATTCCGAATCGAGAAAAACCACCTTATTAAAATCGTTGATGGCTCCTTTGTAGTTTTTGTTTTCAATTTTTGTGTTGGCCCGGTTGTAATAGGTGTACACAAATTTGGGAGCCAGCTGAACAGATTTGTTATAATCTTTGATTACCTTGTTGTAATCATGATAGCTTACCTCTCTGCTAATGGGCTCTTCAATCAAACTATTGTTCATATCGATATTGAGAATCCGGGTATCGTCTTCCATCATCTTTATGTAACGGATCATTTTGGACCGGATGTTGGCTCTGAGGAAATAAATGAGAAACTGATTATCTGTATATTTATTGGCAAGAGAGAGATCATTCAGGGCTCCGTTGTAATTTTTTGTGTGTTCTTTGAGCAGGGCCCTTTTTAGAAGGTATTTGGCTTTCCCGGGATAGCGCTCAATGCTGTCGGTAATTTCTTCAGTTTTTTTCATATAATAATCTTTGGATTGGGTCTCCTGCCGATCCGTTCCCAGGATGAAATATTTGTCAAGATAAGCCATTTCCTTGGTTATTAAAGAATCTCCCACATATTTCCCCAGTTTTTCGGTAAGATTGTTATCGTTATGTTGGCTATAGTATAGGGAGAAAGTGTTACGGGGTTCGATGGATTTTTCGATGTTACCGAAATGTCGGGGCAGGTTCTGGCTTCCCTGCAGGGAAATCAGTCGCCTAAAGTTTTCAGTGGTATCGGCAAAATTGAGTCTTTCGAGCCGGTTATCCTGATAAGCTTGTGTAATCTGCCTGGCCTTTTGTTCGTCTTTCCTGGCCCCCTTGTAATCCTCCAGCTGTCTTCGCGCAATAGATCGATTGATGTAAGCCTTGGCAAAATTGGGATACAATTTGATGGCCATGGTAAAATCCCGGATGGCTTTGGCGTATTCCTTTCTCTCCATTCTCAATATCCCCCTGTTAAAATAGGTAAGTATATTTTGCGGGTTGTATTGCAGCACCTGATCATAATCTTCAATGGCTTCATCATAGGCCCCGATTTCAGTATTCAGCAATGCCCTGTTATAATAAGCCAGGGCGTTGGATGGTTCAATCTTGATAACCCGGTCGAGGTCATCGAGGGCTTTTTGATACTGGTTTAACTGATTGTAGGTAAGGGCACGGTTAATCAACGCCTGTGAATTGCTGGGTTCAAAATGAAGTGCCCGTTCAAAATCTTCCAGGGCATTGGAATATTTTTCGGTTTGATGGTATATCCTTCCTCTTGTAACATACGCGTTTGTAAATGTAGAATCTACATCAATCGCCTTTGAAAGATCCTTAAAGGCGGCAGTTGTATCATCCATGTTGAGCTCGCTTATAGCCCGGTAGTAATAGGCCCTTTTTATTCTTTTGTCTCTTTGCAGAGCTGTGTTAAAGTCTTCTATGGCTTCGGGATATCTTTCAAGCCGCAGTTTGCAAAACCCTCTCTGAACAAAAAGATTGGGCTCACCTATATTAAATTTCAAAGTGGTATTGAAATCTTCGATGGCTCCCTGGAAATTATAAAGCTGAATACGTGACATTCCCCTGTAGTAATAAGCCTTACCGGCGTTGGCTTTGGCGTCTATTGCCTGAGAATAATCTCTTTCCGCTCCGTAATAGTCCTGAAGATTGTATTTGGCTGTGCCCCTTAAAAAATAGGCTTCGGCGTGATATGGCCTGTATTCGATTACCGTATTGAAAGTCTTGATGGCCTCCGAATACCTGTAATGATAAAGCTGTTCCCTGCCTTTTTGAATATAGTAATCGATATTAAGCTGACTTAATACTGTAAGGGGCAGTAAAAGCAATAAGTTAATGCATGTAATCTTAATGAATTTCATCTACTTCCAAAGCAGGTATAAGCTATAATTCGTAAATTAATCGTATGATCCGGGATAATTCTTGTTCATCCGTACTATCGAAAGCATTGTGTTCTTTGCTGTCAATATCCAACACCCCAATGATTGTATCTTTATTATTTCTTACAGGGACGACGATCTCGGATTTTGAACGGGAATCGCAGGCAATATGTCCGGGAAATTGCTCTACATCAGGAACAATCACAGATTCTTGCCGCTCAATGCCGGTCCAGCAAACCCCTTTGCCTTTTTCCAGTTCCTGGCAAGCCACAGATCCCTGATAGGGACCAACGATAAGCCTGCCATCTTTCAGGAAGTAGTAGCCCGTCCAGAAAAAATGATCCATCTTATTATGTAAAACTGCAATTACAGAGGACATCCTTGCAAGCGTATCATTGGTTTCGGGCAAAAGTTCCGATAATTGCTTATATATTCTCTGATATCTGTTCTGTTTTTGTGTTTTTTTCATATTGAAAGCCCTCGGATTTAAATCAAAGGATCAAAACTAATTAATTTTCCTTTTTTCCTTGATGAAAAAAGGAACAAAAAAATCAAGAAAAAATGAGCCTATCCACCCGCAATCCCTCCCTGACCCGGCCGATTTTTTCGGGCCTTCGCGCCGTTAGTAGCTAAGTCTGAGTAAAATCATACGTTTTGGAGGTTTTTTGTGGCACCAATAACTTTATTTATAAAGCCATAAACATTAAGACAGATCAAATAGATTGTGTAGTGATCCCTTCTTTTGGAAAACATAAAATTAAGCTACTTTACTCTGAAAATGGGACTTATCATCAGGTTAAGAGAAATTTGTTTGCAGCGAAGCTGCGGTAGGAATAATTCGGGTTAGATCGGTCTCATTATTGTTGCTTATTTTTTCTGAATGCCTCCAGGTGATCCGCCGTTTCCCTTACCAGACGTTGAACTTCCAAACCGTGTTCCAGACCCGGAAGAAAAGCTTTGGGATCGTTACCGGTTAAGAAAACATAGTGGGCATGTTTCAGGGCACGGAGCCAGCCACCCGGCACGTGCTTTGAGGGAAAAGCGGTTAACGGCTGAAAGTTGCTTCCTGTAAAAACACTACACCATTGATTGTCGGTTTCCAGGCAATATTCAAACCGGTCGGGGTAATAAGAATTGTATCGCAAAGCTCCTTTTTCGCAATAGATATCAAAAGCCAGCACGTCACCCATTCCAGCACTGATACGGCTGGCGGACAGATTGCCTACGGCCCCTGTTTTCTTGTCGAAGAGGGATATTTCGCTATACAGATCAGAGTCTTCGGGTACGTCTTTAAAAGAACCACCCTGTAATGCATTGGTTATGTTAAGGGAGTCTCCTAAAAAGGCTACGAGCAGACTGATGGCATGCGATCCCAGGTCAGCCATGGCTCCGCCGTCGGGAGCAGGTGTAAGTCTGCTCCTCCTTTTATCCCTGTAGCTTTTTTTCAGGTAATCGGTATGCTTATAGGTAAAGGAGAAATGGATCGGTTGTCCAAAATCCTGCTCGCTTCGGAAGTTCAAGGCCTCTCGAACAGGGGAGGAGAATAGAAACTGAAAACCTATCTGAACTTTTTTAGTGCCACTATTTGAGCGAAGCCATTCGGCGATTTTTTCCTCTTCCTCTTTTGTGGAACAAATGGGTTTTTCAAGGTATATCCTTTCTACCCCCTTCATTTGCAGGGCTGCTTCAAGATGCTCGTAGTGCTGGTTGTTTGGACTAAGCACAAATACTGTGTTGATTTCGGGATCATTGACAAAGGATTTAAAATCCAAAGCCTTATCAAATCCATAATTTTTCGCGAATTTCGAGCGGCTTGATTCCCTGGCTGAGGTTACTGCCTTTAGCTCAATTTCAGGTGCATCGGGATAATAAAATTTCAATGCCTGTAAAGCGTAGGCGTGTGCCTTGGCAATCCCGCCGGCTCCTATAAATCCGACTGTTATCTTGTTCATTGTTCAGCAGTTTTAGGGATACAATCGACTTATATTTTGATGTTTAAGATAGATATTAAATAAATAAACTAAGCAACAACACCATAATGAAACCTGTTATGGAAATGATGGTTTCCATGATCGTCCACGATTTTAAGGTTTGTTTTTCATCCATTCCCAGATATTTTCCAACAAGCCAGAAGCCACTGTCGTTGACGTGGGAGAGGATGGTGGCTCCTGAAGCGATAGAAAGCACAACCAGGGCGGTCTGCATCTGGGAAAGGTCGAATACCGGCAGGACCGGGGCCATGATGCCTGCTGCCGTTATCATGGAGACGGTGTTTGAACCCTGGGTAATACGAACAATCACAGCCAGCAGGTATGCCAGAACAATCGGCGGCATACTCGAGTTTTGCATGTTTTCAGCCACCATTTCACCGACGCCACTGTCGATGAGTACCTGTTTGAAAACTCCGCCGGCACCGGTAACCAGGATGATCAATCCGGCCGGGCCCAGTGCCTTACCAGAAAGCTGGGAAAGTTTTGCCTTGCTGAAGCCTTTTTTATACCCCAATACATAAAGGGCTAGCAATGTCGCGATTGTAAGTGCTGTAAACGGATGGCCGATCAGTGCAAAAACCTGGTAGACGTTCTCACTAATCATGATGTCATTCTTGTAGAGGATTTCCGTGACAGAATGGATGATAATCAAAACCAAAGGCAATGCTATAATGAGCACGACCGTCCTGAAAGAGGGGTATATTTCCGGTTTATCTTCACCCTTCTCGGCTGTAAAATAGTCCGGCGGGCTTAGTTTGATTCTTTTACTGATGTATTTCCCAAAAACCGGACCTGCTATGATGGCGGTGGGAATACCGACAATAATGCCAAAAATGATGATCCATCCAAGCTGGGCATCCAGAATTTGAGCTACTGCTACCGGACCGGGCGTAGGCGGTATGAATGCATGAGTCACTGCCAAACCGGCCAGCAAAGGGATTCCATATAACAGCAATGAGCGTTTTGTTTCCCGGCCAAGGGCATATATGATCGGAATCAGAATAACGAATCCCACATCCAGAAAAACGGGTATGGCAATAATAAAACCAGTGATCACCAGAGCCCAGGAGGCCTTTTCCCATCCGAATTTTTTCAGCATATAATGTGCTATGGATTCAGCTCCCCCCGATGCTTCCAAAAGCTGCCCAAAGATGGCGCCCAGTCCTACGACGGTTGCAACAAATCCCAGGGTGCTTGCCATGCCTTCTTCAATACTATCGATGATAGAGGTGAACTCCATGCCTGTTACCAGACCGACAACGATACTTGTGAGGAGCAAAGAAAGAAAGGCATGAATCTTTAATTTGAGAACGAGGAACAGCAGTACCAGAATGGCTGCAACTACGCTAATTACAAGATATGTTTCGCTCATAAAGCTTTATTTGTTTGTTAAAACTGTTATGGTTTTGCGTGTCATTTCTATTCTGCCTTTAATGGGAAGCTTATAGGTGCATTGCTACGTGTCGACCGGTATATAGCAGTAAACAATTCCACCGTAATTCTGCCCTCTTTACCTGTTAACATGGGTTCCCGGTTGTTTACAATAGCCTGGCAGAAATCTTCGTCCTGCATCTGAATGTAATATTCGGCAGGATTGATGCTGTTAAAGAAGGCTTCATCCTGCTTTTTCCATTGTTCCAGTTCATCTTCTTCGCCGGGAACCGTCCAGAGATCATTCACCGGCGTTTCCTGTATGTTGGTGGAGCCTGCAATGAACATGGCGCCCCCTTCAGTTTGTGCACCTATAGTGGCACCGTTGGTACCGTTGATGTGTACCTTGCCATAAATGCCTGGTTTTTGAGAATTGCTTACCAAAATATTGCCGAGGGCGTTGTTTTTGAATTTTACGATAGCCAGGGCCGTATCCTCTACTTCAATATAGGGATGGTTCAGATTTCTCCAGCTTCCGTAAACCTCTTCAATTTCTCCCATGAACCACTGAAACAGATCCAACTGATGAGGTGCCTGATTGACCAGCACTCCGCCGCCTTCCTGATCCCAGGTTCCGCGCCAGGCATCGCTATCGTAGTAGTCTTTATCACGCCAGCCGTACATGATTACATTACCCAGGGCCGGAGAACCGATTTTTCCTGCATCAATGGCATGTCTCATGCGTTTTACCGGTTCGTAAAATCTCCGCTGGCTGACCACGCCAAGGGTTATTCCGTATTTATCGGCTGCCTCCAGCATGGCGTCACAGTCTTCCAAAGACGAGGCCATAGGTTTCTCTATCAGGGAATGTACCCCCAGCCGCGCACCCTCAATAACCGGCCCGGCATGAAAAGGGTGGGGCGTGCAAATTACCAGCACTTCAATTCCTTCGTTTTGTATCATCTTGGTCAGGTTGTCGTAAGGCTTAACCTTATACTGGCCGGCAAAAGATTCGGCTTTTTCCATTGTACGGCTGTAAGCCGCAGTAAATTCAGAGTGTTCGGCATTAACAAGTCCTTTTGCATGGAGATGGGCTACTTTACCACAGCCTACAATGGCAGTTTTTACTTTGCTCATGGCTATCAGTTTACTTTATTCTTCGGGTTTTAGAATTACCTTGACCAAATCGTCTTCTTTATTGTAAAGTTTATAGAACCATTGAGCTCCTTCGGATAGGGGAGCTTCAACGCTTAACAAAGGTTGTATGTCAATCTCTTTCCTGGAAAGCATGTCCAGCACAGCCGGATATTCCCCACATAGGGCACAGCTTCCCTGTATTCTTATTTGTCGGGTTACTACGAATTGCATGGGAAACTCAGTAACCGGAGTCACATTTCCAACAAGTGTGACGGATGCACCTCTTCTTACGCCGGTAATAGCCTGCTGAAGCGTTGAGCCAATGCCTACCGCCTCAAAAGCAACATCTGCTCCGCGATTGTTGGTCAGCTTTAAGATTTCTTCTTTTGCACTGCTTTTTTCCGGATTGATGGTGTGGGTAGCACCCACCCGAGTGGCAATGTTGAGTTTTTTGTCTGCCAGGTCAATAGCAATGATCTTTCCCAATCCTTTCTCTTTGGCAATTTGAATAATGGATAGGCCGATCATTCCGGCACCCACAACCACAGCCGTATCGTTAAGGGCAAGAGGGGTAAGTTCAACTGCATGCGCACCTACCGCTAAAGGTTCCACCATCGCAGCTTCGGTAAAGGATACTCCTTCAGGCAATTTATGGAGGATATGGTAAGGGACTTTAACATACTCGGCAAAAGCTCCGTCCAGTTTATAGTCGCTACAGGAAACCCCCAGCACCTTGCGTTCGTCGCTCAAATTATAAAATCCCCTTCGGGTATACCAGTCATCTAGCTTATAGACTGTTGAATCGAAAGTTACCGCCTCGCCTTTCTTCCATCCTTTAACTGCTGAACCGGTCTCTTCTATAACCCCGGATGCCTCATGGCCCATGACTACCGGAGGCTCCCGCCGGCCTGAACTGCCATCCATTCCATGTACATCGCTGCCACAAATACCCGCTGCCTTCACCTTGATGCGTACTTCATCAGAATTGAGCTGTGGATCCGGCACATCTTTGTAAATCAGTTTATTGTAATCCTCCAGCACAAGTGCTTTCATGATTTTTTGCCATAAAAATAGGAAATTCTAATCCAAACAAAAAAGAACACCTGTATTGGATTGATATATATTTATTTATCCCTGATGCCTGGAGTGGTATAATGGTATTTTCATTGAAGTTAGAAGTATCAATTGGTTAAAAATTTATATTTTTAAACTGAATTAATTCATACGGTTCTAAAGCATTTGTATTATGTATATAAGTACTGCCAATAATAAAACCTATCTTTCTGAGGGCGATATTCGTAAGATAACGAAAATTGCCAAACACCTGATTGATCGTATTCCTTTCCCTCAATTGGGGTTGTATAAAGAATTGAGTGAAGAAGCGCTTTGGTTTAATCTGGTTTTAAAGATATGTGCTTTTGGGGGAGCTGATATGCTTCATGAACTGAGAAAAGACGAGGTTAGGTTCCGGGAATTTGGGAAAATGCTCAGTTTAAGCGTATTATTGAGAAAGAAAGACCTTCGTCAGGAATACATTGCAAGAATACTGAAAGAGTATAAGGCCACCAGGTTTTATAACAAGCAAGCTGAGAAGATAGAGGCTTTACTGCATAATCCGGAAGTAATCTCCGATGGGTATTTTGTATTGTTAAGAAATATTGACCATAATACCTTGAGTTACCAGGAGATCCGCAACCTGCTTGTCTCACGTAATTCTTACTTTAAGCTGAAGAGTGCCTCCGAATATATGATTGAAGTTGGACTTTCGATTGATGTTATTGGATTGAATACACGAATTGCTGATATTCTGGGGTATCATTTCGGATTGAGGGTCTCCAGGTCTAAACTTCAGAATACCAGGTATATTTATGAATCTGTGGAAGGAGGATTGCGTCAGGGGTGTGAACAAATCGGCATTCCCCTGGCATACCTGGACAGAATGCTGTTCCATTTCAGTGAGAAAGATACCATATCGTTTATTCTGGAGGATCTTTAGACTACAGGCATCTGTTGATTCCAATAATGCAGAAACAAATAAAAAATCGTGATTTGGATTGTTCTAATCCCAAAAAAACAAAAAACACCGGAACTGAGTAACAAAAAGCGAAGAAGATACAATTGCCGGAAAATTGTTGTTTAAAAAACCAGATCTAAGATTATGATATGCTGAGCTACCTGGTAAGCATAATGATACAGGCTACTACAGTTGTAACAATTACCAGTATCCTGTAGCCTTTTTCAGGGATGAGCTTCACAACCCTGACCCCTATGAAGGCCCCTATAACAATGGCTGGGAGCACGGCCAGGTCAAAAGCGAAGGTCCGCAGATCAATCGTATTCCATGAAAATACATGAAACGGAACTTTTGTCACATTGATGATCATAAAGAACCAGGCCTTGGTTCCAATGAACATATTTTTGGGAAGATACATGGTCAACAGGTAGATGGACATGATCGGGCCTGCAGAGTTGCCTATCATGGTTGAAAAGCCCCCAATTATGCCGATGATGGCAGAAAACCACCAGTAGTCGGGTACTGTGATTTGATTTTTCCGGTTGTCCTGCCACACCATGAGTACTACTCCCATGATGATCGTGATGGCAATCAGCGTGGTGAAGATTTCCCCCGAAACCTGGTTGCCTATCATTACTCCTATGACTACTCCAGCAAATGCCCATGGTATGGGTTTTAAAACATATTTCCAGTTTGCATGCCGGTTATAATAAGAAACGCCAAAAATATCTCCCATGATGAGCATCGGAAGCAAAAGACCGGTGGAAGGCTGTCCTCCGAATATCATAGCCATTGTGGGTACAACAATGAATGCAGCTCCGGATAATCCTGTTTTGGTAGCCCCGATCAGTATTCCACACAGCATGATCAGGACCCATTCAAGCGCTCCCAAATTAAAAGATTGCAGAATATCTGTGAAATGCTGTATTGTTTCCAGCATGGATGAACAATTTAAACGGCTGCGAATATATTTCTTATCCTGATATGTGTCTACAGGTTCGACAATAAATTTTAAGCAGCATTTGAATCTTTTCTATATTCTCCTATTCTTTACCCTATATTGCGAATAACAACCAAATTGTCAAACCATTCAAACTCTCTACGCTCAACTCATTACTATTCCCATCTTCTCTCTTAATTTCAGCCTCGGCCTTAGACTTCGCATCAATGGTGCTCCATACCTGAAATATTGTCTCTTAGTTCGTTGAAAAAGTTGATCATTTCATCTTTGTTCCGTTCCTTGATCATCCGGATCAGAAAGGTGAGCTTGGAATGAATATTCTCTATCTGATCCAATGCATAGGGATTGAACAGGATTTCCGCAAGCAGATAGTCATCCTCTGAAAGCAGTCCGCGGGCAATATCCAGATGTTTCTTAAAGGTAGTGCCCGGTGCTTCCTGTGTTTTCATGGTAGCTGCAAAAACCAGGGTTGATGAGAACGGAATGGCCAGTGAATAAGCAGTGGTTTGGTCGTGTTCCTGAAAAGTATACTCAAAAATTTTGAGCTGGAACGACATGTAAAAATCCCTGAAGAAGGCTTTCCCTTCTTTATCCGATTCTTTGATGATTACGGCATTTTGGTTGCTTAGTTCTCTTACATTGGCAAAAGTAGGGCCGAACATGGGATGGGTTGAGACAAACCTCATGCCTTTCTTTTTGTAATATTCATCCAGTCCGTTTTTAACGGAAGTAATATCCGAGAGGATACAGTCTTTTGACAAGTAAGGGATCACTTCTTCAAAGGCTTCTTCTGTATGTTGTAGATTGACGGCATTGATCAGCAATTCGGGGTCGAAATCCCGGATTTCTTCATAGGTTATGAAACGGTGTGCATGGAAAAAATATCTGAGTTTTTTCTTGTTGATGTCAAAAACGCCGACTTCATGTTCCAGGCAGAGAGATTCAACAAACCATGCACCCATATTTCCGGCACCGAGGACAAGGATTTTCATAATGTCACCTATTGTTTTTACGCTTTAATTTTCATGTTGTATTTAAATCTGTTTATTAAGCTCATACATATCCTCCACATCCGTTTCCGAGAGTTCTATCAACAGGCGGCTGATCTTTTGAGTGACTTCCCGGAAATACTGCTCTCCTTTTTCTTTGCTTGCTTTTTTGGGGTTACCTATTCCCGTATCCCGGGTTACCTGGTTCCATTGTCTTTCTGTCCAGGCCCAGCTTTCATTAAAGGCAGATATCTTAAATTTCCGGGCTGCTCCATCTCCTGCCTGGTTCAATGGAAGCACCGATTCCGGGGTCAGATGAAGCATCAGACTGGTCTCCATCTCGTCGGCATGATCGCCTGTATTGTCAAAATGTTTCTTCTTGTCGACCGACTGGAACCATTGACATACGGCAATGAAAACGTCGGGGTATTTCAGTCCCAGCTCCCGTATCATAGGTTTGAATTCATTTCCTCCGTGACCGTTTAGTATAAGTAATTTGGGGATTCCGCTGTTGTGGAGGTTTTGAATAATATCTCCCAATATGGATGCCTGAGTGCTGGGGTTTAAATTCATGGTCAGTTTAATGTCTGTTTGCCCGGTATTAACTCCATAAGGTACGTTGGGTAACACGATGACTTTGGCTCCCTTTTCCCATGCCATTTTTGCCGATTCTGCGGCTATAACTTCCGTCTCTATGTTGTCCGTATTGTAAGGCAGATGAAAATTATGCGCTTCGAGCGCTCCCCAGGGAAGCACAGCCACTTCATAGTTTTGTTCTCTGACTTCCTTCCAGTGACTTTCTGCCAGCATGTAAGGTCTTGTTTTGTTGTTCATAAAATAGAATTTTTATTTGATGTTTGTTTTATTACAATCATTGAAAAAATCTGTGCAATAGCCATATGATGAGCTGAGCAGGTTACCTGATTCGGTTTAGTGTCTTCCTGGCTATGTCCAAGGCTTCCAGCCCCAATCCTTCTACGTTGGTTGTAAGGAATTGTTTGGGCCTTGCGGAATCCATGCGGTAGAGTCTCATCGCTCCCCGGTCGATATGCACCTGTTCATTAAAGCACTTGGTTTGAAAATCCGACCAGATTTGAGGAAACTGCTTTTCATACTTTACGGGATCTTGATAGAATAGCTCGGCCAAAGTCTTATAGGCCCGGAAGGCCCTTTCTTCTTCGCGAGTTTTGTTGTTATATGGTTTGGGTACATTCTGAATGCCAAAATAGAAAGGAATATAAGGAGTGGTTAATGGAGCGCTGAAACCGGACCAAAGCACTGCTCCCACAGTGGCCGGTAATCCGTCGGTTAACTGCACAATACTGGTATGCACCACCTGTTTGGAGGCAATGGGGCGTATATGTCTTTCAAGGCTGTCATGATAAAGAGAATCATATGAGGAACTTTGAGGATGATCCCTTAAGATCGAGATAAGCTTAGGTAAGCCCACTTTTTCCCGGGGCCTGATGAATTGCGGATATGTTTTTTGGTCGGGCGTTACCCCGGAGGTGGAATCCAGCAAATGTATGGCTCTCCATATTTTCAGGTGGTTGAATTGTTCTTTGTCCTCCATCTTCTGAGTTCGCTGGCCAAATGCCTCTGCAAAATCAAATAATTGCTCATCGGGATCCCACAGACCGTTGTTCCTTGCAAATTCCAGTAAACCCGGCGAGGCCATTACATCTCCGTCGTCAGGATCTACATGGCCGATTCTGTATTCATTGGCCTGTATCCAAACGGCATCCTGCGGTATTTTGATGGCTGCCCAATGATGACCTCCCCCTGCCTCCATATACCATATCTCATTTTTATCGGCTATGGCAAGACCATAGGCTTGAGCTATTCCATATCTATTATAATATTTTCCGATGAGGTTTACACATTCTTTGGCAGTCCGGGCTCGTTCAAGTGCTTTATAATAAACACTACCTATCACTCCACCCGGAATTAAAGGATCTGCTTCCCGGGCTTTCCTGTTTCTGTCGGATTCCAGGGAGACACTGCCTGCAATAGAAACCTGGTGCTCGTTAATGGCTACAGCATCCCCCTGCTGTACCCCGTTTTTTGTATGTAAACCCATCCAGGCCATTGTAGTGCGGGCCTGGGGAATTTCCAGCCCGTTTTGGAACCGGATTACCCCGGTACTGTCATGTTTCTGCCCGGAGTTCTTCTGTATAAAAGATCCTTCACCCCTTTTCAGTCCCTTATTGTTGGCTACCAGTACGGAACCGTCCGCCGTGGTACCGTTACCTGCAAGAAGTATGAATGATTCTTTCTCAGGAATGTCATTTTGAGAAAGAATTGGCAAGGTCCAAAACAACAAGATATTTATTGCGATGAT
>JAIPAF010000037.1 GCA_021740225.1 Bacteroidales bacterium | reverse complement strand
ATTCAAACGGCTGATACCTGGTCGATATTCAGGATTTTGTCGGAATTTGTGCAGGGTTTTGAAAAGCTATCCAAGATAGGACCTTGTGTATCTATTTTCGGTTCGGCAAGGACAAATCCTGATAATAAGTATTATAAACGTGCCGAGGAGATTGCTTTCAAATTGACAAAAAATGGTTATGGTGTAATTACAGGGGGTGGGCCTGGTATTATGGAGGCTGCAAATATGGGAGCGAAGAAAGGCAAAGGCCGGTCCGTGGGACTGAATATTGATCTTCCTTCCGAGCAATCGGCAAATATCTATATCGATTCGGATAAACTTATTAATTTTGAGCACTTTTTTGTCCGAAAAGTTATGTTTGTGAAGTATGCCCAGGGTTTTGTCGTATTACCCGGCGGTTTTGGTACCATGGATGAAATGTTTGAAGCCATCACACTTATTCAGACTGAAAAGATCGGTAAATTTCCGATCATTTTGGTAGGAAAGGATTATTGGAGCGGTTTGTTCGAGTGGATCAAACAGACGGTTCTGAAGGAAAACCATGTGAGTGAAAAAGACATGGACTTATTTCAGCTGGTAGAGAGCGCTGATGAGGCTGTTGCTCAGATCAACGCTTTCTATTCGAAGTATGTATTGAGCCCGAATTTTTAAGGGTTTAGGGAGATAATTTTTCAACAATTAAGGCTAAGTTTTTAACAATTTATTGAATTCTCTTGTTAATATTTTGTTATTATCTTTCAAAATCTTTATATTTAGCCACTAATAAAATTTTTTATGGCCATGTTATATAAAATTGTGCTTCTGATCCACCTGCTCGGAATACTTACAGTGAATTTCATGATTCCCGGCAAAGTAAGTGTCGATGTAAATGCCCCTACCGAGATAGAAGCAGGAGATGAGGCTACCATAGAGGTGGACCTGAATAAATCGGATGTCAGAAGCTTTGCCCGGTTCCAGCAAAAACTTCCTGGTGGGTTGGAACCTGAAGTAGTGAAGAATGGGAATGCAGAATTTCGATTTGAAGATCAAACCGTTAAATTTATTTGGTTGAAGCTGCCTCAACAGGAGGAGATTACCATATCTTACAAAATTAATGTGAATGAGCGTTTAAAGGGAAGTTTTCAATTGGAAGGCTCTTTTGACTATATTGTTGATAATCAAAGGAGATCGATTGACGCCGGGTCAAAGACCATTAGCATTCAGCCCTCAGCTTCAATGGATCCGGAAATGCTGGTTGATGTAAGTGAATTTAAACCACTTGCCAAGGCCCCGACAGACAAAGACAGACTGAAAAGAGTTCGGTGCATCAGGCAGGTTCCATATCAGGTGGAAGGTTCCAAAGAATATAAGGTAAATCTACTTGTCAATAAAGGCGAAAAAGAAAAGTTCGCCAAAATACAGGAGGAAATCCCTGAAGGATATCAGGCTGTGGAAGAAGAAGGGGAAGGAGCCATTTTTACATTCAAAAACCAAACGGCCAAGTTTCTATGGATGAATCTTCCCTCTGAACGAATTTTTGTAATTTCCTACAAATTGGTACCGGAAAACAATCAACGGGGGAGTCCTGATATTGAAGGCAATTTTTCCTACATCGAAAACAAAAATACCAGGAAAATTGATATTGTGGAACGCGATGTCGATTTGAGCAACAGAGAGGAAGATCATCTTCTGAGTATTGTTAATGCGGAGAAAACCCCTGCTATTACTGCAGAAGGAGGACTTATGGCTGAAGATAATGAGCTCCGGGAAGAAGAAAAACGTTCCACGGATATGGGCAGGCATGATGGGAAAGTTAAAGTTGAAATTGCAGAAGAAGCCAAGCGGCTTTTTGAAAAAAATGCCACATTGACTCATAAACTTGAACCACAATCCGGTGTATATTATCGCGTGCAGATCGCTGCCGGTCACCGGCCAATCAATGTTGAACGTTATTTTGATCAGTATGATATCGATAAGGAAGTTCGCACCGAATTACATGACGGATGGAGAAAATATTCGGTGGGATCTTTCTCTGTTTATAAGGAAGCAAGGGATTACAGGGTTCATGTATGGAATACCACTGCAATAGACGATGCTTTCGTAGCCGCATATAATAACGGGGACAGAATAACTGTTCAGGAAGCCCTGATGATTACTAATCATAAATGGTACAGGTAAAATGATGATGAAACGTGTTTCACTCATTCTTTTTCTTTCATTGTTTGTTTTTGTTCCTTCCCTTCTTATAGCGCAGGAAGAAGAGGAAGAAGAACAACCGGGACAGAGTTACGAAGACTTGCTGTTTAAGGAAGTAGAAGTGGAGAATCCTGTTTATTATCCTGTTCTAAGTGTAGGAACGGGTATGTTGAATTATTTTGGGGAGTTGAGTGACGATAAGAAAGGATTTGGCACGTCACCTCCGTTAAAGATTAATCTTTATCATTTCCTGGATAATCAGCAAAATTTTCGTGTCAATATATTTGGCTTGTCGGGAAATCTGAACGGTAGTTTTCATACATTACCCGAAGAGGAGGAGCTTATCGATCGATATAAGGGCATCACGAATTTCCAGACCGAAATGCTTGCCCTGGGTTTGAATTTAGAATACGGTTTCGGCCATTTTTATGACCAGCGGCCAAGGTTCAGGCCGTTCCTTGCCATGGGAGGAGAAGTACTCATCTATAATCCCAAATCGGATTACATGAAAAATGGTTCACCCTATGACTGGAATGAAGAACAGATTATTTTAAGGGATTATAATTATGATTACAACCTGCGAAATACCAATGTGTTTAATGTAAATGACTTCAATCAGAATACCGCTGCACTGACACTGGATATTGGATTTGATTTTGCATTCAGTAATCGCGTTGCAGTACGTGTGGGTACCAGTGGCCATTATACCTTTACCGACTTGATCGACGGGATCCCACACAAAGATGGGAGGGGTAGTGTAATTGGTGACAAATTTCCCGATATCCTGAGTTTTACATATGTAACCTTTGGCTGGGATCCATTCTCCGAATCGGAAACCCAAACTGTTGAGAGACTCCTTGCTGATATCAGCGAGGATTTTGACTATACTGCCATTGCCGACACTGACCGTGACGGAATAATTGATTTACACGACGAGTGTCCCGATAATCCACAGGGAGTGGCTATCGATACAACTACCGGCTGTCCAGTCGATTCGGACAATGATGGAGTATCCGATTACAAGGATAAGGAGAATTACAGCAGCGAAGGAGCCATAGTTAATGACCAGGGCGTGGAAATGACAGAAGATCGGGTGCTCTCTTCAATGAATTACAATCTTATGGCTGTAGACAGAAATGATGCCTATATGATACCCGTGACTACAGATTTTTCTTCCAAATATTCAAATGTAGAAGGAAAGCTTGAGATACCCGATAAATTCAAATCGGTGGACAAGGATAACGACGGGGATATATCATATGACGAGTTGCTTCAGGCCATTGACAATTTTTTCAATGACCGCTCAGATTTTAACGCCAACGAAATTTATGAGCTGAACGACTTTTTCTTTGCTCAGTAAGTGGAGGGAGAGGGAATTTCAGAACTCCTGATTCATTTTGTATAATCAATTATTTCTTCAGTTTTGAGCAATAAAAGCACCAATTTCCAGGCACCAAATATCAAATAAATTCTAATTTCCAATAACCGAAATTCTAAACACCGCAAACCACAGGAATGAAACCTTAAATCGATGTGTTTGGAACATTTATATTTGGTTATTGGAATTTGTTTGTGATTTGGAAGTTGTAATTTGTAATTTGTATATCAATTAGTCAGCATCATTAGTGAGTAATTCGGGCTAGAGCGAGCGCTCTGAATATGGAAATCAACGGATTTTATATTTCTTGCTTAGCCGTTCCATATCCCGTTTCATATCTTTGCGTTTGATTTCCTCCCGTTTGTCGTGTTTCTTTTTTCCTCTGGCAAGTGCAATTTCCACCTTTGCCCATCCCCGTTCGCTAATGAATAACCGAAGGGCTATGATGGTGTAACCTTTTTCCTTGGTTTTTCTTTGCAATTTTTTCAGTTCGTTCTTTCTCAGCAGAAGTTTACGGTCTCTCTTGGGTTGGTGATTAAAGTGGGTGGAATGTTCATATTCCGCTATATGCATTCCTTTAATCCATAATTCGTTATTTTTGAAATAACAATACGTATCTACCAGGCTTGCCTTTCCATGCCGGATAGATTTGATTTCGGTACCTTTCAACTGCAGTCCGGCAATGTATTTTTCTTCTATCTGAAAGAGAAAGTGGGCTTTTTTATTCTTTATCTCAATTTTATTCTGCATGGTGGACTTTGTTCATTTTCCACTATGTAGCGGATGAAACAAATATAGACTGGAGTATAAAATTGATGATAAAGGTTATGGCCAATATGATCAATGCGGAAATCAACACGAAGCCAACCCTTTTGTCTTCGTCTACTTTCATTATCTTGGGTTGTCCCACCCAGAATAAGTATAATCCGTAAAGTCCGAATAAGCCTATGAAAGATAATCCAGGGTGAAGATTGGCTATGATCGAGGCCACGAAAACTGCCGTGGCTGAATAAACGATCAGTTTTAAAGTGCCTCCGAAATCTTGTTTTATGTTGAACCCCGGTTCCAGTTCACTCACTATTACTGCAGAAATGTATATCCCTGCTACCATGCTTATAAAATAAGTGATAGCAAGCATGAATCCCTGATAAACAGTGTATTCACTTAAGGATGCTTTTCCGATAAAAGTTGTGATGGCTCCCAGTGCTACAAGAGGAACTACATAATTGATAAGCATTTCATTCTGGTCGTTTGGCTCTGCAGCGATCTTATCCCATTCTGTGTTCGGTGAGGAAATGATTGCTTTGATTCTTTCCCATATTTTTTTATAATCCATAATATTATATTTTTGTTCTGCCTACAAATTTATTACAATTAAGGCTTTTTTGAAAATATATTCGGTTCGATACACTATGAAAGATATAAATTCTGATATTATAGTGGTTTTGGGTCCGACAGCAAGCGGGAAAACTTCTTTTGCTGCGCATCTGGCCTATGAATTGAACGGGGAGGTTATTAGTGCCGATTCCCGTCAGGTGTATAGAAATATGAACATTGGCACGGGTAAGGATTACGAGGATTACAAAGTAGAGGGTCATTATATACCCTGTCATCTGATAGATATTGCGGAACCGGGGACCAAATACAATGTTTATGAGTTTCAGAAGGATTTTCTGGAAGTATACCGCAGTTTGAAAAGCAAAGGAAAACTGCCTGTACTGTGTGGTGGATCGGGTTTGTATATTGAAGCGGTTTTAAAGGGCTACAAGTTGATTCACGTACCTCCGGATCATGAACTTCGAAGATCTTTGTATAAGAAACCGCTGAGGGAACTCAGGGAGATTTTGGTCTCCTATAGACAGAATCTGCATAATACCACCGATATAACTTCTGTAAAAAGAGCAGTCAGGGCTATTGAAATAGCCAAATATTATTATGAGCATCCTGAAATCGATTTTGATTACCCTGATATCAATCCTTTTATTTTTGGAATTGTTTTTGACAGACCAACTCAACGTTCCCGTATTACTTGGAGGCTTAAGCAGAGGCTGGAAAACGGAATGGTTGAAGAGGTAGAACATTTGATGAAAAACGGACTTTCCCGTAAAGATCTGGAATATTACGGTTTGGAATATAAGTATGTTGTAAAATATCTCGCGGGGGAGTTGTCCTATGAGGCTATGTTTGAGCAATTGAAGACGGCCATCCATCAGTTTGCAAAGCGGCAGATGACCTGGTTTCGGAGAATGGAGAGAAATGGCATGCAGATACATTGGATTGACGGGCATTTGCCGTTAAAGAATAAGCTGGAGGAAGCGAAAGCGTCGCTGAATGTAGATTGTACGTAGGGAAGAATGAAACCATGCTATAAAACATGACCCGGGCTAATGGTTTAAGATCTCAGGTATGGTGAAGATAAGGACTGCCTGATATTTGTAATTATAACTCCTTGATTTATAGCGACAAAATAATGTTATTGTATTAATGATACAATACAAAAGGCCGGTAGATTTGCGTCTACCGGCCTTTGATCAGGTATTTACCTTTATTTTTTCAGCCATTTGTCGAGCCATTTAAAGAATTCCCGTTGCCAGAGGATTCCGTTCTGGGGTTTAAGTACCCAGTGGTTTTCGTTGGGAAAAAACAGGAATTTGCTTGGAATATCCTGTAGCTGTGCGGCATTAAATGCACTCATTCCCTGAGTGTAAGGTATTCGGTAATCTTTTTCTCCGTGGATAACCATGATGGGGGTATCCCATTCATCCACGAAGCGGTGGGGTGACTGTTCGTATACTTCTTGGTTTTCCTCTTCCCAGTAAGGGCCGCCCAGGTCCCAGTTGGGGAACCACATTTCCTCGGTTTGGAGGTAAAAGGATTCCATGTTGAACATCCCGTCATGGGAAATAAAGGCATCAAATCTTCCCTCATGGTGTCCGGCCAGATAGAAAACGGAATATCCCCCGTAACTTGCTCCTACGGCACCGAGGTTATTATGATCGACATAGGGCTCTTTTTTCACGGCATCAATGGCGCTCAGATAATCCCTGATGTTTTGGCCTGCATAATCTCCGCTGATCTGTTCAAGCCAATCCATGCCAAATGATGGCAACCCTCTGCGATTGGGTGCTACCACGATGTAACCGTTGGCAGCCATCATCTGGAAGTTCCACCGGTAAGAAAAGAACTGGCTTACCGATGCCTGCGGGCCACCCTGGCAGTATAGAAGCGTGGGGTATTGTTTCTCCTTATCAAAATGGGGAGGATAGATCACCCACGTGAGCATTTCTTTGCCATCGGTGGTCTCAATCCATCTTTTTTCCACCTTGCCCATGGTCAGTTGGTCCATCAGGTTTTTATTGATGAAACTCACCTGGGTCTCCCCGCCTGTAGCAGGATCGATACTGTAAATTTCCGTGGGCTGTGACATGGATTGTTTAGAGCCAATCAGGATATCCCCGGCGGGTTCTACTGAACGGTAGTTGTGCCTTCCTTCAGTAACCTGCCTTATTTTTTCGTTCTCCAGATTTAACTCATAAATCTGAAAACGGGCATGGTAATCGCTGGTGAAATAAAGCTTTTTGCTGTCGGCGCTCCAGGTCAGCCCGTTAGCATTTTGTTCAAAGTCAGTGGAATAGTTGGTTTCTTTCCCTGTATTGAAATTATAAACAAAGATTCTGTTCTTATCGGATTCATAACCGTCCCTACGCATGCTTCCCCAGGCGATCATCTCACCATTTGGAGAATAAACCGCTGCTTTGTCATACCCCTCGTGCTTTTCTTGTGTCAGATTTTCCGTTTCACCGCTCTCCAGGTCATAGATGTATATCTCAGAGTCGGTGCTGAGGGTATATTCTTTTCCCGTGAGTTTTTTACAGGTATAGGTGATTTCTTTGCTATCCGGGCTCCAGTTTACCTGCTCCATGCCGCCGAAGGGTTCCAGTGGGGCATGGTATTTTTCTCCTTCCATGATGTCCACTGAGTTGGTAACTTCCGAACCATTGTAATCGGCTACAAACACATGACTGTATTTGTAGTTGTGCCATTCGTCCCAGTGGCGGTACATCAGGTCGGTTTCAATTCTGGCATTGGCTTTCGGCAGATCGGGATGAATATCGTGCACGTTTTTATCGAGTTTGACTTCCTTAATGTAGAGGATTTTTTCCTGGTTTGGCGCATACTCGAATCCGTTGATACCGCCTTTAATATCCGATATTTGTTTTTTGTCGCTTCCGTCAGGAGTCATCTCCCATAACTGTGTAGAACCACTCCGGGATGACAGGTATCCGATTTTCTCTCCGTCAGGGCGCCACCGGGCATTAAATTCCGTTGTTTCCGTTTGGGTAATGTTATTGATTTCATTCCCTTCCACCGGAGTGATGAAAATTTCCCCGTTACCCTTGTTTTTCTCTGTATCATAGAAGGTTGCCCTGAACAATATCTGTTCCTGATCAGGTGAAACATGCACACCACCGATCCGTCCGAAAGACCATAAGGCCTCGGGAGTCATGATATCGGATTCCAGTTTTACCTGGTTAACCGGATTTTCCGGTGTAGCTTCAGATTTTTCTTCTTTTTCTGAACAAGCTGATATAAAAATGGCCACAACAACTATAAGGCTAAGATGGATATACTTTTTCATTATAATATAGTTATGTTTTACACTTCGTTTACTGTTTTAACCTGTCGGTTTTTAAGTCCTGATCCCGGTTCTCCGCTCCGTTTCGACCGTAATGAACCAAATTCAGGGTTTATCTGTGTACCATAATGAAGGCCATGGATGACAATTGAATCACGTTGTCAGATTTACGATGTGAACCGTAAGCCTTGCATCTCTACTGTCAGCACTCTACCCCCCTTAGAACAGCGAACTCCCAACTCCCTCACTTCCTACTGCTGCCTACTGCTGCTGCTTACTTACTTTCAACTCCCAACTCAAACCTCCCTACCAGATTCTAGCCCTGCTCTTCCTTCTCCTTTAATTTTTGGATGATTTTATTCTCCAGTTCTTCGGCCAATTCAGGATTGTCTCTAAGCAGTTGTTTCACGGCTTCTCTCCCCTGGCCGAGCTTGGTTTCACCGTAGCTGTACCATGAGCCGCTCTTACGGATCACTTTATGATCGACTCCCAGGTCAATGATTTCTCCGACTTTTGAGATGCCTTCGCCGTACATGATATCAAATTCGGCTTTACGAAACGGGGGTGCCAGCTTGTTTTTTACCACTTTCACCCGGGTCCGGCTTCCTTTCACTTCTTCTCCCTCTTTAATCTGACCTATACGGCGAATATCCACCCTTACCGTGGAATAAAATTTAAGGGCATTGCCACCGGTGGTGGTTTCGGGATTACCGAACATAACCCCGATCTTCTCTCTTAATTGGTTGATGAACATACAGCAGGTGTTGGTCTTGCTGATGTTTGCCGCCAGTTTTCGCAGTGCCTGTGACATGAGCCGTGCCTGCAGGCCCATCTTGGAATCACCCATATCGCCTTCCAACTCTGATTTCGGAGTCAAAGCTGCTACCGAATCAATCACCACAATATCCACAGCACCGGATCGGATCAGGTGATCGGCGATTTCAAGTGCCTGCTCTCCGTGATCGGGTTGGGATATAAGCAGGTTTTCCACATCGACGCCCAGTTTTTCTGCATAGAATCGGTCAAAGGCATGTTCTGCGTCTAAAATAGCAGCAATTCCACCCTTTTTTTGGGCTTCGGCAATGGCGTGAATGGCCAGGGTAGTTTTACCTGAGGCCTCGGGTCCATATACCTCTACAACCCTGCCACGGGGATAACCGCCAACTCCGAGCGCCATATCCAATGCAATGGACCCCGATGATATGGAGGGAACATCCGCTACTGCCTTATCTCCCATCTTCATGATCGTACCCTTGCCATAGCCTTTCTCGATCTTATCCAGGGTAAGCTCCAGGGCTTTCATCTTTTCCTGATTGACCTGGGATTTCGTGTTTTTGTTATCCTTCTTTTTGTTTTCCTGCTGATTTGTCTTTGTTTCTTGCTGTTTCGAGTTATTGTTCTGTTTTGTAGCCATATCAAAATTTTATTTTTGTTAGGTAAAGTTAACAAGAATGCATTAAATAAATTGTTATGCATCAATAATTTTATCAACAAATTTTCGCGTGTATGGATTGCTTGTATAAATAGATTTTACGCTTCAAAACTGTTTTTTTACCCTTGGTTAGAAATCAAGAAAAAATGAGCCTATCCACCCGCAATCCTTCTCTGACCCGGCCGATTTTTTCGGGCCTTCGCGCCGTTAGTATCTAAGTTTGGATAAAATTACACGTCTTGAAGGATACCATGAATATGAGAGTTGAAAATTTCTGAAAAATCTGCCATCTTTTTTTATACAAATATATTCCTTTATAAATTTAAATCTTGTTTCAGGTCTAGCGTTTTTTGTTTACTTTTTTTGGTAATGAAACCCGCATGCACTGAATTTCACAACAAGCACATGAGTAACATGCGGGTTCCATGGCGATATAAGCAGCGTTTTTGAATCTGTTATATAAATCAATTTGAAATTCAAACCTTTAATAAACTGTTACCCAAATGAAAAAAAGTAAAAAAGGAAAACATAAAGCTAAGCTACTTTACTCTAAACATGGCATTTACCATCAGGTTAAAAGAAATTTGTTTGCAGCTAAAGCTGCGGTAAGAATAATTCGGGTAAAAAAATTGTTAAAAGAATTATAAAAAGTCTGCAAATTTTTTGAAAATACAAATTATACAATTAATTTTAACCCTCTGAATGTAAAATGAAATGCCATAAATATGGGTGAAGGAGACAGAATACATAAACGCCAAAATTCAGGCTCCCAACCTGATGAAAATAAGAAGAAGAATCTTATCCTGTACAATGATGAAGTGAATGATTTCAATTATGTCATTGAATCTCTGATAGAGATATGCAATCATGACAATGTGCAGGCAGAACAGTGCACTTATTTGACTCATTATAATGGAAAGTGCGAGGTAAAGAGGGGGTCCTATCAGGAGCTTAAAGTAATGAAGGATGGATTGACGGATCGTGGGCTTCAGGCCGAGATTTATTAAATTTTAGTTATATACCTGCATGTCGCTTATTGCTATTTTGTTATTGATTCTACTGGGTATTTTTCTTTTTCTCGTAGAATTTTTGTTGGTTCCCGGTGTTACCGTAGCAGGTATCGCTGGTTTTATTTTATTGGTGGGGGGTGTATATATGGGCTATGACAGTCTGGGGACTCCCCAGGGACATTATATTCTGGCAGGTGCGGTATTTCTTTCGGTGGGTATCATTGCCTATTCGCTTCGGGCCGGAACCTGGAAGCGACTGATGCTGAATTCCACCATCAGCGGTAAAGTATCATCTTATGAAGAGGAGAAAGTAAAAGTGGGGGACGAGGGAGTGAGCGTTACCCGGCTAAATCCCATGGGGAAGGTCTTGATCAACGGAGAGTATCTGGAGGCCAAATCCATCGGGCCTTATATTGAACAAAAGAAAAAAATAAAGGTTGTAAACATCAAGGACTTCAGCGTAGTCGTAAAGTCAATAGACGAATAAAAAATCTTAATTCTTAATATTATGGAAGGAATCGGACTGTATATTGTAATCATCATCGGGGCCATTGTCGGTCTTTGGATTATCCTGTATTTTATACCAATAGGCCTTTGGTTCTCGGCTTTGATATCCGGTGTGAGGATATCTTTACTTCAGCTTATTCTGATGCGGTGGAGGAAAGTACCTCCTGCCGTCGTTGTCAATTCAATGATAGAGGGTAATAAGGCCGGCTTGACCCTTTACCGTAACGATCTGGAAGCCCATTACCTTGCCGGAGGACGTGTGCCGGATGTAACCCATGCTTTGGTTTCGGCAGAGAAAGCCAACATTAATCTTGACTTTAAGATGGCCACAGCCATTGATCTGGCCGGACGGGATGTTTTTGAAGCGGTACAGATGTCGGTCAACCCTAAGGTTATCAACACCCCTCCGGTGACCGCAGTTGCCAAGGATGGAATTCAGCTGATTGCCAAAGCCAGGGTAACCGTGCGGGCCAACATCAAGCAGCTGGTTGGCGGTGCCGGAGAGGAGACCATTTTGGCCCGTGTGGGAGAGGGAATCGTTTCCTCTATCGGTTCGGCCAGTTCACATAAGGCTGTGCTGGAAAATCCCGATTCCATCTCGCGGGTAGTTCTGGAGAAGGGCCTGGATTCAGGTACGGCTTTTGAGATCCTTTCCATTGATATTGCCGATATGGACATTGGCAAGAACGTGGGTGCCGGACTGCAGATTGATCAGGCCAATGCCGATAAGAACATTGCCCAGGCCAAGGCAGAAGAACGAAGGGCTATGGCTGTGGCCGAGGAACAGGAGATGAAAGCCAAAGCTCAGGAAGCCAGAGCCGCTGTTATTCAGGCAGAGAAAGAAGTGCCCCAGGCCATTTCCGAAGCCCTGCGTAACGGCAACATCGGCGTGATGGATTATTACCGGATGAAGAACATCCAGTCCGATACGGATATGCGGGATGCCATATCCAATCCTCCTGAAGATCAGTCATCATCAACAGAGGACAAAAATGAAGGGGATAATGAATAAATATTGGTCTGTTAAATTGGATTGGTGATAGGGAGTTAGTGATTTTTTAAAATTTTTTGTGGTTTGCCTTCAATTTTATACTTTTGCATGGCGCTTTTCGGAGAGATGGGAGAGCGGCTTAATCCACCGGTTTGCTAAACCGGCGTGCCCTTAATAGGGTACCGGGGGTTCAAATCCCCCTCTCTCCGCAAGTTTTGAGGTCTTCTCTTTTGGGAAGGCCTTTTGTTTTTGATATAGGTTAATTCCTATATATAAATAGATAATACCCAAAATACAAATCTCAAATAATGTCCAATAAACGAATGATCAGTGATCCAAACCAATACATCCTTGGTTTGGTATTTTAGTCATTGATTGTGCAACATTCGTGGAAACTATATTTTTGTACAAGAGGTTTGGAAAATAGGAAAACAATTTATTTCTTTGCATACCGTGCTTCTTCTGAAGGATGAATTAGAAGTGCGTGAATCCCGCCACAGGAGGAGTTGCTCGTATCCCGGCTTGGGAAGTCGGGAGAGTCGTAGGTTCGCATCGGGGAGGGGACTCCATTGAAGGAACATTGAAATACAACAGAAGATATCAACGGGGTGTAGCCCCGCCGATGGCGGGGCACTGATTTGAAGAAAAAAATGATATATCGAGGTGTAGCCCCGCCGATTGCGGGGCACTGATTTGGAGAAAAAAAGATATATCGGGGTGTAGCCCCGCCGGTGGCGGGACACTGATTTGGAGAAAAAAATGATATATCGGGGTGTAGCCCCGCCGATTGCGGGGCACTGATTTGGAGAAAAAAAGATATATCGGGGTGTAGCCCCGCCGATTGCGGGACACTGATTTGAAGAAAAAAATGATATATCGGGGTGTAGCGCAGTCCGGTTAGCGCATCTGCTTTGGGAGCAGAGGGTCGCAAGTTCGAATCTTGCCACCCCGACAACATGCCTTTCAAGCAAAATGAAAAGCCTGCAAATCTTATGATTGTCAGGCTTTTTTAATTTTCTTAAATCAATTCAAATCATACAATTTCATTAAAAATGTGCCCTATTCGGTGCCCTTTTTTTATGTGTATATTTAGGGCACAGAATTGGCCTTAAATTTTTAATATGCAGTAGCTTACAGCATATTTTTTGATGCACTTTGATGTCATTTGGAGGGTAAAAAAGGCAAAAATCTGTGCCCTTTTTGTGCCCTTTTTCAAATGAAATCATTCACCTTCAAAATGAATTTGTATGAAAACACAAAACACCTTCGGCATCGCTTTTTACCTTAAAAAATACAAGGTTAAAGATGGAAAAGCCCCACTTTACGTGCGGGTTACAGTAGACGGAAAACGCACTGATATAGCTCTTAAGCGAAGGATCGAGCTCAGTAAATGGAATGATGTCAAAGGAATGGCAAAAGGAAGAAATGAAGAGATCCGGTCATTAAATTCCTACCTTGGTCGGGTGCAAGGCCGATTAACGGAATGTTACCAGGAATTGCAATTGGAAAAAGCCTTTATAACGGCAGCAGGAATTAAAACAAAGTTCTCGGAATCAAAGAAAAGGAACATTCATTAATTTCAAGCCTACCTTTATACGAACAAGTCGTGAATTCCTTACTATTGCCGAATTAACCGCAATAGAGGAAAAAAAGCTAAGTATATCAAGGCTTAATCAGATTCGGGATTTATTTGTGTTTAGCTGTTACACCGGTCAGTTTACATTGATGTTTACAATCTTACTTACTCCCGATAACCTCTCGGTGGGTATCGACAAAAACCAATGGCTCTATAACAGTCGAAAGAAAAC
>JAIPAF010000036.1 GCA_021740225.1 Bacteroidales bacterium | reverse complement strand
AACGATCTTTTCACCGCCAACATAAACCTGAATGTGATTCTCGAGGACCTTAACACGCAAATCAAACCATTTCCCATCTTCAACCAGTGGATAATAAACGTTTCTTATCCGGTTCAGGCTCCCGGTCATATTGATATCGGGATAATTTTCCATCCCCCGGTAGGTATTGTTGAGCTGAACCGCATATCCGGTTTGATGAACAGGCTGGTTGCCGGGATCGGTATGAAAGAGTATTTCAGAATTTGCTCCCCGCCGGGTCTTAACTTCGGCTGCCAGTTCAAAATTTTTATACCGGGCATCTCCGTTTTCTCCTTCATAAACCAACAAGGCATCCGAACCGCCGCAGTCCAAAACACCATCGGACACCTGAAAAGCACTTTCATTTTTTACGGCTCTCCAACCTTGCAGATCACTTTCATTGAGCATGTTTTGCCAATGATCCTGAGATGGGCCGCTACAAAACGTAAAAAAACAACAACCAAATAATAAAATTACAATGTTTTTCATCATTAAGATTTTTAATTCGACAAATTTAAACCCAAAGCGATATGAGTCTCCTTAATATACTATATTTATACTTCTATAAATGTAGAAAAATTCCTGATTTTGTGACTTGAAACTGCCTTTTTTAAATCAGCATTACCCGGCATATCAGATCTATAAACCCAACTGCTCCAAATCCAGTATTTTTTCGGGTTTGACAAGTTTCCCCTGCTCCAGGCACACCCCAAACACTTGTGCTTTAACAATTAATTTTTCGTCCGGAATACGACGGATTGTTTGGTCGAAGACGATCTTCAAATGACCTTCTCTGCGTACATTAAGGGTTACCTTAAATTGATCATGGCTCTTTAACGGGTATTTGTAATCAATTTCCAGTCGGGATATCATAAGATCTTTTCCCTCCTCATGGAGCCCGGCAAAATCAATATCTCTGGAATAAAGGTATTCATGCCGTGCATGTTCAAGATAATTCTGGTATATCGAATTGTTTACGATACCCTGTAAATCCAGCTCGTAATCCCTTACGGACAATTCCAGCTCGAAAAGATGATTGTTCCGGTTCATAACATTATTCAGAGAAATAAATTACCAAAGATAAACAAACTTTGTTTCCTCCAAAAGCTTCAGGAAACATTTGCTATATTTGCTCCAATATCTCTGAAGCTTTTCAGATGATCCGTTTTATTATAAACAATGCTTAGAGTAAAAATCATATTACAATGGAGGTCCGCATAAAAAGTTGCATTGAAGGAGCAAAAGAGTCAGAAGGCTTCACAGTGATCATCGATGTATTTCGTGCGAGCAACACGATTATTGCCTGTCTGGGACGGGGAGCGGATTATGTCATTCCGGTAGGCAGCCTGGATGAAGCTTATCGCCTGAAAGAGCAACATCCTGCCTATATGCTGGCCGGCGAACGAAAAAGTATGCCCCCGGAAGGCTTCGATTTTGGTAATACTCCGGCCTATGCTTCATCCCTCAATCTAAATGACAAAAAAATCATTTTTACCACTTCAGCCGGGACACAGGGCATCGTCAATGCAAAAAATGCCGATGAAATATTGATTGGCAGCTTTGCCAACGCCTCTGCCATTGTAGAATACTTGCTTTGCAAAAATCCCGAAATAGTTACCCTGGCCGCTATGGGGTTTGAATCTTCAGAAAAAGCCGAGGAAGATGAACAATGCGCTTTCTATCTGAAAGAGCTTTTATCAGGAAGAAATCCGGATCCTTATAAGATAAAGGAAAAAATTATAGGGAGCAAAGGAGCTATGCGATTAAAAAGGCTGGGGAG
Source organism: Bacteroidales bacterium (assembly GCA_021740225.1). GTDB lineage: Bacteria > Bacteroidota > Bacteroidia > Bacteroidales > UBA12077 > JAGXLC01. Next base: position 12,143 of record JAIPAF010000036.1, on the reverse strand, counting down.
AGAAGATGATCTGAAATTTGCCCTGAAGTTCAACATCTATCCCATGTTGCCTATATATGAATCCTCAACAGGGCGGATAAAAGCATATGTTACCTAAATTAAAATAAATGCTTCCCATATGTATTTTGTTAACGGAATTTCATACCTTTAGATAAAATTTGGGATTAAATGGAATTTCTGGCAAGAAATCCCTTTTTCAGACTAATCATTCCTATGATTGGCGGCATACTGCTTCAGGAGCATTTTCATTTCATTTGGCATTCCCTGATCATAACGGTTGTTTTTTCCTGTATTCTGCTTACAGGATATGGGTTTCTTCCTGCCAAACATAAATTTTTCCTGGAATGGATCCGTGGTCCGCTCATCATTGTAATATTCATTGCTCTTGGTGCCATGTTGCTCAAAGAAAAACGAGAGCGTAAACCAAAGCTTGAAACGGAAAATCTGAGTTTCATCGGGCAGGTTCTGGATATTCCGGAAGAAAAGAATAAAACCTGGCAAGCCGTGATCAGGACAAACAAAATTTACAGGGATAGTCTTTGGCACAGGAAAAGAGTCAAGCTATTGGCTTATCTGGAAAAAACCGGACAAACCCCGCCTATAAAACCAGGGGATAAAATTATCTTTTCTGCCTATCCCAATCCTATTAAAAACCAAGGGAATCCGGGAGAATTCAATTATAAGAGATATATGGCCATTCAGGGAATCCATTACCAGGTATACATTGGTGAGGATTCATGGGAGAAGTCCGGATACGAAGCTTCCTTTTCGGCTCTTGCTTTTTCGAATCGTTTACGGCTGGATCTACTGGACCGTCTGAAACAATCCGGAATCGACAAAGAGGAGTATGCAATTGCTTCCGCACTTTTACTGGGTTATAAAGATTTTCTCACTCCTGTGGTGAAGGATCGGTTCACTTCTTCCGGTGCCATGCATATACTGGCGGTTTCAGGTTTGCATTTAGGGATCATTTATCTCCTCCTTCACTATGTATTGTTTTTCCTGGAAAGATATACATACGGAAAACCCATCAAAATCCTGCTAATCCTGATCATACTTATTGGATATGCGTTTTTAACGGGCCTTTCGCCGTCAGTATCCCGTGCCACATTGATGTTTTCAGTAATAGCCATCGGGCAGGTACTGAGGAGACATTCTTCGGTTTACAACAGCCTTGCATTTTCAGCCTTTGTCCTTCTGGTCATCAATCCTTTGCTGCTTTTTTCCATCAGTTTCCAGCTGTCCTATCTGGCCGTATACAGCATCGTATTCTTTCAGCCCAGGTTTTATAAAATGATTGAGCTTCCCATGATACCCGACAAATTATGGCAATGGTTTACCGTTGCCCTTGCAGCCCAAATTGGTACCGCACCTATTATTATTCATAATTTTCACCTTTTCTCCAACTTCTTCTGGCTCACCAATTTTATTGCTATTCCGGCGGCTGCATTAATCATATTTACAGGTATGCTTTATTTTCTAGTGGCTCCTTTCCTACCTCTGATCGGTCAAGCCTTAGGTATCATCCTATCCTTCATTCTATCCGCTTTAAATCATTCTACCGCCTTCATCCGGGATATTCCCCATTCTACCACAGAGCCCATATGGTTAAGCGATATACAAATACTTTTCTATTATCTTGCTGTTGTCCTTATCTCTGGATGGCTTATTAAAAAAAATGGCCTTTATCTAAAACTGGCCCTGGGTATTACCATAGCTTTTCTCCTATCGGACATCAGTATGCAATATAAAAAAAATGATCAAAAAGAATTGCTTGTTTACAACATAGCCAACAGCTCTGTTATAAATTATATCAACGGGACAAACAATCTTCTTTTCTACGATCAAACCCGGAAAATAAAAGAAGAAATGAGTCGTTATATGGAACCTTATTGGTTATCGAAAGGTGTGAAAACATGTAAAACCTATGATCTATCTTTACTAAAAAAGAAGAAGGAAGAATCTTTCGTGGCATACCAGAACTTTCTATGTCTAAATGGAATAAAAATAGGTTATATTTCTAATAAAGATGTATTAAAAAAATTGAATCCCCAAACAAAACTGGAACTGGATTATATTATTCTGGCCAATGATGTGAACGTTTCTGCACGGGAACTTAATAGTTACTTTGATTTTAAAATGGTCATACTCGATTCCTCAAATTCATATTATCACAGGAAAGCCCTAAGTAATGAAATGGCAGAGAAAGGGATTCAATTTCACTCTGTTCATGAAAATGGAGCTTTTAAGTCAATTGTTGATTAAAATATGAGGAAAAAGTTTGTTTATTTTAAAACAAGGTTTTTCTTTGTGTCGTTGATATTTTTTAATGTCAAAATGAAGGATAAAGATTATGAGGATCATAATAGCAGGGGCCGGTGAGGTGGGCTCACATCTGGCAAAGATGTTGAGCAGTGAATTACATGATATCGTAATCATTGACAACAATGAGGAGATTGTAAAGGGGATAAATGCCAACCTGGACATTTTAACCATTACGGGTTCAGCCACCTCATTTGATGTTTTAAAGGAAGCGAACATAAAGAAAGCCGACCTGCTTATTGCCGTAGCACATTCAGAGGAAACCAACATTGCCTGTGCCATCCTCGGGAAAAAACTGGGTGCCAAACAGACCATAGCCAGGGTTGACAATCCCGAATACATCAGACCGGTAAATAAAAATTATTTCACCGATCTGGGAATTGATTATCTAATCTATCCTGAGCGAATAGCTGCTAAAGAGATTACAGGTATGGTAAACCAGACGGGTACCTCGGAGATCGTAGATTTTACGGGGGGGAAGCTTTCGCTCTATGTACTCAAACTTGAAGAAAACGCTCCGGTTATCGGAAAAACATTGATTCAGGCCACCAAGGAAATGAAAAACTATGACTTCCGTGCAGTCGCTATCACCAGAAACGGGCAAACCATTATCCCCAGGGGACTGGATCAATTCTACGTTAATGATCTAATTTATGTGGTTACCAATCGCCCCGGCATAAATGAGCTATTACGATATACGGGTAAAAAGAAGGTGGAGATCAAGCATGTTATGATTGTCGGGGGAAGTCGTATAGGGAAACGTACTGCCCAAACTCTGGAGAACAGAATGAACGTAAAGCTTATTGAAAAGGAAAAAGGCAAGTCTGCCTCTCTGGCTGATGAACTGAACAATACACTGGTTATTAACGGAGACGGAAGGGACGTGGATTTCTTAAAACAGGAGGGGCTGGAGAAGATGGATACCTTTATTGCCGTAACAGGTAGCTCTGAGCTCAATATTCTATCCTGCCTACTTGCCAAGAAGATGGGTGTTAAAAAAACCATTGCCGCAATAGAGAACATCAATTACATCAATTTGGGAGAAAATATGGGGATCGATACCATCATCAACAAAAAGTTGGTGACGGCGAGCCGGATCTTCAAATTTACCATGAACGCCGAAGTTTCCACCATGAGGTGCCTCACTGGTTCTGATGCGGAAGTACTTGAATTCATTGCCAAGCCGAAATCTAAAATTACAAAAGATAAGCTGAAGAATCTTAATTTCCCGAAAGACGCCATAGTTGGTGGAGTTATTCGGGGAAACAAAAGTTTCATAGCTACAGGAGGCACGAATATTCAGGCTGAGGACCGCGTGGTAGTTTTTGCTATGCCCTCAGCCGTTAAAAAAGTGGAAACCTTTTTTAGTCAGTCTGGATGATTAATGTTCGTGTAATACTGAATATTCTCGGACTTTTTCTTCTGATCGAAGGCATCTCCATGCTCCTGCCGCTTGGTGTATCTATCTATTATAATGAAGGAGATATAGCTGCCATGGGCATATCCGCAGGCATTACCATGTTCCTCGGGGCCTTTGCCTGGTTATTGACTCAAAGGAAAGACAAAACCATCACCAAAAAGGAAGGATATATCATTGTAAGCATGGTATGGATAATGTTTTCCCTGTTCGGCTCCCTGCCTTTCGTTATTAGTGGAGAAATCACCTCCTATACAGATGCGTTTTTCGAAACCATATCAGGATTTACCACTACCGGTGCTTCCATACTCAATGATGTGGAAGCCCTTCCCCATGGTCTGCTGTTTTGGAGGATGATGACCCAGTGGCTCGGGGGTATGGGTATCATCGTTCTTTCACTGGCCATCCTGCCAATATTCGGAATCGGAGGTATGCAGCTATTTGTTGCTGACGTGCCGGGTCCCACCCCCGACAAATTTCACCCCCGGGTTAAAGAAACAGCAAAACGACTCTGGATAATATACATGATTTTCACAATCAGTGAGATCATACTATTGACCCTTGGTGATGTTAAACTTTACGATGCCGTGTGTCACTCATTTACTACAATGGCCACGGGTGGCTATTCCACCAAACAGGCCAGTATTGCCCATTTTTCCCCTTACGTTCAATACATCATTACGGTATTCATGTTCCTTGCGGGCACAAATTTTGTCCTTTCCTATTATGGTATGCATCTTCAGTTTAATAAAATTGTTAAAAATGAAGAATTCAGGTTCTACATATTCATTTTATTAAGTTTCACCATACTTATCACCGCTTTTTTATGGTTCGGGAATGTTCTGCCTTTTGAAGAATCATTCAGGAATTCATTATTTCAGGTGGTATCCATAACTACTACCACGGGATATGTGACCACGGATTATTTACAATGGTCCCCTTTTCTGGTGGTAATCATTTTCATGTTAATGTTCGTGGGAGGATCGGGAGGTTCTACCGGAAGTAGCATCAAAATTGTAAGGGTGGCCCTGCTAATCAAAAACAGTGCATTGGAGTTAAAGCGCCTGCTTCATCCGAGGGCCGTAATTCCGGTCAGGCTGAATAAAAAAAGCATTGCTCCTCAGATCATCACCAATATTCAGGCATTTGTGGTGCTCTATATGATGATTCTTGCAGCAAGCACCATAATCATTTCGGCTATGGGTTATGACCTGCCCTCTTCCCTTGGCTCTGCCGCTGCCACGTTGGGTAACATCGGTCCGGGAATCGGTGCCGTAGGCCCTGTAGAAAACTATGCCCACATTCCCGATTTTGGAAAATGGTTGCTTTCTTTTCTTATGCTAATCGGAAGACTTGAACTGTTTACCGTGCTTATTCTTTTTTCCCCGGCATTTTACAAGAAATAACACACATCATCAAAAGACGAACAGTTATAGCAGGTAATGTAAATCATTCCCCATAATAAAAAAGCCGCCCGAAAAACATGCCTCAATAAGTAAATTCATTGTAATATGAGGGCGAAGGTATCGTGCGGCTTCCAATTATTCAGATAATAGAAAAAATTCTAAGATACCAATTCTCCTTTGCCTTCACGGATAATATAAGGCTCGTTATTGGTACAATCCACTATGGTGGAGGCTTCAACATTACCCAAACCACCATCTATTATCACATCAACCTGTGTGCTGTATTTCTCAAAAATCTGTTGCGGGTCCACAAGGTAATCCATAACCTCATCATTGGTATTGCGCAGAGAGGTTGTCATAATCGGTTCCCCCAATTCCTCAACTATCTGCAACGGAATGTTGTTATCGGGGATACGGATGCCTACAATGTTTTTGTTGCTTTTGTACAATTTAGGTATCTTATTACTGGCAGGCAACAGAAAAGTAAACGGACCGGGAAGATTATGCTTCAACAATTTGAATGTAGACTTATCCAGCGGTTTTGTGAACTGGGAAACCTGACTAAGATCCTTACAGATAAGAGAAAAGCTGGTTCTCTTTTTGTGGTCCTTTCTAATCTGACTGACTTTATCCTCCGATTTTGTGTTGTTAATTCTCCATCCTAAAGCGTATACGGTATCGGTTGGGTAAATGATGACTCCATCATGTCTAAGAACATCGGCTACTCGACGAATTTGTCGCTGGCTGGGTGTTTCAGGATGAATTTTTAAATACATAGGCATTATATTTAATGTGTTAAAAAAATGGATTGATATTATTAAACGAACACAATCAAGATTAAATTTTATCCTTTTAGGTTATTTACTGTCTTCCGTATCACTTGGGGTTCCATCCATATTACATTTCTAAGCCCTCTTTTGTTTGATACAAAACAAAAAACACCGAGAAAAAATTACAATTACCCATCTCTTTTTAAAATCAATCAATCATTTTTGCCCTATCATCAAAAAAGAGACCGGCCGCAGGCGCATAGCCTATCTCGACCGATCTCCTGTCAGACCAGATACCTAATTTAACTATTGTTAAGAGTTATTTCCCTGCATTCCGGTGATCATTCAAAAATTTTTCAAGTCCTATATCCGTTAGCGGATGTTTCAGAAGACCCAAGATCGGTTTAAGTGGACAAGTTGCCACATCGGCTCCTGCTTCCATAACCTGAATTATATGCAGGGTATGGCGGACAGAAGCAGCAAGCACTTGCGTTTCAAAACCGTAATAGTTGTAGATATCAACGATTTGTCGGATCAATGCAACGCCATCCGTTGATATATCATCGAGCCGGCCTATGAAAGGAGATACATAGGTTGCTCCTGCCTTGGCTGCCAATAATGCCTGGCCCGCGGAAAACACCAGCGTACAATTTACTCTGATCCCCTTATCATTAAGATACTTGATAGCCTTCACCCCCTCCCTGGTCATAGGAATCTTAACAACAATCTGAGGGTGAAGGGTAACAAGGTGCTCAGCTTCCTTAACCATACCGTCAAAATCGGTAGAAATTACCTCAGCACTTACATCGCCGTCGACTATCTCACAGATTTTCCGGTAATGCTGCTCAATATTTTCTTCGCCGGTAATTCCCTCCTTTGCCATCAGACTGGGATTGGTTGTTACTCCATCCAGTACTCCCAGATCCTGGGCTTCCTTTATTTGATCAAGGTTGGCTGTATCAATAAAAAATTTCATATTCAATATGTTTTGTGTTTGATTGGCCGACAAAAATAATAAAAGGATCCAAAAAAAAGAAGCAGGAAGGCCTTGATCAGAAATATAAATCCCGCTCACCCTGTCTTATTCTTTGGAGCCGATTCCTCAATTGTTCAGTCCGTTTGGAATCATCCAACTGCTGAATATTCTCTTCAATCACGTTCCATCCCTTTTCTGCCACATGGGGCCGGGCATAATCCACAAGATATTCGGCCAATGTTAAAATAGCATTGGGTGTACAGTAACGTTTGATGAAGCCAGGCACGGAAAATTCCATAAAATGTTCGCCGGTCCTGCCCAACCGGTAGCAGGCGGTACAAAAGGATGGAAGATAACCATCCTCCAGTAATTCATCGATCACTTCTCCAAGCGACCTGGAATCGCCAATATGGAATTGTTCTTTGTTCAGGTTTTGCTCTTCATTTTGGGTCTGGGTATAAGAACCCAGTTCGATACGGGTACCTCCGTCTATCTGGCTGACCCCAAACTGCATAACCTCTTTTCGTAACTCAGAATTTTCCCGTGCCGTCAGGATCAACCCTGTATAAGGAACAGCCAGTCTGAGAATAGCCACCAGTCTTGAAAATTCCTCATCACTGACTTCATATTGAGGATCTATATTGAGGTTTGCAGCATCTTTTATTCTGGGAAAAGATATGGTATGGGGGCCCACATTATAGCATGCTTCAAAATGATTGGTATGGCGTACCAGTGCAAGTACTTCGAATCTCCAGTCAAAGAGACCGAAGAGCGCCCCTATTCCCACATCATCAACGCCGGCTTCCTGAGCTCTGTCGAGGGAAGTCAGGCGCCAGTTATAATCTGTTTTCTTTCCGCCCAGGTGGTACCACTTATAGGCTTCAGGATGATAAGTTTCCTGGAATATCTGATAGGTACCGATTCCGGCTTCCCAAACCGTTTTAAAACCTTCTATATCGAGGGGTGCAGCATTGATGTTAACCCTCCGAATCTCTCCGTTTCCTTTTTTTACCTTATATACCTGTTTAACAGTATGGGCAATATAGTCAGCACTATATTCCGGATGTTCCCCATATACAAGAATGAGGCGTTTTTGGCCGTTATCCTCCAAAGCCTCTGTTTCCCGAACAATCTCTTCATCGGTGAGTGTTTTTCTGATTGCCTCTGTGTTCGAGGCCCGGAATCCACAATACTTACAATTGTTGGTACATTTGTTTCCTATATAAAGAGGGGCAAAAAGCACGATGCGGTTCCCGTAGATTTTGTCCTTCAGATCACGGGCACCTTGCTTTATTTCTTGCACCAGTTCAGGATCGTCTGCATTGATCAATACAGCGGTATCTCTGAGTGAAAGCCTTTCCTTATTCAATGATTTAGCGATGATGTCTCTTACCTCCTGTTTACCGGGATTTCTTGTATCATTAATAAATTCCCATATTTCACCGGGATCGATGAAAGGCTTCATGCGTTCATCTTTGATATTATAGCTTCCTGGATCGAATTTCATAAATTGCCTGTTTTTACTTTTACAATTAATCTATTATTGGGGTTGTATTGTATTCATTTGTTTTTTTGCAAAAAGTAACCGTCATTCCCTCTGTTCCCACTTAAAATTGAAGTTGTGCCTTCAGAAAAATATTTCTTCCCGGTTCAATTTTCACTTCACCACGGTTGGTTGATAAATGATTCCTATATGCCCTGTTAAAAATGTTCTCCACTCCGCCGGTCAGTTTCAGTTTAGCAAAATTTAAATCTATGGGTCTGGTATAAATGGTCAGGTTATAAATCGAGTAGCCCGGGGTTTCTTTTTCTCCTTCCGCTATTTTGTCTTGTTTGTTATAATGTTTGGTATATACATCAACACTGAGATCTTTAAAGAACCGGTATTTAAATCCCACTCTTCCGTTAAGGGGCGGGATCAAAGGAAGGTTTTGGTCATTCTTTGTATCTTTTCCTCTTACAAAGGAAGCGGTTCCATGCAAAACCAAACGATTGGTCAATTGAATACCCATCTTCATATCAAATCCGTAGAGCAGCGCCTGGTCTACATTTGAGTTGATAAGGGCAGGGAGGGTATCCTGAGTCCCTGCTAACGGGCCGGTATTATAAGTATAAATATAATCTCCCGGTTTCTCAACGATCATGTTGGAGAACCGGTTTGCAAATACATTCACACGAAAATTAAATTCAGGTTTCCAAACCCTGAACCCTGCATCCACCGTGTACCCGTTTTCAGGCTGAAGCTCGGGATCCCCTATTCTCACTTTATTTCCCAGATCAATATATTTGTATCGCTCTTCAAGATCAGGGGAGCGAAATGAACGGCCCAGGGTCAGGGTCAGATCCACATTTTCCGTAAGATTATGTAACATTCCCAGATTGGCACTCCAGGATTTGTTGTACACGGTTTGCTCTTTGAAAGTAATCCGCTGATTGGGTGGAGGATCTTTTCTTTCACCATTGATAATAAGATATTCCGGGTCAAGCGCCTGCTCATTCCATACTCTGATCAGGTCATATCTTCCCCCTATCACCAACTTCAGATCATCCAGAAGCGAAAATTCATCCTGTAGAAAAATTCCACCACTTCCAAATTTTGACTTTGGAATGGGTTTTTCCCCCCGGATGATTTGAATAGTATCCAACGGGTCTTCGTTGTCATCCAGTACTTCCTGACGTATATGCTTTTCTCTTTGTGTATTAAGTTCTCTTTGCCACAAGTCAATACCAGCTATTACATTGTGACGGTCTCCCAACTCCCAGTCGGTTTTCATCTTCAGTCCATCGGTATAATGCTGACCTCCGGGAGTTACTTTTTCAGGTGTAATCCTGAAATTTCCTGACTGTTGAGGAGGGGTGTTGGGTTTCATCAGCACATCCCTGAGAATATACTGGTGAAAGTATTTTACAGAGAACTCGTTCAGCGAAGGCAATAATTTATCTATGGAATATTTGGCGCTGTAAAGCGTTCTTTTTTCTTCAGGATAAGTGGCTTCTGCATCTCCGGGGAAAGGGGCTCCTCCGGGAATTCCAACGTTTTCAGCATAGAAGCGCTGAAACTCCATTTCCAGGGTGTGATTTTCAAATGGTTTCAAGCCTGCATCCAAAGAAATGTTGTTGTCCTGAAACTGGCTATTGGGAAGTATGCCTTCGGGGGTTTTGACATCGGCTGCATTACGGGCCATTCCACTTGCCCTGAGGTATCCGAAGTCATTGCCGGTGGTGATGGCCAGTTTTCGGAAAACCATTTCATTCACGCTTTGGAATGAAGAGGATAGCTCTCCCCGAACATAAGGTTTGGAGGCAAATTGTCCGGTTTTGGTAACAAAATTCACCACTCCTCCCATTGCTCCTGAACCATATATCGATGAAGCCGCTCCTTTGATCACTTCTATTCTCTGCAAATCAGACATGTCTACCATTGACAGACCGGCAGCCAGATCGGTGGCGGTTTCGATGCGATTGCCATCCACGAGGGCGACAATACGTTGTTCGTTCATTCCCCGTATATTAACGCTGGTAGCCCAAATGCCATCACTTTGCATTGCAATACCAGGTTCTTGTTCAAGGGCTTCAGCAGGAGAAAATGCAGCCATTGCTTCGGCATCCGGACCATTTAACACTTCCATGGGCATGGAAACCTGTTTTACCTGCTGTTCCTGATGCAGACTGGATACCACCACCTCTCCGAGATCAATTCGTTGCTCCTCCATGGCAACTTTCAGCTCATAAGTGCTCTTTTCCAGTTGAAATTGCTTTTTGACTTTTTTAAACCCAATGTGACTCGCAGTAAGCACATACTCACCATACGGTAAATCCGTAAAGCTAAACTGCCCTGAAAGATCGGTTATACCATTGCGATATACACTCGTTTCCTCGCCGATCTTGTAAAGCAATAAATTTACGCTGTTCAGCTGGTCTCCGGTAGACTGGTTTATCACTTTTCCATTAACACTACCTTTTTGTGCTTTTAATGCTGACAATGGCAATATTATGATGAATACTGCCAGTAAAAAAAATTTGTTTGCATTCATAATCAGTTTATCAGTCGTTTTTCAGGAGAACGGACTTGGTCTGGATCCCCTTGATGCGGCCTATTTGGCCGGTCAAAGAACCTATTTCATCCGTTGTACCTTCCAGTACCAGGGATATAATACTGGTACCGTCCGTTTGGGGAAGCCCCTGGCGACCGATAATGATATTGGCATGAGTGGAAAGGATCTCGTTGATCTTGCCTGCCTTCTGGCGGTCCTGAATACGAATGATGGTAGTGCCAATTCTCTTTTCCATCAGAAATACCTCCGGATTAGATTTTAAGTTCTTTGACCTTGAAACCGAGCACAGTCCGTTTCTCAGTCGTTACTGTTAATTAATTCACAAATATAAACAAATTATTATAATCTACCCAACCGATTTCTAAAAAAATCATCTTCAAAACAATTCAGATCTATTATCAAGGGGGTTTACAACAAAAAAAGCCGCCTAATCTTCCAATTCTTTTTCTATAATATTCATCATCTGTAGGAATTCCTCTTCTTTATAGCCTGTATTCTGATACACGATGGTTCCTTCTTCATTTATCACCACATTGCGTGGAATATATTTCTCGGCAAATTTACCGTAAATCACCCGGCCAGTATCCGGAGCGAAATTGAAGTCATATCCTTTCTCTTTTTTAAACTCCTTCATCTTATTCATATTCTGCTCTCTGCCTATACTTACCAAAAAGAAATCTTTGTTATCCCTGTATTTTTCCCATATCTGCTCCTGAAGGGCAGGCATCTCCTTCATACAGGTTGGGCACCATGTGGCAAAAAAATTCAATAAAACCACTTTCTCCTGCAGATCTTGTATGCTGTATTCTTCTCCTTCGGTTGTTGTGAAAGTGAAATCCGGCACTTCCTGTCCCTTTTTTACATGGGTGCTTTCCTTGATATCGGCCTGTACTTCTTTTTTTGATCGTTCACTATTCTGGGTTTGTTTCTCATCCTTATTATTCTGTTTGCAGGATATAAGCACAGCCGGAAGAAGCAATAAAACCATCAATCGTTTCATAAGCCTTTATTTTAATAGATTAAGGTGTTCAATTCTGAAATTTCAAAAATAGTCAATTCAACCTCAAAAACTCAATCATATGCTTAAAAAATCCCAAACCAATGATGGTATCAAAGTAACATTTTATTATTTTATCTACTTAAAACCAAAAAAATAAAACATTCTGGAAGAAAAACGAATATTGGGGGTACTTATCA
>JAIPAF010000035.1 GCA_021740225.1 Bacteroidales bacterium | reverse complement strand
CCGGTAAAAGGATTATAGGAGCAGTAGCCGGTATGAGCGTTCCTTCCGACAGCTATGAACTTGCCGCAAAACATGGTCTACTGGTTCTGAGTCAGTCCGGTGAAAATATGTCCGTGATGAACCCGGAAGGATTCGAATGGAAGGAATATTAGTAGACCACCGGCATTTTGCAGGTATTTTTAAATATATAGCCACGGATTCTGCTTTCATACGGGACAGGTTCACGAATGAAAGACGAAGGGGGCATGAAAAAACGTTTTCCTAATCGGATTTTTGATGGTTATAAGTTCAATAAAAAATGAATATTTATGATCCGGTATACGTAAAATTATTTGTTTCATAATTTTTGATATGGGATTTGAAATAATTGTAAATAAACATTTTATGGTATATGTGGACTTTATTAACAATATTTTATAGTCTTAAACGAAAAATTAAACAAAATTTTGTTAATTTTGTCCTAACTATTAATAAAGTTCTTTAACAAAGCAAGGAAATTTCATCCGTTTCAGGGGTGCTTCCCGGAAGTACCGGGAGGCTGAGAATAAACCCTTTGAACCTGATCTGCTTAATGGCAGCGCAGGGATACGGTAAACGATGGATTTTTCGGCATTTATAGATTCATTGAAAGCCGTTTCGCCGAGCTGCGTAGTTAGCGAAACGGCTTTTTTTTATTCATTTCAAATTCAAATTTTAATACTATGAACACAGACAAGAAAACAAAACAGAAATTATCGTTCGATCAGTATGCCGGGAAATATGATGCCTGGTTCATGGAAAATGAGAACCTGTTCCTCTCGGAGCTTTCGGTTGTGGCTTATTTTCTTAATAATCCCGGAAAAGCTTTATCTGTAGGTTGTGGCAGTGGTCTGTTTGAATACTTCCTGCAGAAAAATTACGGCATTGAAGTGAAAGAAGGTATAGAACCTTCTGAATCTATGGCTGAAATTGCCAGAAAAAGGGGTATGTCAGTGAATATTGCCACAGCAGAGGAAGCCGGGCTGGAGGCCGAGACATATGACACCCTATTGTTCAACGGTACTCCGAGTTATATCAGCGACCTGGATACGGCGTTTGAAAAGGCATACTATGCACTCAAAAAAGGCGGAAGGCTTGTAGTGATCGACGTACCCAAGGAAGGATCATTTGCTATGTTGTATAACCTTGCCAAAACGCTTGGTACATGGGATCACGATATGCTTAACGATATCAGGCCTTCCTCGGTTTATCCGATAGAATTCGTGAAAGAAGCCAATTGGAGAAGTACCCGGGAAAAAGCGGAGGTGATGAAAAACGCGGGTTTCAGCAATTTTCGGTTCGCCCAGACCCTTACCACGCATCCCTTATATTCCAATGATTACATTGAAAAAGCACAGGAAGGATATGACAAAGGAAACTATGTAGCAATATGTGCAAATAAATAAAAAACAAATCATTATGAAGGATCAGAAACAACTCATACAGGATCTTGAAAAATTAAGGGAGAAGGCGCCCCTGGTACACAATATTACCAACTATGTGGTAATGAACAGTACGGCCAATGCATTGATATCCATAGGTGCCTCTCCTGTAATGGCCCATGCCACCGAGGAAATGGAGGAAATGGCTTCCCTCGCTTCGGCATTGGTGATCAACATCGGTACATTGAGCGAAAAATGGGTTGAAGCCATGCACCTGGCCGGCAAAACAGCAAAGAAGAAAGGGATTCCGGTAGTATTGGACCCTGTTGGGGCCGGAGCGACAACTTTCCGAACCAATACCACAAAAGATATCATACAAGAAGTCAGGCCACAGGTTATAAGAGGTAACGGTTCGGAAGTACTGGCCATAGCCCAGGCCGGATTCACCACCAAAGGAGTGGACAGCACGGCATCCGCTGAAAAAGCACTCGAAGCGGCAAAAGAACTGGCCAAAAACGCAAATGCAGTGGTTAGTATCAGCGGAAAAACGGACTACATTACCAAAGGAGAGGATACCCGCGCAATAACCAATGGCCATCCGCTGATGGGAAAGGTTACCGGTACAGGATGTACAGCCACCGCTCTTACGGCTGCTTTTGCCGGGATCAACTCCGACCCGTTTACGGCTGCTACGGAAGCAATGGTTGTTATGGGTATCGCCGGGGAAATGGCGGCAGAAGAATCGGATGCCCCCGGTACTTTCTATGCCAAATTCCTTGATGCCCTTTATAAAATCGACGGTGAACAGATACAAAATCGCTGGAAAAATGAGTGACAAGAAAACGTTCAATCCTGCACTCTACCTGGTTACCGACAGAGACCTGTCTCTGGGGAGGTCTCTTGACTGGGTAGTGGAAAAAGCAGTAAAGGGAGGGACTACGGTCGTTCAGCTCAGAGAAAAAAAACTGGATACAAAAGCGTTCATTGAAGAAGCATCACATATAAAAAAAATACTGAAATCTTATGACGTGCCTTTACTGATCAACGACAGGGTGGATGTGGCTCTTGCCGTCGGAGCCGACGGAGTCCATCTGGGGCAGAAAGACATGCCTTATGAGATGGCCCGGAGAATTATGGGAAAAGAGACCATCATAGGACTTTCAGTCGAAAGCTATGAACAGGCAAAAGAAGCCGGCAAGCTGGATTTGGATTATATTGCCATCAGCCCGGTTTATACCACTCCTACCAAAGAAGAGCTTACTGAGGAACTGGGATTGGAAGGAGTACGCAGGATTACCGAAATATGCCGGCATCCGTCAGTGGGAATAGGAAGCATAAAAGCGCATAATGCCGGTGAAGTAATACAGGCCGGTGCGGACGGAGTGGCTGTTGTCTCAGGTATCTGCTCTGCTGATGACCCGGAGCATGCTGCAAAAGAATTGAGACAAGCCGTGGACAAAGCCAGGATGCACAATGCGTAAATATTCACATTCAAACATTCAGTCATTCAAGCATTCATGCATTACATCGTATGAAAATACAAACAAAAAATCAGCCTATGAAAATATCCAAAATAGGTGAATTCGGACTCATAGAGGAAGTAATCGCACCTGAGTTCAAAGAGCTTGTGAACAAACACCTTACCGGTATCGGGGACGATGCTGCCATTATACCCATTGATGAGCATACTTCTCATATATACACCACAGATATGCTCATCGAAAAGACCCACTTTCTCAGGGATAAGATCTCACCCTACCAGCTCGGATATAAATCCCTGTCGGTGAACCTGAGCGATATTGCAGCCATGGGCGGCAAACCCATTGCCAGCTATCTTTCCATAGGTCTGCCGAAAGATATGGAGGTGGAATGGGTGGAAGAATTCATGAAAGGCTATAAATCCCTGAGTGAAGAATTCCATGTGCCGCTTCTCGGGGGTGATACCACTAGTTCCGAAAACAATATCATTGTCAATGTAGGAGTGACCGGAAAAATTTCGACAAAGCACATCAAATTGCGCTCAACAGCCAAGGCAGATGATCTCGTTTGTCTGACCGGTAAAGTCGGCGATTCTGCAGGAGGCTTGCAAATAATCCTGAATGATCTGCCCGAAGACCCCATAGCAAAAAAGCTCCTCGAACACCACCTGACTCCACCCCCACATATTTCAGAGGGGTTGTGGCTTTCGCAATTCGAAACGGTGCATGCAATGATGGACGTCTCCGACGGAATCGCCTCCGATCTGAAACACATCCTGAAAGCTTCCCAACTAAAAGGCACTGTTGAACTGGAACATATACCCATGTCAAATGAATTGATCCGACAATCGGAACATTATAAATGGAACCCGCTTGAATTATCCGTATCGGGAGGAGAGGATTATGTGCTTCTGCTGACAGTGGATAAAAACGAATATGAAACAATGGCCGGCAAATTCCGGGAAAAATTTTCAAAACCCTTATATCAGATCGGATACCTGGAAAAAGGGGAACCACAGATTATATATCTTAAAAACAAAAAAGAAGTGAAAGATCTGAAAGAAGGGTATTCCCATTTCTGAAACTATAAAAAAATGGTTATCATGAAAAACATCCAATACTATAAAAAAGCACTGACCATAGCTGGCTCGGACAGTGGCGGAGGCGCCGGAATACAGGCGGATCTGAAGGCCTTCTCAGCAAATGGGGTATACGGGATGTCGGCCATAACGGCCATAACGGCCCAGAACACTGAAGGGGTAAGGGATATCCACCCCGTTCCCGTTGAGATCATTGAAAGCCAAATCGACTCGGTTATGGAAGATATCGGCACTGATGCCGTAAAAATAGGGATGCTGCATAGTTCCGAGGTGATCAAAACGGTATTGCGCTCATTGCAAAAATACCAGATGTACAATGTGGTTTTGGACCCGGTAATGGTAGCCACTTCAGGCGACAAACTGCTTAAGGATGATGCCATTGAAACGCTGATTAAAGAGCTGCTCCCGGTGGCCTCGGTAATCACTCCCAATATCCCGGAGGCCGAAATCATTCTGGATAAAAAGATCAACACCAAAGAAGATTTTAAAAATGCAGCCCGCGAGCTTTCACAGACAGGAGCAGAGTCTGTTTTATTAAAATCAGGGCATTTCAAAGGAAACGAGTTAACCGACATCTTCTATATCTCCTCACAGGATGAGCTTATCGAAATTCCCTTTAAACGCATTGATACAAAAAACACCCATGGTACGGGGTGTACTTTGTCGTCCGCTGTTGCCTCCTGGCTGGCTCTGGGCTACACCCTGAAAGAAGCCATCCGCAAAGGAATGGAATATACCCATCAGGCTATACTGGAAGGGTCAACATATCAAATCGGAAAGGGACATGGACCGGTCCATCATTTTTATAAATTTTGGAGTTAAAAACAAGCTGTTATGAACTTTTTAAAAGAACTGGATGAATCGGTTGAACCGATCTATCAGGAACTCATACAACACCCGTTCAATATTGAACTTGCCCGCGGCACCCTGCCGGAAGAAAAATTTCGTTTCTACATCAGTCAGGATATCCATTATATCGGTGAATATTCACGCGCCCTTGCTGCTTTGGCTTCAGTAGCACATTCCCATGATGAACTCATGGAATTCATTTCCTTTGCCAAAGAAGGCCTGGAAATTGAAAGAGCCTTGCACGATGAGTTTATAAAGCAATTCAACATAACCCCTCCGAAAGAAATTGCCCTTGCCACCGAAGCCTATTCCAATTTTCTGCTCAACGCAGCCGCATACAAGAGCTATCCCGAGGCACTGGCAAGCTTGCTGCCCTGTTTCTGGCTTTACAACAAAGTAGCGGTTCATATCTATTACAATGCCAACAAAGAAAACAAATATCAACAGTGGATAAATACCTATTCAAGTGCCGAATTTGATGAAACCACCCAACGACTGAAGGAAATCACCGAAAGACTCGCCGGAGAAAACAATCAAAAAACAAGAGATAATATGAAAAGCCTGTATATCCGTTCTTCCAGATATGAATGGCTCTTTTGGGACAGCGCCTACCACCTGAGATACTGGATCGGAAAATAAACCAACGGCAATTTTTTTCGTGCCGGGAATAGAACCGGCAGGTATTCTAAATTATTGGTAATTACGAATAATTTTACTACTTTTGCACCTGCTTTTTTACTAAATATATACGATAATGGAAAAAACTAAAGTACTTTTCATATCTCAGGAAATAACCCCCTATCTTCCTGAGACTGAAATGTCCCGTACCGGTCGATATTTACCCCAGGGCATACAGGAGAGAGGAAAGGAAATAAGAACATTTATGCCCAAATACGGGAGCATTAATGAGAGACGAAATCAACTTCACGAGGTAATAAGGCTTTCCGGTATGAATCTGATCATTGATGATACCGATCGGCCTTTGATCATCAAGGTTGCTTCCATCCAGTCGGCACGTATGCAAGTATACTTTATTGATAATGAAGACTACTTCCAGAGAAGATATACTTTAAAAGATGAAAATGGGGAATTCTTTTCCGATAATGATGAAAGAGCCATATTTTTTGCCAGAGGGGTATTGGAAACCGTAAAAAAATTACGCTGGTCCCCCGATATTGTCCATTGCCTTGGATGGTTCACCTCATTGGTGCCTTTATTTCTCAAACACTCCTATAATGAAGATCCGCTTTTTAACAATTCAAAAGTGGTTTACTCCATTTACGATGATGAATTTGACACACCCTTAAGACAAGAATTCAAGAACAAACTCAAAATTGAAGGGATAACCAACCAAGTCATCAAAAAAATTAAGGACAATCCGGATTATGTAAATCTTACCAAGATGGCCATCGACAATTCAGATGCCCTCATCAAGGGGAGCAACCAAATCAATGAAGAAATTGAATCTTATATTCAAAATACCAATATACCAACCCTTGAATACCAACCCGAGGATCAATACATAGATGCTTATTCAAAGTTCTATGATGAATTATTAACCAAATAAATTTATGATTTTTAACAAGAAAGGTTTAGTGATGAAGAGAAAATTTGGAAAGGCGGTGAAGCAGGCCCTGTTATTTTCAGGAATGATTTTAGCTGTTATCGGGTGTGAAAAAGAAGCAAAAGAATTCGGAGATCAGATCATGCCTTCTAACGATAGCATAACAGCAGAGTATGATACCAGTTTTCAGGTCAAAACATTTGTTGAAAGGTCCGATTCATTCCCAACGCTCTATTCTTCTTTTGAAGCCCCAACCACGCTTCAGCACTCCAATCTTCTCCTGGGGGATTATTTCAGTCCTTACTTCGGAAGTATGAAAGCGCGTTTTATGTCACAAATTTATAAAGCTGACTCTCTGGATTTTTCTTCAGTGGAAGAAGCTATAGGCGCTACGCTTTATTTCCAGCTGGGAGAAACCTACGGATCCATCGGAGAATCGGATATCCGTGTCTATAAATTAAATAAGAAGCTCGATATCAACAACAACTATTATTCCACCACGAATCCGGAAGAATTTTATGATCCCCATGATTTAATTTCTGAATCTTCAGAATTCCTGGGAGACAGCATAATAAAAGTCAACCTTACCCAATCGTTTGCAGAATTTCTTACAACCGCCGAGGATACGATTATGGGAGAAATGGATGATTTCATTGAATTTTTCCCGGGTATCTTTGTTGAAATGGAAACCCAGGGCAAAGGATTCCTGAACAGCATCAAAATAACCAATGATACCACAAGACTTGAGCTGACTTACAAGGAAGCCGATGAGGATGATACCCTGGAGCTGGAGTATCCCATTCCACCTCATAATTTACGGGTTAACACCTTTGAACATAACCATGAGACTGCTACGGCTACCGAGAAAAATGTCAACCGTTTTCTCAACAATGACACTACCGAAAACGATAGTATTTTGCTGATAAACGGGCCGGGAGGAACCAGGGGAAAACTGTTGATACCCGAAAAAGTAAGAGAAACCTTCCGAAAAGATAGCAACTTTCTGGCCCGTGCGGAAATTGAACTAAAACCATTAATACCATCCGATAGTCCACTGTTTCCTGAATCGGTCGGTATGTATGCCTATCCCAGGGACACAAGCTATATTTCCATTTCGCAAAGCCGGTATTTCAACGGCGAATATGATGAGGACCGGCATGTATTCAGCTGTAACATTACCAGCTACCTTCAGGCTTATATCAACGAAGAGGTGGATAACAACCGGTTGTATATACAAACCAGGGATTTTCGGTATCGCCCCGGCCAATTAATTATATCCGGTGCCAATCATACCAATCCGCTCAAACTCAGAATCAAATATTTCAAACCCTAAGCAATATGTGTGGAATTGTCGGCTACATTGGCAATAGGGAAGCTTACCCCATTCTTGTTAACGGTTTGAAAAGGCTTGAATACCGTGGATACGATTCAGCGGGTATTTCTCTTCTGGGCAAAGACCAGGCAGCTTCTATATACAAAAAGAAAGGCAAAGTAGCTGATCTGGAAGCATATGCCAAAACCCATGATATTTCGGGAGATATTGGCATTGGTCACACCCGCTGGGCCACACACGGCGAGCCCAATGACATCAATGCTCATCCCCATGCCTCTGAAAACGGCCATTTTATTGTGATTCACAATGGCATCATTGAAAACTACAGCCATTTAAAGAAAAAGCTGGAAGACCGGGATTATACTTTTAAATCGGAAACCGATACCGAAGTACTGGCCAACCTGATGGAATACATTTACCTGAAAGGCAGGGTTTCCGCTGAAATAGCGGTTAGGCTGGCTCTACACAAAGTGATTGGTGCCTACGGTCTGGCCATTATTTGTAGAGAAGAACCCGACACACTCATTGCTGCCAGAAGAGGCAGTCCGCTGGTAATTGGTGTCGGAGAAAATGAATATTTCCTTGCCTCTGATGCTACCCCCATCGTGGAACATACAAAAAGCGTAATCTACCTCAATGACAATGAGATGGCCGTACTGGGCCGCGATAAGATGTTACTGAAAACCCTTAACAATGACCAACTAACTCCCAAAGTCCAAAAGCTGGATATGGAAATCGGGGACATTGAAAAAAATGGATACCCCCATTTCATGCTTAAAGAAATCTTCGAGCAGCCCCGTTCCATTAAGGATACTTTCAGGGGGAGAATTTCTCAGGAGATGACGGAAATCTCTCTGGGGGGTCTGCATACCGTTATGCCTGACCTGGAAAAAGCACGGCGAATCATAATTCTGGGGTGCGGAACATCATGGCATGCCGGGCTAATAGGAGAATACCTTATTGAGGATCTGGCCCGCGTACCCGTAGAAGTCGAATATGCTTCGGAGTTTCGTTACAGAAATCCCATTATCCATAAAGACGACATTGTCATAACCATCAGCCAAAGCGGGGAGACTGCCGACTCTTTGGCCGCCATTCAGTTGGCCAAAGAAGCGGGAGCTACCGTACTCGGAATATGCAATGTAGTTGGCTCAAGTATTCCGAGAGAAACAGATGCCGGAGTATATACCCACGCGGGACCAGAAATCGGCGTAGCATCAACAAAAGCATTTACAACCCAGGTAACCGTATTGGCCATGATGGCCATCATGCTTAGCAAAAAGAAAGGCAACATCACCTCCTCTCATTACCAAAACCTGGTAGCCGAACTTTCAGATATACCAAAGAAAATTGACAATATCCTTGCCTATAATGATGAATTTCTGAAATTAGCCAGATTATACAAGGATGCCACCAACTTCCTCTACCTGGGAAGGGGATATTCTTTCCCGGTAGCCCTTGAAGGCGCCCTTAAGCTAAAAGAAATATCCTATATTCACGCAGAAGGATATCCGGCTGCCGAAATGAAACACGGCCCCATTGCCCTGATAGATGAAAATATGCCCGTAGTGGTGATTGCGCTTCAGGACAAATCATACGACAAGATTGTAAGCAACATACAGGAGATTAAAGCACGGAAAGGAAAAGTCATTGCATTGGTTACCCAAGGTGACACAACCATCAGAGAAATGGCCGACCATGTAATGGGAATACCACCCACCCCGGAAACCCTGGCCTCACTACTTACCGTTATTCCGCTACAGCTTTTATCGTATCATATAGCCGTACTTCGCGGATGCAGTGTGGATCAACCCCGCAACCTGGCCAAATCCGTTACCGTGGAATGAAATGACAAGTAGGAAGCAGTAAACAGCAGTGATATGCAGTTAATAGCTTGATATCAAGCTATTAAGAGATAGTTAGGATATTGTTTTGCAAGCTAGTTGAATAATCAAATATGTAGTTGGAAGTGAAGAGGATACAATCATACAATCATAATCAATCCTATTTAAAATGGTTAATTATAGAGGATTTCCGGATCTAAAGGTTCGAAAAATTCTGCTATTAAGATATATAATTTTTACTTCTTACCTGCGTCCTATGTTAACACAGGGCTAAATTGCCTGTTTTAATATCTTTTCCTTAATTGGTACAAAAATTTTGGCCACTGCTAACCATATTCTCCTGCTTACTGACTGCTAAATATTTGTATTCTTCTGCTCTTTACTACTTGCTTATTATATACTGCTTCCCACTGCTGCCCACTGCTTCCTGATCTTATCGTTCCAGGTACTGCTTCCGGTAATACTCCTCATATTCTCCCGTTAAAACATGATTAAGCCATTCCTGGTTATCCAGATACCAGTCGACGGTTTTTTCCAACCCTTCCTCAAAGCTCACCTCCTGCTTCCATCCCAGCTCATTCTTAAGTTTCGAGCAATCGATGGCATACCGCATGTCATGCCCGGCGCGGTCCTTCACAAACTTTATCAGCTTTGCCGAAGTGCCGGGCTTGCGGTCAAGCTTCCGGTCCATGATCTCACACAATTTTCTTATGAGATCAATGTTCTTCCATTCATTATCACCTCCTATATTATAGGTTTCTCCTAACCTGCCATGATGATAGATCAAATCAATGGCTTTGGCATGATCCTCTACATATAACCAATCCCTGATATTCTCACCTTTTCCATACACCGGCAGCTCGCGGTTGTTTTTGATGTTGTTGATGAAAAGCGGGATCAGCTTCTCGGGGAACTGGTTGGGTCCATAATTATTGGAACAGTTGGATACGATCACAGGCAAACCATAGGTGTTGTAATATGCCCTTACCATATGGTCGGAGCTTGCCTTGGAGGCTGAATAAGGGCTTTTAGGATCGTATGGTGTTTCCTCGGTGAAATAACCCTCTTCTCCCAGTGATCCGTATACTTCATCGGTGGACACATGATAGAACAATTTTCCCTTATAATCATCCTGCCAATGGCTCTTGGCTACATTCAGAAGATTCACGGTTCCAACCACATTGGTTTTGATGAATTCATTGGGATCGGTGATCGAACGGTCAACATGCGATTCGGCAGCCAAATGAATAATCCCGTCAAATGCATAGTTGTCAAATAATTCATTTAAAAAAGGAGCATCATAAATGTCTCCCTTTACAAATTCATAATTGGAATATCCCTCGATGTCGGTGAGATTCTCTAAATTTCCCGCGTAAGTGAGCTTATCAAGGTTGATGATCTTATAATCCGGATATTGGTTGACCAGGTATCTGATGGCGTGTGAACCAATAAATCCGGCACCACCGGTAACCAGAATATTCTTATTCATAGAGTATCTTTTCTTTTATTCAACCTTCTAATTTTTATCCCTGTATGCCTTCTCAAATTCCCATGCCGACCGTAAGGTTTCCTCAAGGGTCTTTTCCGCTTTCCAACCCAGCTCTTTATTGGCATACGAAGTATCGGCATATACTTGTTCCACATCCCCGGGTCTGCGTCCGACAATCTTATAGTTCAATTTTTTACCTGTGGCCCTTTCAAAAGCATGGATCACTTCCAGTACCGTATTGCCCCGACCGGTTCCCAGGTTAAAATATTCATAGGCGGTTTTATTCTTATTATCAATCAGTCGGGCAATAGCTGCCACATGGGCTTTTGCCAGATCAACCACATTGATGTAATCCCTTATCGGGGTTCCGTCGGGTGTATTGTAATCATTGCCGAATACTTTAAGTTCATCCCGGATGCCTATTGCCGTTTGAGTGATGTATGGAACAAGATTGTTGGGAACACCCCGGGGAATTTCACCGATCTTTGCAGAAGGATGGGCCCCGATGGGATTGAAATATCTCAGAGAAATCCCTTTAATGGGATTCCCTGCCTCTATGGTATATTGAATCACTCGTTCGTTGGTTTGTTTGGTATTCCCGTAAGGAGAAAGGGGTTCCTTAACAGGAGCGGTTTCATCTACAGGCAATTGGTCGGGTTGGCCATATACCGTACATGAAGAGGAAAATACAATGTTGGTCACCTTGTGATCAATCATGCACTCCAGCAAATTGATGGTAGATACCAGATTATTTCTGTAATATTTCAAAGGCTTCTTGGTCGACTCGCCCACTGCCTTATAAGCTGCAAAATGGATCACGGAATCGATATCCCTGTTTTTTGCAAAAAACTCCTGCAAATCATCCTTGTCGCACAGATCCAATTGACAGAACTCAGGCTTTACCCCCGTTATCTCCCTAATTTTATCAAGCACCCCTTCATCTGAATTGGACAGATTATCAACAATGGCTACCTCATAATTTTCATTCAATAATTCCACCACCGTATGCGATCCTATATAGCCCGTACCGCCGGTTACGAGTATTTTCCCTTTCGAGTTCATGATATCTGCTTTTTGGGTATTCTCTTACTATTATAGAAAGGCTAAGGTATAATTTTTCAGGCAATCTTCATGTATTTTAAAGAGAAATTCCAAATATACCCGTTTCGACCTGAGGGCAACTGTAAAATTTTGTCTATATTTGTTAAAAGCTCAAACAACTAGGATTCTTTGGATTTACATTTTATCATACAAGACATATTAACCCGGAGAGAAGGGATCGTGATACCCGGGTTGGGGAGCTTTGTTTCAAGCTACCGCTCCGCAAAGATAGATTCCGAGAAAAAAGTGATCCATCCCCCCGGGAAAGAAATCCGTTTTGATCCGAATGTTACCACCGACAGTGATCAGATTCTGGCCAATTACATTGTTTCCAAAGAGAAGGTTACTTTAAGCAAAGCAAAGTCCCTGATAAAAAATTTTGTCCAACATACCAGGAATCAATTGGCCGGGAAGGGATCCTTCACTCTCAAAGGTATCGGTACATTAAAAATGGAGGAAAGCGGTAGTATAGAGCTCGTTCCGGA
This sequence comes from Bacteroidales bacterium, assembly GCA_021740225.1. Lineage (GTDB taxonomy): Bacteria > Bacteroidota > Bacteroidia > Bacteroidales > UBA12077 > JAGXLC01. Next base: position 1,428 of record JAIPAF010000035.1, on the reverse strand, counting down.
GAATGATCCCGCTTCTAATCTGGGTTTCGAAGAGATATCCGTCGAACCTTTCGAGGTGGAGAAGCCGAAAAAGTCTCAAAAGCAAGTTTCACATTCCCAGTCCCCTCCATCACGAAAATCCCGGACAAAAACCATTCTCCGGATTGCAGCATTCACACTTCTATTGATCATCATAGCCGGAGGATATTATACCGGATTTTTTGATTACCTGGCGTATAAAATGGAAAACCAAAAAATAGTCCGGCAGATATATAATACCTGGGCATCGGGTGAAAAACAGGATGAGCCGGCACCAGTGGCTGGAGATACCACCCTGGATACAGCTTCCGTGTCCAAAGAAATCAAACAGACACTCAACCAAATGACCGACAAGAAAAGGGCGCTGATGTATAAGGAACCTCGGGATACCAAAACCTATCATATCATTGCAGGGAGTTTCCTTGTTAGAAACAATGCCCAACAATATAAAAACCAACTGGCAAAGAAAGGATATAAGGCCGAAATTCTTGAAAAAGACAGCCTTTACCGTATCTCAGTTCAATCATTCGATAAAAAGGAAGATGCCCTGGTGAGGCTTTATCAGATGCGCGACAGGGAAAAACTTAAATCCGTCTGGTTGCTTGCCGTTCAGAAAAAAGATCGTTAATGGTAATCCCGTCAGCCAGATGAAATGTTTCCATTCCCATTTCTCTTGCTGTTTCAATATTGACTTCTGAATCATCGATGAACAGGGTTTCTTCCGGTACCATTCCCCCGTCATTCAACACATAATGATAAATTTCGGTATCGGGTTTCCTCATGTGTATCTCATGAGAAAAATAGGTCTTTTCAAACAGGTCCTCCAAACCGTCGATCGCGTACTGCTCCTGCAGGATTCTGGTATATACTTTTTTATGAAAAGCATTGGTATTGCTTAACAAAAAGGTTCTGAATGCAGGGGAGTTTTTCATATTGATCATCAGATCAATTCGCTCACTCGGAAAACCCACAATGATCTCGTTCCAGGCAGCAATGAAATCTTCATCATGGAAATCCACTTCATACGCTTCTTTAAGTCTTTTAAGAAATTCCGTTTCCGAAATCAACCCTTTTTCAAAATCAAGAAATGTCTCCGTCCGGTTAAACCGGTTTTTAGCGCTTTCAAAATCATGGATTCCCAATTGCTCCATAGCCTTTATACCTTTTAAAACATCAATATCGAGAATCACCCCACCCAGATCAAAGATGATATTTTTAATATGATCCATATTTTTTAACATATCTCATGGGTTTTACGATGTAAAAATAATTCATTTTATTTGTCTTATAAATATTTTTATTATTTTTTGGAAGTTTTAAATGGGAAAGATATATGCAGGTTGACAACGTGAATTATCAGACAATATGGATGAAAGACAAGGAGACGGTGCAGGTGATTGATCAGAGAAG
>JAIPAF010000034.1 GCA_021740225.1 Bacteroidales bacterium | reverse complement strand
GGTACCTTCGGACGTTTGAAATCCATCCACATAAGCCGCGGCCATATCAGCAGCCAGTTCGGGATCTTCACCCATGGTCCCGTCGAAGCGGCTCCACCGGGGTTCAGTAGCCAGGTCTATCTGGGGGGATAATGCTGTAGCGATACCCAAAGCACGGTATTCACGGGAAGCGACGCGGCCATATTGCTTCATAAGCCCCGGGTTGAAAGTAGCAGCTATACCCAAAGTTCCCGGCCACATAGATATCTCACCGCCTGCACCGGCATTGTATTCGGCATCCGAATCGCTTCCGTGGCGGGGATCAGAGCTCGTATTGACCGGAATACCCAGTCCGATACCTTCGACAAACGCCTGGGCATTGTTGTTCCACCGGGCAGCAACTGCCGGACTTTCTACGGAGGTGATCAATACATGCCGCAGATTATCCTGTTTCAAAAACTTAATCTGTTCATCGGAGAGATCGCTGGGTTTGGCGTCGCTTTCATCAAATGGCTTTCCATTATAATGGGTTGTCCCGGAAAATCCACCGCCCCGTGAAGGAATAGCCTGATGCCCACTATAAAGCATCAAACCAGCCATTTGTTCTACAGACATCCTGCCGGCTAAATCTCTGGCCCGTTCATCAACCGGTAAACGCCAGTCTTCATAATCATCCAGCTCCCCGTTTCCGTTCAGGTCTTTAAAGGCAAAACGATCAACCGTGAGGATTTGTATCACCGAATCGGACGAATAGCCGAGGGGCTGACCTCCCTCATTGTGTATCAGTACAAAATCACCTTGATCTTCCGTAGTGTACCTGGAACCACATCCGGAAGCAAAAAATACGAAACTTAATAATACAGGTATTAAAAATTTTCCATGGTACTTCATACATATCAAATTGTAATGTTCAAATTTTATTGGATAAGGAAATATTAAAATATTTCCCTCATTCAGATGCTATTCCGAAAGCATTTCACGTCCTTTTTCGTCCGGATCATTTTCCACTTTACAATGGTCGTTCAGGATCATGGTTTCTCCTTTTTCAGGGGTATATTGTGGCCAGTGCGGGAGACCATCGACATTGGGATCTCCGGTTCTCATGAAACGAAGCAATGCATTCGACATTTTATCCGAAAGGATCCTGGGGCGAAGCCCGCCGCCTGTATGGGTAATCATGCGGTCGGTATTGTTGAACCAGAAACAAATGTCGAGACAATGGAAAGCCCTCATACGCCCGTTAAACATGGGCGGTTCCCATCCGAACCAGGCAACATAAACCGGAGCTTCCTGGTTTGATTTGGCATTGGCTGTTTCCACCACGCTCTTCCGGTTGCTGGAGATGAGTGTCATGATCTCAATGGGCTTTGCCTCAGGAAATGATTCTGCATAAGCCTCGTAAACTTCATCAGCTTTGTCGCCCAAACCACCGGTAAATCCGGCACGTTCCCGGAGCATCTCAATGGCTTTTTCTTTTGAGATGTTTTCCAGTTCAGGGTTGGTGCGGCTCATATTCCATTCATGGAAGGTACTGCAAATCAACATGGGTACATCCGAGGACATTCCCTCAGCATCTGTGAAAAACTCCTCTTTGGAGATGTTCACTCCATCAGCAACAGGCCCGAAACCCCCTCTAAAACCTTCACTTCCTTCTTCCTCAGCATATTTTTGGGAGGCCTTATTTGCCAGTAAGATATAATCTTTCCAGGGCATTTTCTGAAGTGAATCCACTTCCCCGGGTTCAAGCCCGGCCTCCTCCAAAATGTATTTCCCAATTTTTCGGGATTCTTTCTGATCCATGGCATTCAGTGTGGAACCACTCAGGGGTACGGCCTTGTGAAACAATCCCTGAGCCTCGGGCATGTTCATAAGCACACATACCTTGGCACCTCCGCCCGATTGTCCCATGATGGTTACATTATCGGGATCACCTCCAAAGTTGTCTATATTATTTTTTACCCATTTGAGGGCGGCCACCATATCCAGCGCTCCAACATTGCCTGAGTGCGCGTATTTTTCTCCCCCAACAGCGGAAAGATCGGAAAAACCGATTGGACCCAACCTGTGGTTAATGGAGACAAAAACTATATCGCCTTTACGGCTCAGGTTTTGTCCATTATAACCGTCCTGCTCAATGCCGTTTCCATTCCTGTAGCCGCCGCCGTGCAACCATACCAGCACGGGCCGTTTTTTGTTGTCATTGATGGCGGGTGTCCAGATGTTTAATTTCAGGCAGTCTTCGCTAACCGCATCGTAATTCCAGTGATCCACAAACGATGACCATGCATTGGAATAACGGCCTTCCATAATTTGAGGCGCTGAATTCCCCCACCATACAGCCGGGTAGGTATCGTCCCAGGGTTCAGGTTCTTTGGGTGGCATAAAACGGTTTTCTCCTCCAGTATCAGCGCCATAAGGAATGCCCCTGAAATTATAAATACCCCGCAATTTGAATCCCTGCACCTTGCCATACTCGGTATTGGCAATGGCCATATTGTCATTGACAAAGAGCTGTTGATCCTTATCCTGAGGATATCCGCGAATACCTTGGCCTAAAATGCTGCCAGGTACCATGAAAAGTCCGATAATTCCGGAAACCAATATCCGGGTAATGATTTTTTTTAAGGTTTTCATAATATATAACTATTTAACAGTTTAACAGTTTTTCTTGTTGAAAAAGCAATGGAGCAAACACCATCAGATTGTGCCGCCAGGTTATATAAGTATATCCTGCCGGATATGTGGCTGTTTGATATTCAATATCATACTTGTCAAACACTTCCAGCGCGTTGTGACCGTTCTTGTATGCAATGTCCTTTTCACCCCCCCCATCGCGATCCAAAACAATTCCAGGTTATTGATTTTCCACCTTTTCACGTTTCCATTGGAAATATTTTTCCATCAGCTTGAGTTTTTCCAGGTTCGGCACAGGACCGGTTTTGTGATCACTATTCAGGTACATTACTGTCGGTTCACCTTCTTTGAAAACCGGCCACTGAGGCAATTCCTTCCCGTTCGGATCCCCGTATTTGGCAAAATTGGTCCAATAGGTGGCCATCATTTCAGATAATTCACGGTCTGCTTCGGTATACTCACTTCCATTGTTCTGATCCAAATGGCGGAATACGTAACTGATTTCAGCTCCGTGCCCTGCTCCCCTTGGCTTATAGGGGGAAAACGATGGAGCAGGCTGTTGCTGGTTGGAGTAATAGGGGAAAACGTCGGATTTGCCGGTTTTTGTTTGAAGTCTTGCCCAGGTCCAGGTAGGCCAGGCGAAGGCAGTTTCACGGAAAATATCGGCCGCCGAATAATATGCTTCCTTTTTATTATCTGCAGGATAAAGCTCAAGAACCTGATCGGCAAACGGACCAAAACGAGAACGGATATCTTCTTTGTATTGTTCAGGTTCTTTTGGTTGTACAAACATTGACCCTTCATCGGAGTTGGTTCCGATAAGAACGGGAACGTCGTTGTATTTGCCTTTCTTATATAATTTGTACTGGTCGCCAACAAGGACATACCCGTCAACTTTCGGCCAAAATCCGCCCATCCGGGCAAGCGAATCTTTAATCAATTTCTCAGGAGGAACCTCACGGAGCTCTGCCAGCGAGTTGGCGCCCATGCGTTCGGCAAATTCAACCCCTTTCTTTTCAGCCCCTTCCAGGAGCTGAATACAATCCGTCCGTTCCCTGAGACTTACCGGCTCAAATGAGCCTCCGCTCTGGCTTATGGCCCTGTCAAAAAGTCCCCCGGTTAATGGAGAGGCAGCCAGCATGCTCACTGAAATACCACCGGCCGATTCTCCAAATATGGTAACATTATCGGGATCGCCGCCAAAGGCTTCGATATTATCCCTAACCCATTTCAGACCGGCTATTTGGTCAAGAAGCCCGTAATTGCCTGAGGTATTGTGTTCCGATTCGGCGGTCAATTCTGGGTGAGCCATAAATCCCAAAGAGCCCACACGATAGGCGACACTAACAACGACAACCCCCATTCCAGCCAATTTCTCTCCGCTATAAGTAGGCATTGCCGTGGATCCCATGGCGAAACCTCCTCCATAAATCCATACCATCACAGGAAGCTTTTCTTCTGGAGATTTTACCGGTGTCCACACATTCAGATACAGGCAATCCTCTGATGTTTCCATTTTTTGACCTTCCGGGGCATTCATCTGAGGTTGCGGACAGGCCGGTGCAAATTCATCTGCTTTAAGAACAGTATCCCATGGGGAAACAGGTTGCGGTGCCCGCCAACGCAGTTCACCCACAGGTGGCTCAGCAAAAGGGATGCCTTTATAAACCGCAATGCCCTCTTCAACGGTACCCTCCACTTTCCCCCCTTCCACTTCGACTCGAGTGAGGGGAGCGTTGTTTTTCGAGCATCCAAAAACAAAAATTATAAGAAATAATGCCGTTAGCTTGAATACAGGTTTCATAATATCATCATTTTATTTTTCATACTAATTCTTTTTTGTATTATAGCAAAGATAAAAAACCATTTTCATTCCTATCAATTGATTTATGAATCAGATATCTTGATATACAATTTTTTGACATAAGTCAATTGTATTGGTTCCTAACCTGCATTATTCATAAACGAATCCCGCTGAATGCGGGATGGATAGCGGGGAAGATGCAGGTTACCCCGCTCCCTGTCACTCTTTTCACGGAATATTCCTGGAGACCACCTCAATCAGATCACCCTCATCTATGGGTTTGGCCAGATAATCATCACAACCGGATTTCATGGCTTTTTCACGGTCGCCGGAAAGCGCATAAGCGGTTTGGGCTATGATAACAATATCCTTCTTCAATGCCCTTATTTTTTGTGTAGCTGTATAGCCATCCATTCCGGTCATTTTAATATCCATCAATACTATATCGATATCATCCCTTTCCCGGACAAGTTCAACTGCTTCATTCCCTTCTTTCGCATGAAGGATCGCCTTGCATTTATTTTTCAGTAACTCGGTTATATATAAATCTGCCGTTTCCTCATCTTCAACAATTAAAAAGGTCATCTCTTTCAGCTTATCTCTTTTAGCGGAAGCCGGGGCAGAAGGCGCCGGATGAAGGTTGCTTGTTGTTCCGGTCCTATATGGAAGGATAAAATAGAACAGGGTCCCTGCTCCTTCCTCTGATTCAATAAAAATCTCACCTCCCAGCATCTCCACATAAGCTTTGGTGATCGCCAAACCCAGTCCCGCACCTTCATATGACTTGCCCATACTCATATCTGCCCGTACAAAACGGTCAAATATTGCCTGTTGTTTATCGTGGGGAATCCCTATGCCGGTATCCTGTACATAGAACTTTATATTTTCCTCCTTAATCTGATAACCGAAGCGGATACTGCCTTTATCAGTGTACTTGAGGGCATTTTTGATCAAATTGGCGAATATGAGATAAAACTTATCCTTATCGGTTTGAAGGAGGGCCTGTTCATCAGGAAGCGCCTTACTACAGGTAAGCTCCAGCTCTTTTTTGTCAGCTTCCGGTTTAAAAAAGCTATAGAGATATTTAAGCTGTTCGTTGATATTGATTTTCGATAGATGGATCTCTGCCTGGCCTGCTTCTATCCTGGAAATATCAATCAGATCATTGATGATATTTAGCATGCGGTTGCCACTTTGTTCGATCAGATCGATATACTGTTGTTTTTTTTCACCGCTAAGGCGTGACTTTTTCAACAGATTGGCAAAACCCATAATACCATTCATAGGAGTGCGGATCTCATGGCTCATGTTGGCCAGAAAGGCAGATTTAAGCCGGTCGCTTTCTTCGGCCTTTTCTTTGGCTTTCTCCAGTTCAGCATTGATATTTTTGATTTGTTCCAAACTGTTTTGCAGCGCTTCATTTTTTTCCTTCAGTTTCTTCTCTGCCTCTTTGCGTTGGGTAACATCCATAATAAAACCTTCGAGTATAGCGGGACTTTTTCTTTCAACGACAATTCCCCGCTCCCAAACCCATTTCTGCTGTCCGCTTTTGGTTATTATACGATATTCAAGCTGGAAATGGCTGTTTTTTGCAATGGAATCCTGCACGGTGTTCCATACAAATTTTCTATCCTCCGGATGAACCACTTCCCCGTAATCAAGGGGATCACCCCGCATGATCTCTTCGGGCTGATATTCGGTAAGCTCCTGGCAGCCCCGGCTAACAAATTCCATGGGCCAGGCTTCCTCGTTCCGGCAGCGGTAAACCATGCCCTGAAGGTTACTCATCAGGGTTTGCAACTTGCGTTCGCTTTCCTTTAACGCCTTTTCCGATTCTCTGCGTTTGGTGATATCTACCACACTTCCTATGAAGTAGGAGGGGTTGCCATTGGAGTTGCGGATAAGATTGGCATCGAGAATACCATATACAATCCGGCCACTTTTATGAATAAAGCGTTTTTCCATTCGAAAATGATCAATCTTTCCGGCTGCCAGCTGAGATTGTTTATTCAGGTTTTCTTCAATAACATCAGAATGGGTAATATCCTGCAGATGTTTACCGACCAGCGCGTTTTTGGTATATCCCAACATTTGACAATAAGCCTGGTTGGCCCCTTCAATTTTATAATCCAGTGAAACAATGGCTAAGCCTACCGAAATGTTATCATAAATGGTGCGGAAACGTGCTTCACTTTCCCGAAGTGAGTCCATAGCCTGCTTATGCTGAACAATTTCCCAGGTTACATCGGCAAAGTAGGATACCGTATCGATATCCTTTTGACTATAGTAAGCGGGTTTGTTGCCTACTCCCAGAACAGCCACAACCTTTTCATTTCTCATGACGGGTACCACCAGTTCACGAGTAATACTGGGATGACCTTCCGGGATGCCCTTTCTATGGGGGAGGGATTCATAGTCATTGTGAACAACAGGTTCCTTTCTGTACACACAGTCCGCCCACACGCCGGCCTGACCAATATCATAATGCCTTTCCATATGCTCTGCATTACAGAAATTCTTTAGTGTCCGTGAAGACCATTGCTGAAGGGAAATGGTTTTTTGGTCCGGCTCCACAAAGTGATAAAAACTTATGGTGCTTTCAGTGAAATTTTCCACTTCCTCCAATACCCGGGTTAAAAATTCCTCTTTTGTGCGGGTGGTTGCATTTTCAATAAGAGAAAGACGGGTCTTTATCAAATGCTGATAAAAGCGTTCTTCGGTCTGATCACGAAATACCAACACAACCCCTCTGACCCTGTCCTTCTCGTCTTTAATGGGTGCTGCACTGTCGGCAATGGGGATCTCCCTGCCGTCTTTTGCCAGAAGCACGGTATGGTTAGCCAGCCCGACAATCTTTCCCTCACGCAACACTTCTTTAACCGGACTTTCCACCTTTTCACGGGTTTCTTCGTTTACCAGGGAAATTAATTTATCCAAAGGTTCGTCTTGGGCTTCCGTTTTTTTCCACCCGGTAAGCTGCTCTGCAACAGGATTCATCATGGCCACACATCCCTGAACATCTGCGGATATAACGGCATCGCCAATGCTGTTGAATGTAGCATGCAATTTCGCCTCCTGACGTATCAGTGCCTGTTCCATCCGTTTGCGCCTGGCAAAGAGAAGGGTTATTATAATACCAAAAACCAGAAAACTTCCCAAAAGCACCATGCGAATATAAACCTCATGTCCCGGAGGATTCGTAATCAAAATTTCCAGGAAAGTGCCGTGATTCGTGTAATAAAAAAAGTAATCCAGTAAGGCATCAATGACCCATACAAGCAAACCAAATCCTATAGACAACAATAACAACAGCGGTGAATGATTCAACTGCTTACCCCAGGTGAGCTTCTTGCCTTTATTCCCCCGACTATTCCCCTGGACCTCTTCAATTACTCCTTTCAGTTCCTCATGGGGTGATTTAGACTGACTCATAATAGAAAATTTTATTATGACAATTTATCAATTTCATTCCGAATTTTCAATAAAAGATTTCATAAAACCATTATCCGGGTTCAATGGAGAGTAGTATGGTCTACTATTAAACCGGTTGGCAAAGTGCTGTTGGCAGTTGGCAAGGGATGAGATATTAATGGTTATTTAGTTATAGAATTATTGGCGGTATATTTTTCGGCCACAATATGAAAATCGGAAGAAATATTTTCAGTTAAAACAACCTGTATCCTACAACCAATCCGGCAGATAACGAACCATCCCCGTCATCCCCAAATATCGATGCCATAGAACCTATACTGATCCGCTCATTAATGGAATAGTCATACCTTACCTTTACATAGTCAATTGTATAGGACGAATATTCCTTATGCCAGGTACCTTCATCCCAACTCGAGTATCTTTCATACGTTCCGTAATGGATCCCCGGTCCCAGCATCAGCCTGTGATCGTTTTTATTCAGGGCGATCCAGGAAATAAAAGCAGAAATGTTGGACATGTTCACCTCATCCACCTCATGAGCAAATGTTTTGGCGTGCCGGTAATTAACGGCAACATCCAAAAATCTGACGATTTCATAATCTATGCCCGCTTCAAGATTGTAACCATTACCGAAATGGCTGATATAACCCGGACTGAAGAAAGCAGTCAAGTTATTCTGAGTATACGCAAAAGAAGTTGAGAGAATCGCTATAGTTACGATAATTAGCTTTTTCCAATACATATTATATCATTGAGTTCATTATATCAAATGTAACCAGTCTATTGATTAGCTGTAACCCATCCAAATCCGGACAAAACCACGATTAAAGTCACAAATATAACCGAAAGTATATTCCAGAGCCTTTTGGGTTTCTGATACCAGTAAAATACCAGCAGAGAGAACAATAACGTCTGGGGCAGCACTTCAATGTACCCCCTCAGTTGTGATGTCACCGGAATTTTTGTGTAGATCATTCCTTCAATGGAGCCAGGAGCCGGGCCGGTAGTCGAAAGAACCGATAATCCCACCAGCAGACCCCATAATCTCAGCCATCCGTATTGCTTAAAAAGGAAACTCTCTTTGAAAAACCATAACGCAGCCGCAAAGATCAGTCCGCGGATTATCTGAAGAACCGGTCCCACAGCCACCCATGCGGAATCCACTGGTTTCATCAAATGTGACATAGGCGGCGTTTCAAAAAGCTGTTCATAATTCAGTGCATAGACTGCTATAATACCCATTATAAAATAAGTAATCATGTGGGCAGAGGTGATCCGCCAGAAAAAGGTGCCAAACTTCAGGTTGTTTTTTCCCATGTGCTGATTTGTCTTTTGTCGTTAAAGGTTCGGATTTGTAAACTAATGTATTTAAAATTTAGCATATCCTGTTTCCGATAATATATTCTCCTGAGCTAAAAAATACATAAATTTAAGACTTTAGTCCCCAACCGGCACCAGATAAGCGGCATAGCCACCGCCGGCCTGCATATCTATGGTCAGTTCATTTCCTGCAGTAACCTCTCTGTTCCCCTTTTTCAGATCCGTGGCTGCTCCATCTGTATCCCTGAAGGTATGGAGCACATAATCCCTCTCATCGAGAAAATCCAGCGGCACTGTCAGCGTGCGTCCGCTGCTGTTGGTCATAGACCCAATGAACCACCTGTCACCTTTCTTTCGGGCCATGGTAATGTATTCTCCGATGGCTCCGTTGATGACCTTTGTTTCGTCCCACACCGTGGGAACTTCCTTAAGAAATTCAATGCCCGGCTCTTCGTAGTAGTGCTCAGGCCGGTCACAAGCAACGGTAATCGGGCTGTTGTAAACAACGAACTTGGCCAGTGTATGGCATCGGGTTCCCATCACCTGGGTAGGATGTCCGGCACGGAATTCCCCTTTGGCCCGGTTCAAAAATCCGCCCGGGGTATAATCCATCTGTCCGGCCAGCATCCGTGTAAAGGGTAGGGTCACGTCATGATCGGGAGTGATCCTTGTGGACCAGGCGTTGTATTCGTTCCCCAGTACCCCTTCACGGGTCATCAGGTTGGGGAGGGTTCTGCGCAAGCCGGTAGGTTTGTATGCTCCGTGAAAATTCACCATCAAATGGTGCTCAGCAGCTTCTTTAACCACCTTATGATACCAGTTTACCATTTCCTGATCATCGCGGGTCATGAAGTCGATTTTCACACCGGCAATGCCCCACTTCTCATAAAGAGCAAATGCCTCTTCCAGTTGCCCGTCAATATCCGACCAATACAGCCACAGCCAGCATTTTACACCTTGATCTTTAGCATATTGCAAAACCCCAGGCATGTCGACATCCGGATTCACGGTAGTAACGTCAGCATCAGGCTCATTATACTGCCCGTACCACTGCCAGTCGATGAGCTGGTATTTCCAGCCCATCTCTGCGGCCAGATCAATATATTCCTTGATGGTACCTGTATTCATCTGAACACCGCCGCTCCACCAGTGATCCCAGGCGGAAATGCCCGGCTCTATCCAGGAAGGATCCTTGATTTCACACGGTTCATTCAGGTTCATTACCATATCGGATTCAATCAGGTCACCGGGAGATTCACCGATCATCATCACCCGCCAGGGAGAATATTGCGGGGTACTGATATTAACCTTTGTGGAATTATCCGGGTTACCCCCTGCAGGAGACAATTTTGACCGAAGCCGTACTCCTTTGCGGGCATGTTCATCCCTTGCTACATACATCCCGCTCCACTCCTCCAGGTTGGCCTCCGTTACCGCTATATACAAATTTTCCGAATGTTTAACGGTCAGGGGCAAACCGACAACGGAAGAGGATTCTATATGAGAAAGGGGTCGTTCCCGGAACTCCTTTTCCTGATGGGTGGTAAAGCTCCCGTAGTTGGCCATCCAGGCGGTATAATTTTCAGGAAAATGAAAGGTGGAATATTCATTGGTCAAAACAAGCTCCGGCTTGCTGGACAATTCCGGTAGGAAATACCGGAACGCCATGCCGTCGTTATATGCTCTGAAAACCATTGTCAGTTTACGCCCCGGAAATCGTCTCTCTTCCAATTTCAACCGCAGCTCCCTACAATGGTTGCGGATTTCCTTTTGCTGGCCGGTCACTGCCTCCCAGGTATGGTCGATGGTCTTATATTCATGATTGTTAACCGACATATACCTGCCAAGCGGAGGCGATTCGGAGAACTCCAGCAAGAGCGGTGACTCTACCAGCACTTTTTTACCGTTATAGGTCACCGAATACCGAATGGTGTCCCCCGTATTGACGGTGATCGTAACTGACCCGTCGGGAGCGTTCAGTTCGTACGTTTGAGCAGATGCGCTCCATCCAAAAAGGATGAGCAGAATAATCGTGAGAAGCGAATGTTTCATAATGCTATCTTTCATGGTACAAATTTCATTGATAAATATATAAAATATACCGATAAACCCAAAAACGATCTTAAGGTAGAACGGGCAAAAAACAACATCACGCAGGCCCAACTGGCAGAAAAGGTTCATGTCAGCCGGCAGGCAATCAATGCCATAAAGCTGGGAAAGTATAATTTATCTACTGTACTGGCATTGAAAATTGCGCATGTATTTGGCAAACCTGTCAATGACATTTTTGAGTTGGAAGAATCGGACTGGAAAAAGTAATATGAGTTCTGGTGTTTGACTGTTTGACGGGAGTTTTGGGGGAAGAAGTTTAGTAGCGGGTTGAGAGTGGTGAGCGAAGTCACTCAGTGGTCACTCAGTGGTCATTCGGTGGTCATTCGGTGTATTCGCAGAAAAACCGGAGTTACTTTATTTCGTTAGTTTACTCAAACCCTCTTCCTCTGGCTTCTTCCAGTATTTTCTCCGTTGCGGTTGCGCCGATACGCGTCACGCCCAGCTCTCTGACACGCAACAAATCATCCAGGGTACGAACCCCTCCTGCTGCCTTGATCTGAACCGTAGAATCGGTGTGCTTTCTCATCAGCTTCAGATGATGGTCCTGTGCTCCCTTGTAAGCATACATTCCATTGGACTGCTTGACAAACCCGAAACCCGTGGAAGTCTTTACAAAAGCTACCTGGTGTTCGCTGCAAATCTCACACAACCGGATGATGTGTTTGTCCTCCAGAAAGTCGTTTTCAAAGATCACTTTAAGGCTTCCGCCTTCTGTGGTAACTGTGTTATTCACTGTCTTGATCTCCTCCGATATATAATTCCAGTTTTCCCCCAAAACCTTACCGACATTCACCACCATGTCTATTTCCTCTGCTCCTTTCCGGACAGCATCTTCGGCCTCCAGGGTCTTAATCCGGGTATTGCTGTTGCCATGGGGAAAGCCAATCACAGCACAAATTCCAACACCGGTTTCCTGAAGCAAATCTTTTGCCATCCCGACACTATAGGGCTTGATACAGGCAGTGGCAACATTGTACTTTATGGCCAGCTTGCACCCGTTAATAATGTCATCATCCGTCATGGTAGGATGAAGCAGGGAATGATCAATCATCTTGGCCAATGTGTTCAGTGATAAGGATTCATCTTTCATGAGTCGTGCATTTTGGTTGAGTATCGTTTTGTTAATGGGATGTAATTTACAGTTATTATTCGGAATGGCAAAGCATCTGGCATAAAGTTGGCAATTGGCAATGTTTGAATGGCTGCGGTTGGGAGGGATACAATGGTCATTCGATGGTCATTCGGTGGTCATTGATTGTCATTCATTGTATTCGCAGAAATTTTTAAAGTTGGTAATTGGCAAGCGGCGTTTGGAAACCCGTGGCAGGCCGGATAATGAAGTTAAAGGCATTCGGCCGGTTGTTGGGCAACCCGTCTGACCGGTTTTTAGATACACATGCAGGAATAGCTTCCACTGACAAGCCATTGAATCTCACAAAAAATTGTTGTCATGCATGCCGGTCGGACGGGTGAGTGTTGGAAATAAACGAGCAGCCATATGCCAAACTTATGCAAATGAAAATTTTTTTACATTTTTCTTCAGGCTCATTTCCAGGTCATCTTTTTATAACCTTTGTTTAAAAGATTGTATTACAACCCTTACCGCTTGGTGAATAGAAAAAATAAATAAATTCAATGATAGAACATAGCCAAACGTTATGGCCCATAGATTGAATGAATTATAAAAACGCTCTTTGAATTTAGGTGATGTCTGTGACTGGAATTTTGAATGGCTGCTTCCATTGGTAGGTTGCTTCGCCGGGTTTACAAAAACGGAATGGATAACAAAATTTGGAGTCGGCATGCAGCCATTCCAAATCATATTAGCCTGGAAAGGGGAAGGCTCGGGCGCCCAAAGTAAAGGTCTTTACCGGGAGCAAGTCCGGGATGGCCAACAAAATTTGCTGAAGGGTCTGCTTCCATTAGCAAAAGTTACTTCCTGCCGGGCGGTAAAATAAAAAAGGGAGTGGGCTTATTTAACAGGTTGTAACAGATCGTCAGGCCTGTTCGGTTAGCCAAAACCGGTGGAATTTAAAGGAAAGGCCGGTTTCCTTCAGAAATGGTCTTTAGAAAAAGAAAAGGCCGGTATTTTTGGTAAATGGTGTAGACGGTTCCCCATTAGAAAAGGTTTGATTCAGGCCAATTTTGTTCCCATCCCTCTGTAGTTGTAGTAACTGTGAGGTGCCGGGGAAAGGATCAAACCCCTCGCTTCACCTTACTAAAAAGCCGGTGGGAGGCAAATTTTAATTCCAATTCCGTTTTTGTATTTTTAGCAAAGTATCGGTGCAATAAAAATCTACAGGGCCATAACATGCGTCATAATCCACGGGGGTTTTAAGCTTACAGGCCAGGTTATGAACCTTTAGATAGGGCTGTTCAGTTTTAAAAAGACATTACCTATAGTTCCCCCGCGTATCATACCGCGGAGCGTTGGCGTTTATTGCTAGATAAAGCCACAGTTACCAGTTACCTATAAAAATGGTTATATTTGTTTGTTACTAAAGACATCGTTGCGTTTCATGCTTAGAAGAGACAGCAAATTAGATAAATTTATATGACGACTCAGATATATTTAGTTTTAGTTTTAACCTTAATTATCCACTTGATAAGTACACTTTCCTATTCTGTGCGGATTGTTGGAATTAGAACAAGGAAAATCGCCATATCTTTCTCCCTTTTTAATATAATGGTTTTGATTTCCAGGACTTCAAATTCGTTTCAAGCACCGTTATTAGCCAAGTGGATTGAAAATCATATTAGATTGGGACAAAATCCAGGTACCAATGAGATTCGATTAATATTGATAATGACCACGATTGCGACGATTATAGGTGGACTTTTAATTCCCACATTTCAAAGGATTTTAACCCGAGCAGTAAATAGATTTAGTCTGCACAAATCTGTACCCCGTTTATTATTCCATGGATTCGCAAAATCAGGAATTAGGCAGTTTAGACACGAACTGACAATACCCAACAAGAAAAATTTTCAGTTTTCTAAAACTCTATTTGATGAATTTCCCGTTAAAATATTCATTTATAATGTCATTGCAG
>JAIPAF010000033.1 GCA_021740225.1 Bacteroidales bacterium | reverse complement strand
GGTTTCATTTCTTCATAGGAAACGCCGCTGGGTTTGATGACAAACAGCCCGGATTCGCGGTCTATACCGCTTACATTTCCCCAGGTCAGAATGACGAGTTGGTGTTTCACCAGATCCAGATTGGCCTGACAGACTTCTTTTTTTAATTGTTCAAGCATAGTCTGATATACCGTTTTAATTAAATGCCTCTAGCCAGATGATAGTACATCTCATTCCACCTCAGTTCTTTTTTGAAATCCGGGATGGATGTATTTTCGTCAATCAACAGAAACTCAATACCGGCCATTTCGGCAAAATTTTCAAGGTATTCATCACCAATGGCCATACTAAAGGCAGTATGATGGGCGCCACCGGCATGTATCCACGCTTCCGCAGCCTTTTTGAGATCGGGTTCGGGCCTCCAGGGCACACGGGCTACCGGTAAATTAGGCAATGACGGTATTTCCACCACATTCACCTTATTGGCCACCATACGGAAGCGGTTGCCCATATCCATAACCGAAACGTTGATTCCCGGGCCCGTTGGAACGCTGAATACCAGGCGGGCAGGGTCATCTTTTCCGCCTATGGAAAGGGGATGAACCTCAAGCGACGGTTTCTCTCTGCTTAATGAAGGGCATACTTCCAGCATATGGGCACCCAGAACCTTCATGTTGCCGGGTTCCAGATGGTAAGTATAGTCTTCCATAAATGAGCTGCCACCCTTCAGGCCGGTTCCCATTACTTTAACTGCCCGCAACAGGGCTGCTGTTTTCCAGTCACCCTCTGCTCCAAATCCGTAGCCTTCAGCCATCAGTCTTTGGACTGCCAGACCGGGTAGTTGAGCCAGATCATGGAGATCCTCGAAGTTGGTTGTAAATCCTTTGAAATCGCCATCTTCAAGGAAGGCTTTCAAGCCAATCTCTATTCTGGCAGCTTCCTTTAATGCGTTGTATTGATCCTTGTCTTTCTGGAGAGATTTGTCTATTTGATAGGTTGCCTTGTATTCTTCCAGAAGATGATCCACATCTTTATCCTTTACCTGGTTTACATAGTTGGCCAGTTCTCCTACACCGTAGCCTGCCACATCGTATCCCATCTGCTGTTGAGCAGCCACCTTGTCGCCTTCTGTAACTGCTACATTACGCATATTGTCACCGAAACGGGCAATTTTTGCACCCTGGGCATCGTGCCAGGCACAGGCAGTACGCGACCAAACCGCCAGTTTCCGGATCACTTCTTCGTCCTGCCAATGACCTACAATAACTTTTCTGTTCTGGCGCAGCCTCGAGGCCATGAAACCGAATTCTCTGCCCCCATGGGCCGATTGGTTCAGGTTCATAAAGTCCATATCAATATCTGACCAGGGGATGTCCCGGTTGTATTGAGTATGAAGATGAACGTAAGGTTTCTTTAGTATCTGCAGTCCTGCCATCCAGATTTTGGCCGGAGAAAATGTGTGCATCCACATGATCAAACCCACACAATGATCCGACTCATTTGCCGCCATACACAATTTTTTTATTGCCTCGGCATTCGTCATTACAGGCTTATATACAACTTTTACGTGTATATTGGAGTCTTCATTCAGGGCATTGGTGATGGCCTGAGCATGATCCGCTACCTGTTTCAGCGGACCTTCGCCGTATAAATGCTGGCTTCCTGTAATAAACCAGACTTCATAATTGTTAATATTGATCATAATTCTATTTGTTTTTAATTGTATACAACCAGTTATATTTCAAAACCATACCCTTTTTGCACCAAGTCATTATACTTTTCTTCGTTGAATTTATATAGGTAGGCTCCTTTCTTGGAGTTGCGCTTATCCTTTTCCTCAAGTCTTTCAAGAAAATCATGGGAGAGGAGCTTCTTCCTGAAATTTCTCTTGTCCATCTTTTTTTGATGGATTGCTTCGTATAAAGTTTGTAACTGTGGAATGGTGAACTTTTTCGGAAGCAATTCAAAACCTATGGGTTGTGTTCTGGTTTTCCTGCGCAACCGGCGTAATGCTTTGTTAACCATTATGTTGTGATCGAATATGAGGTTAGGATAATTATTGATGTCCCACCATTTGGCACTGTACTTATTCGATAACTGTTCTTGATATTTTTCAATATCTATCAATGCATAGTAAGCTGTAGAAAGCACCCGGGCCCCCGGATCTCTCTCCAGATCTCCGTATGTATAAAGTTGTTCCAGGTACACATTTTTCAAGCCGGTTAATGTATAGAGCACCCTCGCCGCAGCATCATCCAGGCTTTCCTCCTTTTTGAGAAATCCTCCCATTAATGACCATTCCCCCCTGCACGGTTCAAAATTTCTTTTGATCAGCAATATTTTAAGCCGTTTCTTATCAAAACCAAAGATGATGCTGTCGACAGCCACCAGATGACGGTCTTTATCCTTATAATGATGCTCATGATAAATATTGGATTGTTTTTTCATCTGGCTGGTATATTTACAGATTCATTCATTATCCAAATATATTGTATTTCATATTACCAGAAATAGATGTAAAAGGCAATGATGATTCCAACAATAATACCTGTATTGATGATGTCCCACTTCGATATACTTGAGCGTGTTTCTGCCTTTTGCTCTTTGGACACACTGCCAAATGTTAATCCCTTAAGTTTTTCTTTCGAAGGTTTTTCTGTGTATCGGCTAATGATTACAACCAGCAGTATACAAAAGAAGAACAGCAGAATTTCATAATGCAACCAGTTAAGGGACATGAATTTCACGGTGAAAGTTTCAAACCAGTTGAGCCCGGCGGGATTTGCTGCCTTTTCCTGGGTCCATTCCAGAGTAGCACTGCCACTGACTTTTGCCGGTATAACAAAAACATTGTTGATCACCCTGAAGAGAAGTCTGAACATACCCAGGAAGAAGCCCACGAGCAATCCCCAGAATCCTGCTTTGGCCGTGGTGCCTTTCCAAAACACTCCCAACAGGAAGACTGTAGCTATACCTGGAGCCAGCAGGGATTGAATATCCTGAAGATATACATACAAAAAGTCACCGATGCTTTCCATTACCGGAATCCATAATATGCCCAGAACAACAATAACAGCGGTGGCAACTCTTCCAATGTACACCAGTTTTTTTTCAGGAGTTTCCGGCCGGAATTTTTTGTAGAAGTCAACGGTAAATAGGGTAGCCGAGGAATTAAACAGGGAACCCAGTGAACTCATCAGGGCAGCAGTGATGCCTCCAACAATAAGTCCTTTAAATCCAACAGGTAACAATTCAGCAACCAGGAGAGGAAAAGCATCATCCGGATTTTCAAGATTCAACATTCCTTGTTGACTCAGTGCAAAAGCAATCATTCCTGGTATCAGAAAGATAAAAACAGGGAGGAGTTTAAGGTAGCCTGCAAAGATGGTACCTCTGCGGGCCTGGCCCATGTTGGCGGCTGATAAGGTCCGTTGTACGATATATTGGTCGGTACACCAGTACCAGAACCCTATGATTGCCGATCCCAGTATTACTCCGGTCCAGGGGAATTGGGGGTCCCTGGGTGAACGCATAAGGTTCATCATATTATCATCCCCGTAGCCGGTCGGCTGGGCTTTGATTATGCTTTCAAGCTCGCTCCAGCCACCGAGTTGGTTTAGACCCACAATAAGAATAACAATGGACCCGATAAGCAGCACAGGGGTCTGTAACGCCGAAGTGTAAAGGACGGATTTCATGCCACCAAAGATGGTATATAAGCCAGTTATTATCACAAGGCCAATAGCGCCTACCCAGAAAAAGTCAAGCTGGTAACCCCATACTTCAATAAAGTCAATTTCAAAAATCGTCTTGAACACTATTCCCGCTGCCCATACAGTTACAGCTACCTTTGTCAGTACATAACTCACAAGTGAAATCAGTGACAAAACTGTCCTTGATCCCCCGCCAAATCGTTTTTCCAGAAATTCGGGCATGGTATAAACCATACTTCTCGCATAAAACGGGACAAAAACCCAACCAAGAATCAGGATGAGCCATGATTGCATTTCCCAATGAGCCATAGCCATACCACTTTCAGCTCCTGCACCCGCTAATCCGATTAAATGCTCCGATCCGATGTTCGAAGCAAAAATGGATGCCCCAATTACAAACCAGCCTGCATTACGTCCTGCCAGAAAATAATCAACCGAAGTTTCTTCTTTCTGTTTGAGTACCCACCAAACGATACCAACTAAGGCGAGAAAGAAAATTCCAAGTACGATCCAGTCAAGTGTTGCCATATATATTGATTTTAGAGTTTAGCCGGATTTTCTAAACAATGATCTTCTTTATAATTGCAAGTGTAAATATAACACCTAACAGAAAAGAAACCATATTTTAGGCCAAGAAATATAAAAAAATCATATATGGATTTGGTTTTCCCTTGTTATTTTGAAACTAACTTGATTTGATTATCAGGAAAACCCTCACTTTTAGCAGTTACAGTGATGGTCCCTTTGTTTTTCTCCGCTTTCACAATAGCTATACAACGGCCCTTAAAGGTTGTGCGTTTATTTTGCTGAAAGCTTTCTACTGATTTTGGATTGCTGCTTCCTACCCCTGCAATTTTTCCCGGTCCTGAAATTTCAAAATTAACAAGCCTTTGGTCAAATGGGCGCCGTATACCTTGTTCATCAACTACTTCGACTACTATGTATGCCAGATCCTGTCCGTTGGCATTGATATTTTTCCTGTCGGCTGTAAGTTTTAGTTGCTCCGGTTCCCCTGCAGTTTGTAGGGTAAATGTATCGATTAACTCTTCTCCGTTGTAAGCAGAAGCTTTTAAAGTACCCGGATGATAGGTAACCTTAAAGGAAGCAGTATATTCATTGCTTCTGTTGGTTGCCCTGGTTCCGATTTTGTCTCCGTTTAAATGCAGTGTTACTTTTTCACATCTTGAATAGACATCTACCTGCATTTCTTTACCTTCATATCCGGGCCATGTCCAACAAGCATAAACATCGTCAAATGCCCAGGGGGAGTCCTTTTTATCTTTGAATGTCGGCTCAGGTTTTTTTACAAAAGCTGCCACCTTTCTGTCCCCGGTTCCCCAGAGAATTTCTCGATAATATGATTGGGGGCGTTTGAAACCGCAAATGTCTATATCTCCGCAATAAGCCACCGTCCAGGGATATTCACCCATGCCCATCCAACCGATTCCGGCTTCCCCAAGGTAATCAAAACCGGTCCATACAAAATCACCGATTACATAATGATGATCTTCCATTTTCATTAAATAACCAAACATATTTGAGGGAAATGATTCCGAACCCAATATCAACCGGTTCGGATATTTGTTAAAATCTTCTTCATATTGATCCACCGCGTAATTATAGGAGGCAATATCCAACGGTGCAACAAAATGTTTCAGAACGGTATCCCGATTTTCATCTGCTCCATAATTGCCACTCCATATATTTACCCCATTGGTGACGTCACGGGTTGGATCAAACTTTTTAAAACAACCGACAAGGTTACGCTGTATTTTCCATGATTTCTCAGTCATTTTATTCATAATTTCATTCCCGGTGCTCCATAAAATAACCGAAGGATGATTCCGGTCTCTCTTTACAAATCGTTTAACTTCCTTTTTATAGGCTTCTTCGAATGGAGTATTGTAATAAGGCTTTTTTGGGCCATTATGAAACCAGCCATCGTACAATTCATCTATTACCAACATTCCGATACTGTCGCATGCATTAAGAAATCCCGGAGAGGGTGGATTGTGGGCGGTACGAATGGCATTAAAACCATTCTCTTTCATCAGTTGTACCCGGCGTTCTTCAGCACGATCATAAGCATTTGAGCCCAAAGGGCCGTTATCATGATGCATATTGCCGCCTCGTAATTGAGTAACCTCCCCATTCAGCAGAAATCCTTTATCCGGATCAAATTCAAGGGTTCGAACACCAAATGTATTCGTTGTTTTGTCTAAAGTTTTTCCGTCCTGAATTACCGAGCTTCTTAGTTTGTATTGGTATGGAGCGTCAATCGACCATAAGCTGGGGTTTTTTATTTGTAAGTTTTGGTCTGATTTTAATGTTTTGTTTGCACCAATCGTTATTTCTTCTTCGGTTTTACTAACAACAGCTCCCTTCGGATTCAGTACTTCTAATTTTAATGCTATGGGTTCATCTTTAGCCCTGTCATTCTGAAGTTTAGTTGTTACCTCTATTTGAGCCGTGGCATCATTAATGCTTTTTGTTTTGATAAATGTACCCCATTGTGCTATGTGTACAGGATTGGTTGCCGTTAACCAAACATGCCGGTATATACCTGATCCTGAATACCAGCGGGAATTGCTTCCTTCGTTTTGTACCTGTACCGCCAGCCGATTGGTAGAGCCGTCAGTTTTTAAATAGTCTGTCAGATCATAATAAAAACTGGTATAGCCATAAGGATGGTTTCCCAGATGGTGACCATTTATCCAAACGTCTGCATCCATATATACGCCTTCAAACAAAACCGTAATGGTTCTGTTTTTGTATCTTTTGCCAAGAGAAAATTCTTTGACATACCAGGATGTGCCTCCTACGGTAAAACCGACACTTCTTCCATTAATTGCAGTGGAATCAAAAGGACTGTCTGTTCCGGGTATATCTTCAATACTCCAGTCATGAGGAAGATCTACTTCTCGCCACTCAGAAATATCCTGGTCTATTGCCGGGGCGATCTCTCCCCGGTGAAATTTCCATCCGAAGTCAAATTTTTTGTGAATTCTGGGCTGTGATTGAGATTCCTGCTTTGAGCAGGAGCTGCAGCATAGAATGAAAATTAGGATAACACAATTGAATAATAATAAACGTTTCATAATACAATTTTAATGAACCTGATATTTCTTTGCCCATCGCATCACGTTTGCAGGGGGCCTTTTGTTCCTCAGTTCATTGCCCATGTAATTCATATAGGGTTCTACATGACTGAAAAAATGCTGATATCCTTCGCAAAGATAATTTAATCGTTTTTCGGGGACTCCGGTTTCAGTTACCCGGTTTTTGGGACAACCTCCGCGACATACTTTTTTAAACTTACATTTGTTGCATTTATCGGGAAGATTGTACTCTTTTCGCAGGCCGAAGTTCATTTGTTTTTCAGACTTCATTAATTTCACCATGGGGGTTTCTATAATGTTGCCCAGGTAGTTTTCATGATAGACGAAGTGGTCGCATGAATACAGATCGCCATTGAATTCCAGTACGGCAGCTTCCCCACAGGTCCTGTCGAACACACACAAGCCCGGGTTCTGATTTACCCAGTTAGCAAGGGTGGTATCGAATATCTGAACAAAATATTTGCCGACATCCCGGGTAACCCATTCATCAAAGATGGTAGTCAGGAATTTTCCATATTGCCTCGGGTCCACCGACCATTCAGTGACTTCAGATTTACCCTGAAAATCCGGAGAAATCAGTTCTACCGGGGTTTCTTCCTCCGGGGCTGCATATTGTTCTACGATGGGGATAAATTGCATGAACTTGCTTTCGATGTTTTTCAGAAAGCGGTAAACATCCCTCGGATAGTAACTGTTGTGATCGTTTACAACCGTTAACGTATTGAATTCGGCTCTGTGTTTCTTTAAAAGTTCAATTGCCTTCATCACATCGTTGAAACTGCCATCACCGTTTTTGTAACGCCTGTATTTGTCGTGGAGCCACCTGGGACCGTCAACGGATACCCCCACGAGGAATTCGTTATCGGCAAGAAACCTGGCCCATTCATCATCTATTTTGGTGCCGTTGGTCTGAAAGGAGTTTTCAATGGTTTTGTTGCCTTTGTATTTCTTTTGTAGTTCAACCACTTTTTTATAGAAATTGATGCCCAGTAAGGTTGGCTCGCCACCCTGCCACACGAAATTGATCACCGGCGCTTTCTGACCCTGAATATATTGTTTGATAAAGGATTCCAAAACCTCATCCGACATTTTGAAGTTTCGGACCGATTCATACAGGTTCTTTTTTTCCAGGTAATAGCAATAGGTGCAATTCAGGTTGCAAATGGGACCGATGGGTTTGACCATTACATTGAATGCAGTTGTGGAATACTTGCGATGTGCGTCTTTGAATGAAATATCCATAATTGTCAATTCAAAAGTTTTATTCATAGGTTTTCCAAACTTATGCACGGTTTATTTTTTACGCACAGGTTGAATATAAAATGTAAAGTCATAGTTTTTCGGCATTACTCTATACTTGTTTAACACGGAATTAGCTGTGCCTCCCACTCCACTTACTTTATGGTCCAGGTTTAGAGTAACAGCATCATCCTCTTTTAATTGAGGCGTATATAAAGCTCTTGTCAGATTCTCCATTGAATACTTATGCACACTGGTATTAAATAATTGATCGCCTTTCACCTTAATTCCGATTCCTTCTTCATTTGTAATGTTTAACCAACGAACATCGGTTTTATTTCCATAATCCTGAGGTATAATATAGGGAACATAACCTTCTTCAACGTTTGTATTATATTTTCCGATTTTAGCACCTGTTTTTCGGTCGGGATACGTTTCAAAGGGTCCTCTCCCATACCAGGTAAGATTTTGGAAAGAGTCCGGGAGCTTTAGTTGCAATCCTACTTTGGGTAACCAGTGTGTCATTCGTCCCTGGGGTTGGACATTCGTTTTTAGCTTAATTTTTCCACTACCAGATATGATATATGTATATGTTGCATCAAATCCCGTAGTATAGTTATTGGAAAATATACTCATTTGCGCTGTTATTTCAACCTTATTTTCATTTTTTGAGAAACTAAACCGATCCAAATCATGATTCAGTCTGTTAAGCCCAATAGAACGCCATCCATTTGCTATCTCATTACCCATACCTTTCTGGGTCTGACCAATATTGGTGGAGTAAGTTGCCCAGGAATCCAGTTCATTTGCCAGTGGGGCCCTCCAAAAATTTAATTCCGGTCCTTTTTTGATCAATTCTTCGTTCTCAAATATCATGGAAGTAAAAAGTTCCTCTGATTTCTTTATCGTGTATTGGAAGTTCTCTCCGGCAACAATTATTTTGTCATCTTTCTCCTTTACTGAGACAGGGGGATAAGATTCATTCCTCAGCTCTTCATCTTCATAAAATGGCAGTGTAAATTGTTTCCAGGCAATTTCATGACCTTTTTCTGCCCATGACTTTTCTCCGGCTAATTTGAAACTGATGAGAAGTTGATAATGAGAAGCAGTAGCTTCCGGTTTGTTAAAAGGAATGTTTATAATCTGTTTTTCAAGTGCCGGAATATCCGGATTGAGTTTTCCCTTTTGAACAACCTCATCATTTGCTGTTAGCTTCCATGAACCATCTAATTCGCTAAGGTTTTTAAAATGATGACGGTTGATGATTTCAACTTTCCCTTGCTTCAGATCGATTTTATTGATTTCTACCGGTTGTCCGGATTTTTTCAGTTGCCAGAGTTCCGGCTGTACTTTTCTGTCGGGCCATATAAGCCCATATGTTCTACCGGGGATACCAATCGTATAATAATCTCCTTCATTTTGGCTTTTTTCAAAGTCGAGCCATAATAAGGATTCGGATTGTAATTCATTTGTTTCATTATCGAGTTCATCCGGGGTAAGCGTCTCATCAAATATTCTTACCTTGTCAATAGTGGCATGGCAAAGCGGTGCCCGATAACTATCTTTTATTTCAGAACTTTTCCCAATATTTACCGGATAGGGGCCATTTCGGATATCCCCTTTACAATTTTTAGAGCCAATCAATTGTCCATCGACATATAACTTTAGTTTTTTGCCATCATAACTCCCCATAACATGATGCCAGTTATTCTCCCAATTTTCAGGAATTTCAGCTTTCAGGGATTTTTTTTGGGAAGTATGAACATAAAATTCAAGATTTTCCTTGTCTGATTGGATGATCCCATACTGATAATTACCTTTTGTCAGAAAAAAAGCACTTCCATTATATTTTTCCGGTTTCACCCGGAAAGAAATCGTTAAATTATCTTTGGAGATATCAAGCGCAGAATCTCTGTATACTTCTACCCAGTCATCTTTGCCACTTAAATAAACTGCTTTTCCAAACTTTCCGTTTACCAGATGAGCTTTATTGATCAGGGCGCATTCAATTTTATTCGGTGATGCGTCAGGTGTTGTAATCCATGACTGGGTAATACCAGGACTCACCCAATCCCAGATAGCGCCACCTGTTAGTTTTGGATACTCATAAATTAGGTCCCAGTATTCTTTCAGTCCCCCCAAACTATTCCCGGTGGCAGCAATATATTCGTCCATAAATGAAGGTCTTGGATCATCGGATTTTGCATAGCTATTTTTGAGAAGAAATGGCTCTAAATATCTTGGGCCAACAATATCTTCGAAAGGCAACCGACCGGCATTTCCTCCGTAAAGCCAGCCGGGCCGACTGGGATCCAGTTTTTTGCCCAGTTCAATTAATTTGGCGATATTTTCACCGGAGCCACTTTCGTTGCCGGCACTCCAAATGACAACGGAAGGATGGTTCCTATCCCTGTATACCATTTTTTCCGTTCTGTCAAGGTATTGTTCTCTCCATTTCTTCTGGCGGGAAATTCGGGGTGTAGCATGAGCCTCATCCCCGGTTTCATCAATTACGTACATACCAAGACTATCAGCAATGTCAAGATATTCTACATCAGGGGGATAATGGCTGGTACGTACACAATTGATATTAAATTGTTTCATGAGGACGAGATCTTTTCTAAGGGTCTCCCTGTCTACATAATGACCTGTTTTCGGATGCATCATGTGTGAATTTACCCCGTTAAATTTAATAGGTACTCCATTCACATAAATGGCCTGATTTTTTATTTCAATTTCCCTGAATCCGGTTTTGTTACTAAGCATTTCAGTAACATTTCCCGCTTCATCCAAAAGCTTAAAAGTTACAGTGTACAGATTTGGGTCTTCAGCTGACCATTTATCCGGATTGCTTACCGGGATAGTACTGGTTATTACTCGATTTTCTCCGGGATTTATATTATCTACTTTTTCAATCAAAGGCTTTGAAAAAACCGACTTATTATTATCATTATATAGATTTATTTGAACGGAATAATCAGAGGCAATCTCTTCTTTGTAATTATGGACATTCAATTCTATATTCAAGTCAGCATCTTTATACTCATCATCTAACCCGGTAGTTATGTAAAAATCTTGTATATGCACTTTGGGTGTAGCCATTAAATATACATCCCGGAATATCCCTGATAGTCTCCAGGTGTCCTGATCTTCCATATAGGAACCATCACTAAAACGGATCACTTTTACAGCTATGCTGTTTTTCCCTTTTTTCAGGAAAGGTGTAATATCATACTCGGCAGGTTCCATAGCACCTTGATTATAACCAACTTTTTCTCCGTTAATCCAAACATAAGATGCTGATTGTACGCCTTCAAAATGAAGGAAAATTTTCTTTTCCGTCCAATCTGAAGATATTTCGAAAGTGCGATAGTAAGAGCCCACCGGATTAAATTCGTCGGGGACTTCCGGAGGATTGGGTTCAAAATTATAGCCAATATTTCTGAAAATGGGGTATCCAAATCCTTCCATCTGCCAGTTTGAAGGTACCTTTATTTCATCCCAGGCACCCTTATCAAAGTTACCTTTATAAAAGTCTTTTGGAGCACTTTCGATATTCCTGGCCCAGGAAAATTTCCAAATCCCATTCAATGATAAATGATTAGGGGATTTTTCCGGTTGATTTTTAAGAGCCTGTGCCTGACTTTGAAAAGGCATTAAAGTGGTGTGAGGAGAAACCTGATTACGCTCAAATATTCGGGGATTTTCCCAGTCTGGTATTTCTTGTGCATTTACAAATACAACACAAAGAAAAAAAGAAACTACTATGTTTATAAGTCTTTTCATAATTATTTTGGGTTTGCTAAAAAAGTAAACTAACTGCCTATATTAAATAGCAAAAGCGCATTGGTCGCCCTTGATGAAACGTTTTACAATTTTATTCTTTTCGGACATACAGGATCATCTCCTGTCGATTTGGATTTGGGTTAAATAGGAAACAGACATCTATTATAGACAATAATAATAAATTAGCCAATAAATATCAAGAACTTTATATAAAAAAACATGTTATATAATTTTTCTTTTCTCCTTAAATTCATCTATTTTTCAATTATATGGCCAGATTTAGATAAATCTTTTATTGATACCTTCCCCCAACCTAACCCAAACCCAAATGCAATACGATTGTTCTTCTAAGATATATCCTACAGGAAGAAAAAATACACAGTCTGGAGTGGAATTTTTTCATGATTGGAATAATCCATAATAAATACATCCTAACCAAAGATTCCTTTCAGACAGATGGCATAACTCACAATTACTTCCTCACCCAAGCCACAATGGGTTGATCGCGGAACTGCCAAACCTTTAGCAGATAGGGTTAAATAGACCTTATGGATTCACCTCGCTCTATTTAACCAAGTATACGTTTCAAAATCTATTTCCCCAAATCTTGCACTGCATTTGACAGAAAAATGTATGCAGCGCAAATGTCAATGACGTATTCATTCTCACCCCATAAAAACGGCCAATCTTCTTTGTTTTCAGGAAAATCCGGCTTCAGCACCAGAATACCCGGAACAACCCCGCCGGCAATAAACGTAAAATCAGCACGATTGTTACCATAAGCTATCTTTTTTGAATGTCTGCCAACGCCCGATACAAAAGAAATATTTGACCTGGGATGACAACCATAAATATAATTGATTCCACGATAGGTATACTCGGGACCAATTATTTCCGGATAGGTTTTATGTAAATAATAATTCGTTGTAGCCCAATCAATTACTCTTGAATTGCCACCCCATCCTCCTGTAGTAATAGGTACTCCAAACGGATTCTGGTCCAACATTTCATCATTAGCCGTTTTAAATTTTTTAACATAAGGACGTAATTTTTCTTTAAAGGTATTGTCCATATACTGTAAAGCTTGAACGGCAAATCCCATGCTATAGTTGAGCCTTTTATCAAGGGCAGGCCATAATAATTCATTAAATCTATCGGCGTATTGATCATCTTGCGTACAAATATATAGTTCCAGGGCTGCTTCCATTTCTGCGGTTCTAAAAAAACGTTGTCTTGAGCGGTCTTCCTGTCTAGGCTGGTTATGTTGATCTATCCATGCTTTTTTGGCAGTCGCCAGACATTCATCAGCCAGAGATTTGTTATAGCTGCTGAGTGCTCGATTGGCAGATGCCAATGCAGCAATGGATAGATAATTGTTCCTGGGTGACTTGTTTGTAAATGCCCATCGATCATCTGGTGTACCACTGGAAACGCCATTTGATTCATACATCTCCATATCCGGATTGTATTTCAGGTTATCCGTCATGGTCAATCCGTCGCCAAGATGATGGTACTGATGGAGGTTTGGTACAATAATCCCGGAAATTGCCCTGCCAAACGCGCGATGCTGGGCAAGAAGGGCAAGAGCCCCCTGTTCGATCTGTTGCAAAATATCCGGCTCACCATCCGGACGGTGTATATCAACATAACGCTGCTCCCTATTAACGAATGTTTCATCGCGTTGTATACCAAAACGTTCCCACGTATCCACCAAATTCAGAACTGTACCGCAGTGCGAGCCCGTACGAATATCGTAGTCACCGGCATCGAACCAGCCTCCAATATTCAAACCAGGAATGCGTTCTCCCGGTTCATATTTTGTTTCTGTGCTATCGCCCATGCGATACCCATCAAAATGTTGGTGATTGACGGGCGCCTGCCGGGCATCGTCTAGATGTGCTGCGCCGTGCCAGACACGGTAGGCTTCATTGACAAACATGTGATCCATTTGAACGGGGAACCAAATATCCAGTGTTTGCTGCCAGGTGTTGTCGTAGACATGCTTTCCAACCCGAAAGGAACCTGTTTTCTGGTCACCATATTGAATGGCATATATCCCGGGATCGCTAACCTGAGAAAAGTCAAATGTAGCATATTGATAACGCAGATACGAACCCCATTCCTTTACATCGCCGCTGAATGTCTCGATCCACTCCCCTTTGTCGTTCAGCTTCAGCAGAGAAGCTTCAGACAAAGGTTTGTCGTTTTGATCCAATTCAATAACAGCCCTCTTTATCTGGTCCGGGTGATACCCGACCTGGGAATAGGCTATCATTGGTTGTCTTGTCCAATTCGGGATCGTGTTGGGAGTAAGAGACCATTCGACCACCTTGCCTGTCTTGTTTGAAGGAATCAGTGAGCGCACTACATACCATCCATTCTGTGCAACATTCCGGCCATCCAGCAACTTCAAATTGCCGTTCAACGATTCTATCCGGATACGGCGTTCAGGATCTTCCGGAGCAAGAATAAGCGTTTGTCCTTCAGCTATCGGTTTAGGCTCTACATATTCTGAACGGCCCCGGTCATCGAATGTTGAATGACCTGCAAACTGCCGTATTTGGGTCTTGG
>JAIPAF010000032.1 GCA_021740225.1 Bacteroidales bacterium | reverse complement strand
CTTCCCCGTTCCTCCATGTGGCGCGAACAAGTATCAATGGTGAGAAGAAAACTCTACGGCGCCACGACGGAACTAAGCCCGATCCTTCCCGCAATTCTCGAAAAGATTTGTTAACCAAATGCTTTTTATGGTCATCCCCAAGAAACATGCATCATCCACTATTTCTTCTCATTTTCATTTTTTTATACTCTCCTCTTCTTTACCCTATATTGCGAATAACAACCAAATTGTCAAACCATTCACTTATAGGTGTCTCACTCTTTCTCAATCACTACTCAGGACTCACTACTAGTTCCCCCGTCACATCCTCCCTGCGTTCTATTATTCTATCCTGCTGTCGTACTCTCGTTCCATCGCTCTGTTGCTCAGTCATTCTTTCTCTCCTTCGCTCCCTCGTTCCGTCGTACTTTCGTTCAGTCGTTCTTTCGTGCCTTCGTGCAGTCGTGCTTTTATGCAGTCGTTTCTTCCTCCTCCTCATCCAGTCCGAAATACTTCACCATGGCATCGGCCTGTTCGATGGTTCTTTGTAATGCATCTTCCCGTTCCAGTGTCACCTTAAAAAGGCTTCCACAACCAGCCTGGATGAATTTTTTCTTTAAGCTTTTATTTCTTTGAATATCGGAAGCTATAAAAGTACTCAACCGGTTGAGTGCCCAATATTTTGCATCCGCTCTCGATGAAAACAGGATCGACTTCAGTCTCTCACCTTCCGGGGTATCTTCCTGGGTCAAAAAAAGGAAGGTCCGGATTACCACCATATTATTGACCACCTCCGCCACCAGATATCCTAATTTTTCTTCGGGGTCCAATTTGTATTCAATCAGTCTTTTATTCCCTTTCATAACGAGAATCTTTGGTGACTCCAAAGATACCAATAAACCTGAATGCAAACGGATAGGTGAGACACAATCGATTCGTTCGTAAAGCCGCTCCAGGGCATGTGCTTGAAAGTATACATTCAGTGGTTGCTTTGAATCCACCCAGGGCGTCTTCAAGGTTTTAGCATCAAGCTGAGTCCATTTAAAATTTCCAAAAGAAAGCGGAAATCCCATTCTATAAACAGTCCTTGGCTTACCGTTAAAATGGACTGACAACTTGTTGACTTGTTTTTTATACATTAGAATCTTCACGACGGAATTGGTCCTGCCCAATTTACATTGCTGGATTCTTATATCAAAAAAATAAACTGAAGCCAGTAGATTGCTCCTGTAAAGAGATGCCACGCCCAAGATAGGCTCCAACATGTACATGGCCTGAAAGCTGAGTTTATTCAGATCCAGCCGTTTTTCCATGACCTTCTGAACCTCTGTTATCACTTTAAAAACGATGCTTTTTTCAATTACATCAGAATAACAGGTGAAAGTATAAAGGATGGTAAAGTAATCATAGAGAGAAATATTCGGACCATCCTGATATAATTCAATTGTTTTATCTTTAAACCAATTGTTGAAAAACCAATTGTAGAATTTAATCAGTCTGGCTGAAATCTTTTGACCCACAGCCGCTTCAACGCGAATAGAACTAAAATGAATCATATAGAAGAAATCCATTTCCTTTTTGGGAATTCTGTCATAAAGATGGCTGCAATCTATAAGGCTCAATATATGTCTGAAACTTTCCAGAAAATGATTTCGATGCCGTAAACGTTCAACCTTTTGTGGCTGACAGGTTTTCTTCTTGCGTGTTTTCTTCTTCTGAGGCATACTATCAGGAATAAAACTGGTTTAAAATTGCTTTAAGGAGCAACAATCTCCCGCTTAGATTACTTTCAAATAACCGTTAAAACCACAATTCCAGCATCACGGGTAACCGCCGGATCTAATCCGTATTCATGTTTACAAGATACAAAAAAAATCAAAGATTTCTGGCAATTATTCTTTGGGAATATCCGATAATATTTTCTACTTTTAACACTGCTTAGTAACTATAAAAAACAAATTATGGAAAGAAGACAATTTCTCAAGAATCTGGGCTCTGTAGGAGCTGCTCTGACAATAGTACCAAATGTTGCGGTTTCAGGACTCGGACACACTCCTCCAAGCGACAAGTTAAACATTGCCGGGATAGGTATCGGCGGTAAGGGTAAGGTTAACTTAGGAAATATGGTCGGACAAAACATAGTGGCATTATGCGACGTGGATCATGATTATGCCGCTCCGGTATTTAAAAATTACCCGAAAGCAAAAAAATATAAAGATTTTCGGGAGATGCTGGAAAAGCAAAAGGACATTGATGCGGTGGTCATAGCCACTCCCGATCATACGCATACTGTTGCGGCAGCGGCTGCTATGGAACTTGGAAAACATGTTTATCTTCAAAAGCCCCTGACCCATTCCGTTTGGGAATCCCGTTATCTGACCAAACTGGCACGACAAAAAGGTGTCGTCACCCAGATGGGAAATGAAGGTCACTCCAGCGATACCGTTTATGAAGTGGCCGAAGTAGTGCAAAGCGGTTGTCTGGGAATCATCAGGGAAGCACATGTTTGGACCAACAGACCCATTTGGCGGCAGGGAATGCCCAAACCTCCCGAGAAAGTTGACGTTCCGGATACTTTGGACTGGGAGCTGTTTATTGGTCCTGCAAAAATGCGGGCCTATAATCCGGAATATCATCCCTGGATCTGGCGGGGCTGGTGGGACTTTGGCACCGGTGCTCTTGGCGATATGGGTTGTCATCTTCTGGACGTTCCCAACTATGCGTTAAAACTTGGAGCGCCCAAAGCTTTCCAGTCCAGTTCTTCTCTGGTTAACACGGAAAGTGCGCCCGTTGCAGAAAAAGTCAGCTATCTGTTTCCTGCAAGAGAAAACCTGCCCTATTGTGCTTTACCTGAACTGGAACTGACCTGGTATGACGGAGGTTTCATGCCTGCCCGTCCTTTTGATTTACCCAATGATGCACCGATGAGCCCGGGTGGAGGATTTATGTTTGTTGGCTCTGAAGCCACTTTAATTGCCGAAGCATACGGGAATAACTGGAAAGTATATAAGAACGGAAAAGAATTTACCCCCAAAACAAAAGTGGATTTGGGAAGAATTCCTGATCACTCGCTTGGTGGAGGAAGACATGAAATGCATTGGGTCAGTTGCTGTAAAGAGGGTGGCACACCAGCATCCAATTTTGATTATTCCGGTCCCTTTAATGAGTTTGTGGTTATGGGCAATCTGGCTGTCAGGATGCAGTCGCTTCAGAAGACATTGATGTGGGACAGCGAAAATATGCGGATTACCAATATTGGCCCCAATGAAACACTAAGCACCACTAAACTGCTTCCCATATCAGAAGATATTGTCACAAGAAGTGTGGAAAGACAATCAAAACAACGCGTTGAATGGAATGCTCTGGAGAAGAGTAAGCAATGGATAAAGCATACCTATCACAATGGATGGAAATTATAAATGACTTGTCTTATCCTGAATAATTCATGTTAACCGTTCTCCCCTACCATCAAAAAATGGTGGGGGAGTTCGTCATATATGCCGATAGATTGAAAAGGAATTTCCAATAGTTGCTCCCGGATCAACTCAGTACCGTATCGTTTCTCCAAAGGGGGTCCGTGTTCGGTCTCTTTCTTCTTCCAGTCGATTATAGCCAGTTTCCCGCCAGGTTTCAATACCCGTGAACATTCCTCCAAGAGCTTAACCGGTTCATGCAGTTCATGATGAAGATTGATCATCACAATCACCCCGGCTAAGTTATCCGGTAAGGGAAGGCTTGACTCATCCATTTTCATGGGTTCAATTGTTTTATAAAAGGGAGAAACATTTTTTTTCATATACTCTACCATCACATCGGCGATATCCAGTGCATATACCCTGTCAACTTCCTGCATCAGGGCAAAGCGAATGCTAAAAAATCCGGTACCCGCCCCCACGTCTACCACAGTACCCGGATACTCAACTGCCAGTTTTTCCCGGATGAATTCAGGAGGTATATCTTTCAGTCGCTCCGGATCATTCAGCTTCTCCAGTTTTTCCGTATCAAATTTAAATCCTTCCATAAACAAGTAATTTACTTTTCTCAAATCCATTCATGAGTCTAAAATTAAATCAACTTATTCAGGAATAACTGCAACAAAGACCAATTGTTCACAAATAAACCAAGAATTTGCAATCGTTTGCCGGAAGGCAGATAAATACAACACCCCGGATTCATTGAATACATATCACAAATACGATAAAATTTATAAATCTTCTAAATAACATCAAACCTATTTTGAATCAAGCAGATATCCTGCTTACATATCTTAAATATGGGGGATGACTTTCTGCTCAATTGATCTGGTTTTTCACATCTTCCGGCTGAATTATTATTTTTATCACCAAAGGCTTGTAGTATGATCCAATTCAAGATGCTTTCCGTATTCATCCTTCTTCTCTGCTTGGGGCATCTTACATCCGGACAGGAATACAGCTATAAACAATACACCATCAAGGATGGTTTGCCACAGTCACAAATCTCCGCTTTATATCAGGATTCCAAAGGCTATATATGGATAGGCACCAAAGCAGGATTGAGCCGCTTCGACGGCGTTGAATTCAAGAACCTCTATTCCATAGACGGTTTATCCTCCGATTTTATCTGTGGCATAGGGGAAGATTCCAGCAACAACATATATGCCCTTGCAAAAAACGGTTACAACAAAATCACGGACGACACAATCCGTTATTTCAAACCCGATACAAACATTACATTTAAATGGAATCAACGGATTGAGGTGGATAACCACAACTTTCTATGGAACAAATTTCAAAGAAAGGATCTGGTCAAATTCAAAAACGGAAAATATACCTTTTTGAAAAAGCAAGGGGTTATTCCCGATAGTCTGAGGATATTGAACTTTTTATATGATTCTCAAAAGGATCGTATCTATTTTTCTGCAGGAGGAGATGGAGTGTATTACGTTTACGAAAACCAACTCCACCTTTTCTGGAAACCTTCCCAACGTAAATCGGTGCGTATCACTCAATCCCCGGATGGAACAATATACGGAATAGACAAAGATTCTATTTACAGGATAGAAAAACACAAGTGCATCCCTCTGCTGAAATCTCCTTCGGATAATTCCCGGTGGGCAAAGTATAATTGGGACACTCATGGGCGCTTTTTTATAAAAAAGGGTAAATATGAAATCGTGAAGTTTGACGGCAAAAGTTTAGAATGTCTTGATGAAGAATTTCCCGCTGTAAATAGAATTATAATCGATGAAGAAAGGAACCTGTGGATTGGTACGGAAACAGGACTGTCAAAATCCTTATCTACAAAGTTTATAAACTTCACGCCGGAAAATTCCGGGATGATTCCTTATGTGTACTCGATAATAGAAGATCATAACGGCAACTTTTACTTTACCTCACTCAATGAAGGCATTGTAAAATACAATGGTGAAGAATTCCAAAGAATTACAGGTTACAGAGAGGTATACTCCGAGGACCGGTTCTATATGGGAGGGATATGTGACCATAATAACAACCTGATCATCCCCTGTACTCATGGAGCCCTCAAATACACAGATGGTGACTTTCAAAAAATGGATGTTTTTCAGAAAAATGAAGCGGTGTTGGATATCTATGAAGACCCTGATAATATGGCAAAATATTTTGGAACCGAAAAAGGACTTGTGATCAAGAAAAACAATGGAAACACCAGGAGGTACCCGGTTCATCCCGGCGGAAAATCCTCAGGTTATATAACAAACATAGTGAAAGACAGCACCGGCAAATATTGGCTGGGGGGATTCAATGGTCTTTCATGGCTGAAGGACCATACAATTCACCATCTACCCGATTCCAACCATGTTTATGAAAAAGGTGCTATTGCTCTTTACAGGGATTACTGGGACAATATCTGGCTAGGTACCCGGGAAGGACTGTATTTATACGATTACCGCTCGTTCAGAAAAATTGCCGGTGACAATATTTATTCCTACGTTGTTTCCCTGACCGGAGTGGATTCATCAAAGCTGGTGCTTGGAATGATCAATCAAGTGGCCACACTCGATCTTCAGAATTTTTACAGGAAAAATAAGACAAACATTCAAACCTACGACCACACCAATGGATTCATGGGAAACGAATGCATCCAGAACGGAATGTACACCGATTCAAAAGGCAATGTATGGATCCCTACTTCAGATAAGGTAGTCAAATTCATGCCGCACAAAAGGGAAAAGAAATTACATTCTCCAAATATCTATATAGAAAAAATCAAAAAACTGAACCACCGGATGCAATGGGTGGATCTGTCCGGAACCGGAGGAGGCGACTCCCTCTTCAGGATGCCTCACACAACCAACAACCTGAGATTTCGCTATACAGGCATCGATCATTGCAACCCCCAGGGTATTCGGTACCAATACAAACTTGAGGGGAATGATGAAGGATGGTCGGAGCTGACCGGAGCCCGCTATGCCACCTATACCAATCTGGAACCCGGTAAATACACCTTTAAAGTAAAAGCATACACCTCAAACAATATTTGGTCGGAAAAACCTGCCAGTGTAAAAATACACATACAGCCTGCCCTCTGGCAAAAGACATGGTTTATTCTCCTTTGCATCATAGCAGGCGCTGCTGGTGCGGCATGGCTTATATATTACTATGCCCAGAGGCACAGGCTGGCCAAACAGAGAAAAGCGGAATATGAAAAAAAGATGGCCGAGATGAAGCTGCTTACCATAAAAAACCAGCTGGAGCCGCATTTTACTTTCAACGCACTGAATTCAATGGCCTCTGTTGTGCTTAACAAAGAAAATTATAAAGCTTACGACTATCTGAGCAAATTCTCCAAAATGATCCGTTTATCCCTTGACCACTCCGATGAGATCATACGTACCCTTAGGGAGGAGATTGATTTCGTACGCCATTATCTGGACATTCAGAAGCTAAGGTTTGATAACAAATTTGACTACAAGATCAACATCGGGGACGAAGTAGATATGACTTTCGCTGTTCCCAAAATGATCATACACAACTATGTGGAAAACGCCCTCAAACATGGCATCAAACACAAAACAGACAAGGGTTTTATCAAAATAGAAATATACAGGGACAACAACCGGCTGGGAATCGAAGTTGAAGATAACGGAATTGGCCGCGAAAGGGCCAGGGAAATCGGAAGCAACTCTTCGGGAAAAGGACTTAAAACTTTAAAAGAATATTGCCGTATTTATAACAAATATAACCAAGAGAGAATTCAAATGAAAATAGAGGATTTGTATGATACAGAGAGGGTACCGAGCGGTACAAGAGTAAAGATCATCATTCCCCTGAATTATAAATACAATGTGCTGTATGCAGAATCATAAGGTAAAAACCATGCTGATCGATGATGAGGAGCATGCGCTGGAGATTTTGGAAACATTGCTGAAACATTATCCCGAAATTGAGATCCTTGAAAAAATCACAGAACCGGAACAGGCTGTCAAAGCAATTGCAGATAAAAAACCCGACTTGTTGTTCTTGGACATTCTCATGCCCCGTATGGACGCGTTTCAGCTCCTGGCGTCCATCAAATCCCTTAATGTGAATCCGGAAGTTATCGTTACTACCTCTTACGAGGAGTATGCCATCAAAGCCATACGGTATGCCGCCTTTGACTTTCTGA
The DNA here is from genome assembly GCA_021740225.1 of Bacteroidales bacterium. Lineage (GTDB taxonomy): Bacteria > Bacteroidota > Bacteroidia > Bacteroidales > UBA12077 > JAGXLC01. The sequence goes on along the minus strand of JAIPAF010000032.1, from coordinate 7,284 downwards.
TGAAACCGGTAGAAATCAATGAGCTCAGCAATGCGATAGAGCGGTTCAGGAACAAAAAAATACAATCTGATAACAACCACATCAACAACCTGTTGAATTTTTGGCAACCCAAAAAACTAAAATTCAACACCAGGGATGGAATCATATTCATCGCTCTCGAGAGCATCGTTTATCTTGAAGCTTATAGCAACTATACCACCATACACCATTCAAAAAAAGAGAAAGAAACCGTTTCAATACATTTGGGTGAGATAGAGACCAAATTACCCGCCGGCTTTTTCTTTCGGATAAGCCGGTCAGTGATTGTCAATACCCGTTATCTTGTTAAAATTGAAAAAAAATCGAACAAGTGTTACCTGGAAAAAGGAAAAGAGCAGTTTATACTTAAAATTTCCCAAAGCAGGATCAGGGATCTGGAAACGCTTTTCTCTTGATTTTCTATGGGCATAAAAGTTTATCAAAATTTGTTTCTTCAACATAATATAGCTGCAAAATCTGAGCATTACAGATCTCTCACCATGGAATTCTTATTATGTATGTTTGTGTATGCGGATTCACTCACTAAATAGGGTTGTTGACTTATCAAAATTTGCATCTCACTCAAAAAGCCAAGAATGATTTCGAAAATGATTGCATAGTATTTATTTTTATCAAATTATTAACCTTAAAAATTATGAATTATGCGTACGAGTTTTAGTTTGCGAAATGTGCTGTTCCTGGCAATACTTTCGGCATTCATTCTTTCAGGATGCAGCAGCAGTAAAAAGACTTCAACGGCCACAGAGGAAGAGCAAATCACTTTTTATTGCTCCGGGGAAGAATATCAATCCGATGATAAATATTTCAGGGCCAATGCTATTGGTGAGAGCCGCGACCAGATGATAGCCAGAAAAAAAGCCATGAGCAATGCCAAAGCATCTCTGGCCGGTAAAATAGAAACGGTTATCAAAGGTACCACGGATAATTATGTTAATTCCAGGGAGTTTAACAACACGGAAGAAGTGGAAGAGCGATTCGAATCCCTGAACAGGGAAGTAGTCAACCAGCAGTTGAATAACGTGAAAACCATCTGCCAGAAACATACCAGAACCGATAACGGAACCTATAAAACTTACGTGGCTATTGAAATGGCGGGCAATGCCGTGGAAAAGGCTATGGAAGACAGACTTTCAGATGATAAGAGTACGAAAGTCGATTACGATTATCAGAAGTACAAGGAAACATTTGAAAAGGAGATGGAAAAATTCAATAAGAACAATCAATAAAAAATATTATGAAGCGGATATTACTTATTATGCTGTTGGGTTTACTGGGAAACATCACACACTCACAAACACTTGATGTTATAAAGAATTCAGGCGACTATATATACGGTATAGGTGAAGGAAAAACATTCCGGGAAGCCGACAAGAATGCCCTTGATAACCTTGTCAGTCAGATATCCGTTCAGGTGGAAAGCCAATTCAAACAAATAGTCACTGAGAAGGATCAGCAGGTTGAAGAATATGCCAAATCTGTGGTAAATACGTATTCCAATACAACACTTACGCAAACAAGGAGCAAAGTAGTTGAAGAAAAGCCCGGACATACCAGGGTGATTCGATACATGAAAGAAGAAGATATGGAAAAGGTATTTGCCAACAGGAAAGAAAAAATTCTGGATTATACCCAATCGGGAATCGAGGCGGAGGAAGAAGCCAGGATCGGTGATGCGTTGAAATATTACTACTGGTCCTTGGTTTTACTCCAGAGCCACCCCGATCATAACAACATAAGCTACCAATTTCCTTCACAGGAAGAGGAAAGGGTTCTGTTAAGCGCATTGCCCGCGCGTATCAATAGTGTGTTTTCCAATCTCAATGTGAATATTCGGGAGGTTAAAGAGAATGAAGATAAAAAAGTAAAAACCGTCCTGTTAAATATCACTTACAAGGGAGAGCCGGTCCAGAATTTTGACTATAAATATTGGACAGGCAACACATGGAGCAGCCTTACCAGTGCAAAAAACGGACTGGGATATGTCAAGCTTTACGGGGCTGCCAGTGAATCCCTCAGCCAGATAAGACTGAGGTCAGAGTACATTTACGAAAATAAAAGTTCCCTGGATCTGGAATTAAGGGAGGTATTGAAACAAACCGACGCACCCTATTTTTCCAAAGCAGAATATAAAATTCCAATGGACCGGCAAATGGCCTCCTCCTCAAAGCCTGAGAAAGAAGACGATCAACTCAAAACCCGCGCCTTGAATTTTAAATCCGACACGCCTACCTACAAATCCACTTTGCAGAAAATTATTGAGTCCATTGAAAAAAAATCCTATAGCCAGGTAAAACCCCATTTTACCCAAGACGGCTATAAAATGTTTGAAAAGCTCATTGATTACGGCAATGCGGAAATATTGAACAAAACACCCGAATTAAAAATCGTAGAACTCAACGACAAGTATATCGCCAGGAGCATCCCAATGAAATTCTCTTTCAAAAACAACAAACGGGATTTCATTGAGGATGTGGTGTTCACTTTCAACGATTCCAGGAAAGTAAATTCAATTGCTTTTGCCCTGAGCGATAAATCGATAAACGATATCATGTCGCACGACAAGTGGCCGGAGCAGGATCGTTACCATATCATACAATTCATGGAAAACTATAAGACAGCATATGCCCTGGAAAGACTCAATTTCATCGAATCCATTTTTGCCGAAAATGCCCTGATCATAGTGGGTAAGGTACTGAAAGAAGCAGAACGGATCGATGGCATGTATAAAAACCTTAGAAATCACGATATCAAATTCATCCGGTTAAACAAAAAGGAATACATCGACAGACTTAAAACGGTATTCAAAAGCAACGAATTTGTGAACATCCAGTTTGAAGACAATGAGGTAAAAAAACGGGGAAAGGATGATATATACGGAATTCAGATTGCCCAAAATTACTATTCGACCAATTACGCAGACAAAGGGTATCTTTTTCTGATGTTCGATCTGACAAATATAGAAAAACCCAAAATATACGTGCGAAGCTGGCAACCTCAGAAGAATAAGGATGGGTCTATCATAGGATTATCCGATTTTCACTTTTAACAGACTTATATGAAAGGATTAAAATATATAATGTTTTGGTCATTGAATATTTGAATTTGGGATTTGAGAGTCCAGTATAAAAAGGGGTAAGATGAATAACTCAGAATAAATTATTGAATAAACCCGGGGAAATGAAAAAAGTAATCCTGTGTTTGATTATTGTTTTAGTTACTGTCATACAAGCCCATGCAGACAAGTTTATCATCGAATCATTTGAAGAAGCACCCAATGATCTGGCGGCAAGAAGATATGAAAGGCTGGATGTGAATGACGATCCCTGCGCCATCATCAAGGTAAAGACCGATCTGGAGGGATTGATTTTCGAAACCAATCTGGGAATAACCGGTGATGTAGAGAAAAAAACAGGCGAATACTGGGTATACGTATCTCCCGGCGAGCAACGCCTCCGCCTGTCCAAAGAGGGTTTCGTGCCCAAGGATTTTTATATCCCGGATGATATCAGAATTGAATCGCACAACGTATATATCCTCACCGTAACCAGCGACCGCAATTTTCCCATCACGGTGAACCGGGAACCTGCCGATGCCACGTTGATAGTGGACGGGGAAAACTACGGCGATCAACAGGTGATCAAAGACATGTCGCCCGGCAAGCACGTGTTGAAGATTCAAAAACAGGGATACAATCCCATCGAGGATACGCTCAATGTATCGGAAGACAATGTGAAGTTCGATTATACCATGGAGGAAGTTCAGCCGGTTGAGGTGGAGATCAAAACCCAGCCCCAAAATGCCACCATTATAATGGATGATAACGAACGAGGCAACACCAACAGACAAATGTTCATCTTCCCGGGAGAATATCATTTAAAACTCACCAAATACCTTTACGAAACCATCAACGATACCATCCTCATAAAAAAAGGCCAGTCCAACGTCTTTTCCTATAAACTTGACAAATCCTCAGGCACCCTTGCTATAAAAACCAATCCGAAAGGAGCTTCCATTTACATTGACAATGAACGGGTGGAAAAAACAGTTAATGAAGTTCCTGCCGGCAAACACCGGGTAAGGGTGGAAAAACAACATTATCATCCTGTATCCGAGTTAATTGAAGTGGAACAGGACGAAAGAATTGACCGTACCTTTACCCTGAAGCCCACCACCGGTAAACTCTATCTGACTACTGTACCGGAGAATGCCCAAATCAGACTACTGCGCAATGGCGAGGAGGTCTATTCCTTCCGGGGAAATAAAGTACTCAACGATATACAAACCGGTACCTATCAGCTAAAAGCCAGCGCCCAATATCACGAACCGCATTCTCAGATGGTACAGATCAAAAAAGACGAAACCACAGAAACAAGTGTAGAGCTGGTTCCTGAGCACCGTTCGAAAGGATCGGCCATACTCTGGTCAACCTTCATACCCGGAGCAGGACAGCTTTATTCCATCAGACAAAACGTAAGGGGAGGAATATACCTGGGCGCCGGTATTGGAAGTGCCGCTGCGAGCCTTTATTATATGAACCAGGTCCATACCCTGCGGGAGGACTACAACAAGATCAAAAACAACTATCAAGATGCCGAGGATCTGGATAACATAGACCGGTACAGGGAAGAAATGCTGAACCAATATGACCAGCTCCACCAGGCTGAGGAGATCAGGAATTATGCCCTGATCGCCGCAGGAAGCATATATGCGATCAACCTGCTGGATGCCATTATATTTGGTGGAGGAGAGGTATCCCTGGAAAATTCTTCGGCTTCCCGGCAAAATAAAGACGTCAAGGTAGGGCTGAAGCCTGTAAGAAACGGAGTAGCTGTCGGAGTGCAAATCAAGATTCGTTAAGGATAACAGAAACTTAAAATGACAACTTAATCAACTCAATTACTTAATTAACTCAACAACTAAATCAACTTAATAAAATCAATGCCAATCATATGCATTTTTTAAAATATATACCGGCTATTTTCCTTCTTCTGAGCATGGGCTCCTGCACGGAAACCACCTCCGAACCCGAGCTCAGTAATCCCTATGATCCCGAAAACCCGGCTTACGAACCGCCTCATGCCACCATCACCGAGAGCCCGGAGGATGGAAAGGTATTGAATACAGACAGCATTGTTATTCAATGGGAAGGAGTTAACAACGAAAGTCAGTTCAGATATCAACTGGAAAATTATACTTCGGGCTGGTCGGAATGGCAATCAAAGACCTCAGTAACCTTTGCTCATCTCGATGAGGGGGATTACCGGTTTAAGGTCATGGAACAATTTGTATCGGGCGACCGCCAGGAAGACACCACCTCCGTTTCCTTCTCGGTGGATGCGGTTGAAGGACCCTCAGTTTTGCTGGAAAAGCAACTCCTGAAAATTAACACCGGTAATCATTTCTCCGTACAGGTCAAGGCAGAAGAGGTGGAAGACCTGATGGGCCTTTCTTTCCTTTTAACGTTCGACCCCTCGCTTTTACAACTGGAAAACATCAGCGAGCCCACCGGTTTTCTCGGAGAGAATGCCGACGGCACCTCGTTTCTGACCACCCCCGTAGACACGGCCAATCAGGAGGGAGCCATTGAGATCAATGCCAGCCGGCTGGGAGGTGATCCGCAAGGAGTAAGCGGCACCGGAAAAATAGCCGTTCTCAACTTCTCCGCAACAGCCAGGGGTCATACAGCGATAACATTCAAGCCTGATAACTGCTCCATGCGCGACAGCACCAACAAGGATATAGCCATACACAAAACCAGGGGAAGCACGATTGTCATTGAATAATCCGGAAAAAACAGCGGTCATGAAGAAACTTTACACCCTCTTTCTTTTGCTTAGCATAGCGTTTACAGGAACAGCCCAAAACCTGAATGTTGTATCCCACTCCCCAGGCCAAAATGCACTGGCTGTAACCCAGGATACCGTCATCACGGTAACATTCGACGACGGAGTGGACCCGGCCTCCCTAAGCGAAAACACCTTTGTGGTCCGTGGCAACTATAACGGTGCTCTAAGCGGAAGCTATACCTACAACTCTACTGATAACAAAGCCGTCTTTACCCCCGACAAAGCTTTTGATGTAGGGGAAAAAATCTCCGTCACCCTCACCGAAGGCATCCAGACAGCTTCCGGTGATTCTTTGTCCAACCCTTATGGCTGGTCTTTCACTGCTCAGGTTCAGGGAGGAACCGGTATATTTACCGGAAGGGCTGACTATTCCGTTAGCAATGGCCCTCAATCAGTTCATTCAGCTGATTTCAACGGCGATGGAGCACCGGATGTTGCAGTAGTAATTTCTAATGCCGATAGCCTTTCCATTTTACTTAGCAATGGAGACGGCACTTTTCAAAGCCCAACCACCTATAGGGTTGGAAATGGTCCTCATTCAGTCCTTACGGCCGATTTCAACAGCGATGGTATCCCTGATGTGGCGGTTGTTAATCGTTATTCCGATAATCTCTCTATTTTGCTAGGCAATGGAGATGGCACTTTTCAGGAACAAACCACCTATAGTGTTAAAAAAAATCCTTATTCCATCCATTCGGCCGATTTCAACGGCGATGGTGCCCAGGATGTGGGAGTTACTAATTATGATTCCGATAACCTTTCTATTTTGCTAGGCAATGGGGATGGCACTTTCCTAGAACAAACCACCTATAGTGTGGGAGACGGCCCTGTGTCAGTCCATTCGGCCGATTACAACGGCGATGGCATCCCGGATGTGGCAGTAGCAAATCGTTTTTCCAATAACCTCTCCGTTTTACTCGGCGAGTGGGATGGCACTTTTCAAGGAGATACTACTTACAGCGTCGGAAATGGCCCTTATTCAGCCCATTCCGCCGATTTTAACGGCGACGGTGCCCCGGACATGGCGGTGGCTAATAATTATTCCAATAACCTTTCCGTTTTACTTAACGAGGGGGATGGGACTTTTCAAGGAGATACTACTTACAGGGTTGGAAATGACCCTTATTCAGTCCTTTCGGCCGATTTCAACAGCGATGGTACCCCGGATGTGGCGGTGACTAATACTGGTTCCGATAGCCTTTCCATATTACCGGGTAAGGGGGATGGGACTTTTCAAAGCCAAACCACCTATGGTGTTGGAGATAATCCTCAGTCAGTCCATTCGGCCGATTACAACGGCGATGGCATCCCGGATGTGGCAGTAGCAAATCGTTTTTCCAATAACCTCTCCGTTTTACTCGGCGAGTGGGATGGCACTTTTCAAGGAGATACTACTTAC
>JAIPAF010000031.1 GCA_021740225.1 Bacteroidales bacterium | reverse complement strand
ATTTCCGTATTCATATTCATACATAATATATTTTTACGTAAAAATAATTGAAACCAACACAAAATTGCAATTTTTAAGATGAATTACTTTCACAACTTATCAAATTAACTCTTGATGTGGTTAAGAATAGGCTTTTGATTCGAATTAATCAATATTTTATCATATTTTTGGCAAAATTTTATTTTCATAAAACCAAAAGCAAAGGTAGGATGAACACAATATCAAAACGAATTCAGTCGCTTTCTGAGTCCCAAACAATAGCCATGTCGCAAAGAAGCGCGGAGTTGAAGGCACAAGGCAAGGACATCATCAACCTAAGTGTAGGCCAACCCGATTTCCACACGCCGGATCATGTCAAAGAAGCTGCCATTCAAGCCATCAATAATAATTTTACTTCCTATCCGCCTGTTCCGGGTTATAAAGATTTAAGACAAGCCATTGCTTACAAATTAAAAAAGGAGAATCATCTGGATTTTTCCTGGGAACAAATTGTTATATCAGCCGGAGCCAAACATTCACTGGCCAATTCCCTGCTGTCGATAATCAACAAGGGGGATGAAGTTATTGTACCTGCCCCTTATTGGGTAAGCTATGTGGAACAGGTTAAACTGGCGGAAGGCAGAAATGTGGTGGTTCAAACCAGGATCGAAGACGATTTCAAGATCACCCCTTCACAGTTAAAAAATGCCATCACCGATAAAACCAAAGCGCTTATTCTCTGTTCTCCTTCAAATCCTACCGGAACCATATATACAAAAGAGGAACTTGCAGAAATTGCTTCAGTAATTGAAGCAAGTGATCAGGAAATTCTTGTCATTTCTGATGAAATATATGAATACATCAACTTCCTCGGTGAACATCAAACTATCGCTCAGTTCAGTAACATTAAGGATCAAGTGATAATCATAAATGGGGTTTCCAAAGGATTTTCCATGACGGGCTGGCGTATTGGGTATATTGCTGCGCCTTTGGAAATTGCAAAGGCAGTGGCCAAATTACAGGGTCAGGTTACCTCGGCTGCCTCGTCCATTTCCCAAAGGGCCGCCCTGGCTGCCATAACTTCTAACAAAGATTTTACAAAAGAAATGGTTAATGCTTTCAAAAGAAGAAGAGATCTGGTAATGGATGAGCTGGAACAGATAAAAGGGATAAAAAAATATTCACCCCAGGGCGCTTTTTACTTTTTTCCCGATGTCTCTCATTATTTTGGAAAATCAGTGGGTCAAAGGCAAATCAATAATGCCAGCGATCTTTGTTTTTATCTGCTGGAAGAGGCCAATGTTGCCTTAGTTCCGGGAAATGCTTTCGGAGCTCCAAACAACATCCGAATATCTTATGCTGCATCTGATGAAGAACTTAAAGAAGCGCTCAGGAGAGTAAAGATTTATCTGGACAAACTGGAATAGTATCTGTTTTATACAGCATTATCCGAGATGTTGTTGAATAATATCAACTATTTTATCTATATTCAGCGGTTTGGTTATATAATCCTTTGCACCCATCTCAATGGCTTTTTTCTGACTCTGACGATCATCCCTGGCAGTTACTATGACTACCGGTATATCGAAAAGTTTCCCTCTGTCGGAAAGTCGCTTCATGAATTCAAATCCATCAAGATTGGGCATCATAATATCCAGGAGGATGAGATCAATGTTTGAATGTTTATCCACATATTGCCATCCTTCCCTGGGATCCTCGGTAATGATCACCGAATACCCTTCATCTTCAAGAAGTCGCTGAAGCAAAAAAAGATTCGTCCCCGAATCATCCACAACCAATATATCCCCTGTTTGTGACATAAATTATCGTTCTGTCCGTTGATAATAAATATTACTAAGATAGCCAATTTTAGTAAATCAACCAAAAAGATGTTTAAATCAACGAATATTTTCCTACATTTTTTCATGATATGGATGAATTTAAAATAGAACAATTAATTTTGCCGACCTGAACAAAATATTTGGATATGTCAAAAAGAAAGAAAAGAAAGTTACGCAGACAATACATAACAATCATCGGATCTGTTATATTGATTGTGGGAGCAGTAATGGCATACGGGTTGTATAGCAAAATATACGGTCCCAATATACACCTAAAAGAGAAAGAAACTGCTCATATTTACATACCCACGGGCTCTACAGAAAAAGATGTTTTACGTATACTGGATACCAGCAATGTAATTCAAGACATGAGTGATTTCAAATGGCTGGCCGAAAAAAAGAATTATCAAAACCATATCCATCCCGGAAGATACCAGATTAAAAATGGAATGAGCAACAATGCACTGATCAATTTGCTTCGATCGGGACAGCAGGATCCTGTTGAATTAACCTTCAACAACATTCGCAGAAAAAGAGCACTTGCAGGGGTTGTTTCTAAACAGATAGAAGCCGACTCATCCGATATCATCCGATTGCTTAATGACGGTGAATATCTTCAGCAATATGATGTTACTCCTCAAACTGTCCCCGCCCTATTCATCCCAAACACCTATGAATTTTACTGGAATACCCCTGCACCTAAATTTATAGAAAGGATGCACAGGGAATATAAGCGTTTCTGGAATGAAGAAAGAAAAAACAAAGCGGAAAAAATCGGTCTGAGTCCTATAGAAGTCAGTACATTGGCTTCCATTACAGAAGAAGAAACAAATAAAAAAGAGGAAATGCCGACGATTGCAGGGGTATATATAAACAGGCTCGAAAAAGGCATGAGGTTGCAGGCTGATCCTACGATCAAATTTGCTATCGGAGATTTTTCTGTAAACAGAATACTCGATAAGTATCTGGAACACGATTCTCCTTACAATACATATAAGTATGCGGGGCTACCCCCTGGCCCCATTTCCTTTCCTTCTATTGCTGCTATTGAAGCGGTACTCAATTACGAAAACCATGATTACCTCTACTTTAGTGCCAAACCTGACTTTTCCGGCTATCACAATTTTTCCAAAACCCATTACCAGCATATTCAGAAGGCCAGAAAATATCAGGAAGCCCTAAATGAAAAAAAGATCATGAAATAATAAAAACCGCTTATAAGATTCAAAGAATACCCCGCTTTTTCAATAAAGAAAAATCTCTAGCTGCTTTCCTGCACTGAGAATTTCACCCTGTCAAGCATTAAGTTCACCTCCAAAGAGTTAATTCCACGGTGTTCTAAGTATTTGCGGTCGTCCAGGAAGGCCTCGGCAAACTGCTCAAAACTGCTATCTTCATGTATGGCAGCATTTTTATATGACTCCTGAGCCTTCTCAATATTATCCATACACCAATATACATGACCCAGAGTGATATAATCAAAATAGTTGCTTTCCTGCTCTAACAGTTTATGAAGATAGTTTTCAGCCGTTTCATATTTACCCAGAACAAATGAACACCACGCAATGGGTCTCCGGATCTTCGTATTCTCAGGAGCCAAATATTCCACCTTAAAGTAGTATTTCAAAGCTTCTTCATATCTTTTAAGCTGGAAAAGACTATGCCCGATGAATGCCTGAACGTAAAGATTATCAGGCTCATAGTTTTCTGCCTGCTGGTAATATTCCAGGGCTTTTTCAGGATTATCCAGATATCGATAACACAAGGCTATTTTTTTGGTTACCCATGTTTTGTTGGAGTCGTAAAGCTCCGCTTTAAGATAATAATCCAAAGCTTGCTGATAATCTCCCATTCGCTGGTAACTGTAAGCTATCTTCTCAATTACTTCCACCTCATTTTGCGTCCTTTCTTCAAGATTTTTGAAGACTTCCACAGCCTGATCAAAACGGCCTCTTTCGAAATAAAACTCTGCAACGTTCCTTCTTATCTTCTTGTTTTCTACTATATGGTTATAAAACTTTGTGTTGTATATATCCAGCTTGAAATCAAATATATCTTCAATTTCCTTTTTCAGCGGATGGAGTTTAAAGAATCTATAAATGTCCTGAAGGTATTGAGTATAAATGCTCTTACTCCGGGCAAAATCATTGAGCAACTCCTCATCCTGACCGATCTCATCCATCTGTTTCATTTCTTCATTAAATAGCTGCATCATGTTATTCTTCTGCTCATTAGGGATATACTGAAGGTTCAGACAGAATGAATACTTATCCGAATTACACATGAAATGAGATGATTCCAGCTTTTCAACCAACGGATACAGATCGTGGTTTTCATCGCCGGAGAGTGCGGACTCAATATCCGGGTTTTCTTTATAGAATGGTATGAACCAGTTACTTATACGTTTAAAAAAGGAAAAATGCTTCAACCGCCCGAATGCGCTCATGAAAACGTCTGAGCCTTCCATCTGCATCTTCGAAAATTCCTGGATTTTATCCAAAAGATCCGGGGAATCCTCAAATACTTTTTCCCAGTCGGGATTTTTATCCTCAAAGAACTTCTCCGAAACAATATTCTCCAAATCCAGTTTCTTTTCAATATTGGGTCGCATCTTCAAAATCTCAGGCAGAATCTCCTCTTCCCATTTTTTTGTGATCTCCTCGGTTTCTTTGGATTTCAGCGTCTGAATGATAATGGCTTCAATATTTCTTTCCAATTCTTCATTACCGCGGTAAGCATCCAATTTATCCATCAGGCTGGGATACAAATCAATTCGATCATCATATTTATAAAAAGTAAACAACAGGCCTACCAACGCCCTATGCCATACCTGTTCCTCACCTTTCTCATAAAAACTGAACAACAACTCAATCTTCCCGCTATCAAAACAGCGCAAAACACTCAAAGTTAAAGCGCTTACAAATAGAGACTTTTCATACCAGGGAAGTTTTTCAGAATCATTGATGGTTTCCAAAAGATTATATTCAGCCTCTCCATATTTATCTGTTAACCATATAATCCTGAATAGTTTACTATGAAGCTCGCTTCTCTCCTCTTCCGATACCTGCTGATCTTCCGGCCGGATATTGGCATCTCTGAGTAGATCGTCAAGCTTCTGATCAACGGTAAGTTTTTCAATCAGACCCTGATAGTCAATTTTGTTCGATACGATCTCCTGCTCTAACTTCCATTTGGTTTTATATATGGATGAACTTCCCGATCTAACCAATAAATGTTCCCTAAGCTGGTCACCAACCTCAAGCACAGACCTCAATAAACGTTGATATATCTCTTCCCTTTTGGGATCATCAACTCCATTGAAAGCATGATTCAGTATATTGGTATAGGTTTCCTTATGTTTATCCAGTTGAATGTTAAAATAATCGGATTCAGCTTCTTTTGCCATATTATATAAAACATCAAACGCAAATCCCAATTCCCTGTTTGCTATAAAACCAGAAGCCTTTTTATAATTTTCAATGATTTTTTTGAAGGTCATAATGTATGATGTAACACATTTTAAATTGTATATCCTTCAATAATTTGACAAAAAACATACCATTGGTGTTTCCTGAATAAATCAGAAGAAAATAATGTCAAAACAACAAAATACCAGCATGTGCTTTCGTTGAATCCCCGCATATGCGGCTGGATGTTGACAAAGTTTATAAAAAATTTAACTTTGAACCCCGAAATTGTTCTTTTTTTTCAACACGATACTTAACAAATGCATGAAGTTAAGATAGATCGCGCATGGAACATACTGGAAAAGCTTAAAACCAGGCTAATTAACATTCTTTGGGATGACAATCCGCTCGGGTACAACAATGAACACATGCTTATTCCCTGGCTCCAGGAAGAAGCCGAATATGCCATAAAAGAATTAAAGCTTCCTGAAAAAGATGAAAATTATTTTCTTATCAAAATAGAACAGATTGTCGGTGAATATATGGAAGAATAATGAATGTCATCTTGACATGTTTTCAAACCTTTCCAGAATCTATGGTAAACTTTTTGAAAAAAGAGTTGTTAAAGAGCGTAAAATTTCAGATAACCGGGAAAAATGACAATGGATGATCACAACATATCGCGCACCAAAGAGCCAAGCAAAAGGAACATACTGATCAGTCTTGTGTTGAACTTTGTCATCACTATCGCAGAGATCGTGGGGGGTATCCTATCCAATTCCCTTGCCCTTTTGTCAGATGCACTGCATAATCTGAGCGACACATTCTCCATTTTCATATCTTATATGGCGATGATCGTAGGTAAAAAGAAATCCACGAGCAAGAATACCTTTGGATACAAGCGAATCGAAATACTCGCCGCCCTCCTGAATGGGATAATCCTCATTGTGATTTCCATATATTTATTCTATGAAGCCTATCAGCGTCTGATTGATCCACAGCCTGTGCAGGGGAAAACGATGATGATTGTTGCAATAATAGGTCTTTTGGCGAATTTAATATCTGTTGTGCTTCTTCATAGTGGTTCCCTGAAGAACCTGAACATCAAAGCCGCCTATCTCCATCTTTTGGGCGATACCCTCTCATCAGTAGGGGTTATTGGAGCATCCATACTGATCAGCCTGTTTGATGTTTACTGGGTTGATCCCCTGCTGACCTTCCTGATAGGCATATTCATCGTCCGTGCAACATATGGGGTATTGAAGGAAACAGTGGAAATATTGATGCAGGCCAGTCCGGAAAATCTCGACATCAAAGAGATCAAAAAGTTCCTGGAAACCCATCACCCTAAAGTTGAAAACATTCATCACATTCACGTGTGGCGATTGTCTGATGATCAGACCCACTTTGAATGTCATGCCGACTTATGCAACAACTATTCCATGGAAGAAGCCGATAAGATCCGGAAAGATCTGGAGAGCATTCTAAAAAAGGAATTCAACATTCACCATGTGACCATTCAAATGGAATATCATACCTGCCGGGACAAACGGCCAATTGTTTAAGGCAGATTACTACAATGCCAAATTGAAATAAAGAACCGATAATGAGTTAGTACCTTATTTGAAATTGTCATCTGGTGGTCATTTATACGCATTAGTCATTATATGGTGATTGATTTTTATTCACCGGGGAAAAACGAGGGATGAAAATTCACCAGGTATAATTTCTCCGTTGCCCGGGTAAAGGCTGTGTAGAGCCAACGGTAAAACTCCTTATTGATCATTTCATCGGTGAGATATCCATGATCTACAAAAACAACTTTCCATTGTCCCCCCTGAGCTTTATGGCATGTAACCGCGTAGGCAAACTTCACCTGTAAAGCATTGAAATAAGGATTTTCCCGAACTTTCCGATACCTTGCCTTTTTGGTCTTTATATCCTGATAATCTTCTAAAACGCTGTTGAACAGGCTTCTGTTTTCTTCCTTCGAAAGGGAAGCCTGATTGGTGTAGAGGGTATCCATCAACACTTTTGTATCAATCTCAAGATCATCATAATCGACAAAGCGAAGCGTAAGATCGGCAAAACGATAGCCATATAATGACTGATGGCCTTTGATGTCCACCACTTCCACAATATCCCCGTTGGCAATAAAATCCAGTTTTTCTTCCTCGTCTATCCAGAAATAATTGTTCTTTACCACCATAAGAAAATCACCAATCGTCAGCTCTTCTTCTCTCCAAAGTATCTGGTTCCTGATCCCCTGGTTAAAATTGTTGGCTCTTTTATTGGAACGGGTTACGATCACCGTCTCCTCAATCCCATATTGATCATAGCAGTCAGAAATCAGTTCAACCATTTCCGAGCCTACCGTGCATTCGATATCATGAAAACCACTCACCTTTAGCTCAGGATACTCAGAAGCTTCCTGATCTATTACTTGCCTCAAGATTGTAGCATTAAACAATATCCCCGATTCCTCACTTTGCCGAAGGATATCAGATAAAAAGGCCCGCTTAACGTCCATACCATAACTTTCCAGCTGTCCGGGATCAAGAGCCGGGCTCAATTCCATCTTCACCGGAGGTAGCTGGGCAGTGTCCCCAATCAGAATCAACTTACAGGCATGGCCCTGGTAAACATATTCAATTAAATCATCCAGCAGACGGCCACTACCAAAGATTGAAAGATCAAATGACTGGTTGGAAATCATGGAGGCTTCGTCAACTATGAAAAACGTGTTTTTATGGAGGTTTTTGTCAAGCAAAAAATCTCCGAAACCGTCTCTGGCGGATTTTTGCCTGTAAATTTTCTTATGGATGGTATAGGCCGGTTTAGAGGTATAGGAACTAAGCACCTTGGCAGCTCTTCCGGTAGGTGCCATCAAAATACTGTTTATCTTGAATGAATATAAGGTGTTAATTAAAGTTTTGATGGTAGTAGTTTTGCCAGTCCCTGCGTATCCTGTTATCAAAAAAATTTCATTACTCCCCCAGTTGATTATGAAATCAGCCAGGGAATCAAACAATGTCTTTTGGCTTTCAGTAGGAGTATATTTCAAATTCTTTATCAGTTGATCTACAATATGTTTTTTTAACATCTTAACAATTATTTACTCAAACGAATTTTAATTTTCACGAGTTTTTTTATATTTGCAAACAAGCAAAATTAAAAATAAAGCCAACAAAAAATGAAAACAGTATTACAGATTATCTTAGCAATCGTTATAATCGGTTTGGGATATGGGCTCTATAAAAGTATTCAAACCCCCATTGAATTCAGGCAGGTAAAACAACAGAGGTACGATGCTACCATTCAAAAACTTAAAAATATTCGTACCGCTCAGCTTGCTTATAAAGATGAATATGGTACTTTTACAGGAAGCTTTGATACCCTTATTGATTTTGTAAATAACGATTCATTGAGGGTTGTAAAGGCTATAGGTCGTATTCCTGACAAAATGCTTGAACAGGGAATGACAGAACAGGAAGCATTAAGAAAGGGGATTATTGAAAGGGACACCATTAGAATTTCAGTCAAGGATTCTTTGTTCGGTCCCGATTTCAATGCCAACCTGTTATGGAAAGTTCCCTATACCAATGATACATTCCAACTGGGTGCCAAAACAGTGGAGTCGGGTAATGTAAATGTCGATGTGTTTGAAGCGAAAGTACACAACGATGTACTATTGCATGATCAGAACGAACAGTTGGTGATCAACCTCAACGAAAGGATGTCCAAAAAACAAAACAAATTTCCGGGAGTTAAAGTGGGGGATTTGGAAGAGCCAAACAACAATGCAGGAAACTGGGAATAATGAATTCTTTTTATGAAAGATTTCTCTTTTGTTGATGAAACGATAGATCTCAACAGAGCACACACATATAGATTATCCATTCAATTCAGTTTGAATGGATTTTCTTTTTCTATCCTGGATTTAGTCAGAGGCAAATATATTGCTCTAAAACACATCAGCCTGGTGGAGGAAAATACTTATGATCAAAAAGGAGAAAAAATACAGGAAGTTTTCAAATCAGATCCTTGCTTACAAGTTGATTACAAAAAGGTGGCTATGCTTGTAGTAAGCCCAAAATCGGTGCTCATACCCTCATCCTACTTTAAACAACAGGACCTCGCCCAATACTTCAAGTTTCATTACGACCTCCAGGAACTTGAAGAACTCCATTTTAATTATATCCAGGCCATAGAAGCCTATAACATTTTCTCCCTGCCGAACCCGGTTAGCAACGTGATAATAGGGAACTTTAACAAAACCCATTTCTATCATCAGGGTTTACCCGTAATTGACTATTATATCAATAATTCCCCTGGCAATCATACTTTTTGCATCTTATCCGTTTATGAGGACTTTATTGATATTGCTGTGTTTAACGGTTACAAACTGCATTTGTATAACAGTTTCTACTGGTCAGCTTATGAGGACGTGCTCTATTATTTGTTGTATGCTTACAAACAATTGAATTTGGAATTAACAGAAAACGAACTATATGTTACGGGTAATCTTAACAACAAAAAAGAACTGAAACAAATGATCAATCAATATTTTAAGAAAGTCCATTTTCATAAACCTCCCCCTGAATTTACCTATAGTTATACATTTAAAAAAGACCAATCCAGTCATTTCACCAATTTATTCAGATTGAACCTGTGCGTATAATCAGCGGAAAATATGGCGGGAGAATTTTAAAACCTTCCAAAAAACTGGATGCAAGGCCAACTACCGACTTTGCAAAAGAAAACCTCTTTAATGTTCTGGAAAACCGGTTTAATTTTGAAAACCTTACCGCATTGGACCTTTTTTCCGGAACAGGTAACATCAGTTTCGAATTGATATCCCGTGGATGCAGGCAGGTTACTGCCATAGAAAAAAATCCGGGGAACATCAAATTCATTAACCAAATTGTGGAAAAATTGGGTATAGAAAATCTAAATGTTATAAAAAAAGACGTATTTAAGTTTATAGCATCCACCAACGAACAATATGACCTTATATTTGCTGATCCGCCCTATCATTTGGAAGGCATCGAAACGCTTCCCCAACGGATCAATGAATATAACCTGTTAAAAAAACACGGTTATTTTATTCTAGAACATTCCGGGAAAACGGTTATTCCTGAAAGCCAACAACTCATTGAGCAGCGAAGATACGGACATGTAAATTTCAGTTTTTTTACCACCCCAGCTTAATTTGCGGTTAAACTGACTATTTGTCACCCCTCTATCGGTGGCATATCATTTGTTCCATTATAGCCTGGAAACAATAATGTGAAACCTTTTAAATTTCAGGAAATTATGGAAAGTGGAAAAATTGGAGTAACAACAGAAAACATTTTTCCGATTATAAAAAAATTTCTTTATTCAGATAATGAAATATTTCTTAGGGAACTGATGTCCAATGCAGTGGATGCTACTCAGAAAATGAAGAAAATTGCATCCGTTGGCGATTACGAAAAGGATCTCGGCGATCTGACCATACACGTAAAAGTGGATAAAAAAAACAAAACCATCACCGTCTCCGATCGTGGCATTGGTATGACCGAGGAGGAACTAAAAAAATACATCAATGATGTGGCCTTCTCCAGTGCTGAAGAATTTGTCAACAAATACCAGGATCCTGCTGCCATCATCGGTAAATTTGGTTTGGGCTTTTATTCGGCCTTTATGGTTGCTGACAAAGTTGAAATTTACACCCAATCATACCAGGAAGGGGCGAAAGCAATGCACTGGGTCTGCGACGGCAGTCCTGAATATCAGATGGAGGAAACTGAAAAAGATGACAGGGGAACAGACGTGGTGGTGCATCTGGATAAAGATGCCGAAGAATATCTGGACGAAAACAGGGTCAATGAAGTATTGAACAAGTATTGCAAATTTCTCCCCGTCCCCATTGCTTTTGGAAAAAAGAAAGACTATGACAAGGATGGAAAAGAAATAGAAACCGATGAGGACAATATCATCAATGATACCAAACCTTTATGGAAAGAAAAGCCAACAGAACTCAAGGATGAGGATTACAAAGAGTTTTACAGGAAATTATATCCAATGGCCGAGGATCCTTTATTCTATATTCACCTGAATGTAGATTATCCATTCAATCTGGAAGGCATTCTCTATTTCCCAAAAATCAGGAACAACATCGAAGTCCAGAAAAACAAGATTCAACTCTATGCCAACCAGGTTTTCGTGACCGATTCAGTAGAAAATATCGTGCCTGAGTTCCTGACACTTCTGCATGGAGTAATCGATTCCCCGGATATTCCTCTGAATGTTTCCAGAACTTATCTTCAGGGCGATCCGAATGTAAAGAAAATTTCCAACCATATTACCAAGAAAGTTGCCGACCGGCTGGAAGAAATCTTCAAGAATGACCGGCAGGATTTCGAGAACAAATGGGACGATCTGAAGCTTTTTATAGAATATGGCATGCTCACCAATGATAAATTTTATGAAAGGGCACAAAACTTTTCGCTGTTCAAAAATACAGATGGAAAATATTTCAGCTTAGATGAATATAAAGAATATATAAAAGAAAATCAGACAGACAAGAACAATACGCTGGTGTATCTTTATTCCACGGATGTTGAAAAACAATATTCCTTCATTGAAAATGCCAAACAAAAGGGATATGATGTGCTGGAAATGGAAGGTCAATTGGACACCCATTTTATCAACTTCCTTGAACAGAAATTTGAGAACAGCCATTTTGCCAGAGTAGACGCTGATGTGATCGATAAGCTCATTCAGAAAGAAGATAAAAAAGAAACCGAGCTTTCACAAGAGGAACAGAATGAACTGGCCTCCATCTTCAAAAGCCAGCTTCCCAACATTGGTAATTTTAACGTAACCTTTGAACCACTGGATGGAAAAGAAGAACCCCTGACCATTACACAGTCTGAATTCATGCGCCGTATGAAAGATATGGCAGAGCTGGGTGGAGGTCCGATGCAGTTCTACGGACAAATGCCCGATAGCTATAACCTTGTAGTGAACACCAACCACAGGCTGATCGAAAAAATCCGGCAGGAAAAAGAGGAAAAACTTGGGGATGAAATGAAAAAGATCAATAACGAGATCAAACCCCTGCAGGATGAGAAAGACCGAATCAACAAAGCCAATGAAGGTAAGAAAGATGAAGAAATGCCCCAGGCAGACAAGGACAACCTGCAGGATCTGGATAAACAGATCAGCGAACATCAAAATCAGAAAGAAAGCAAACTAAAAGAATTTGCCAAAGAGAACAAACTGGTCAAGCAGCTTATTGATCTGGCACTGCTGGCAAACAACATGCTGAAAGGCGAATCCCTTGACAGATTTGTTAAGCGTAGCGTAGACCTGATAGAATAATCAGTGGCAAAGTTAAATAAAGAATCCCGGCATTATCCTATCGGTTATAGCCGGGATTTTTTTTATTTTTTTGGGTTCCTCAGTGGTTAATATTACCTTTATCCATTCAATTGGTCAGGTATTGACTAACCAGATATGCTTAACATTATGAAAAATTCATTAAGGAGAGACCTGATGGATGGAAAATACCTAACCGGAACCCTTTTAACCATCCCATCACCAGAAATAGCTGAAATCTTAGCAAAAAGTGGATTCGACTGGTTGTTCATCGACCTGGAGCATTCCTCCATTAGCCTCCAGACGGCACAATTAATGGTGCAGGCCGCCTCGCCACAATCATATTGTGTAATCAGATGCCCTGCCAACGATGAAGCCTGGATCAATCGATGTCTTGATACCGGCGCTGACGGTATCATCATTCCGCAGGTCAAAACACAAAAAGAAGCTGAATATGCTGCTCATTTTGCAAAATATGCACCGGTGGGCGGCCGTAGCGTAGGAATATCAAGAGCCCATGGCTATGGAATGAGGTTCAATGAATATATGGAGCGGGCAAACGAAGATACAGCATTGATCATACAATGTGAGCATATTGAAGCAATATATGACCTGCCGTCTATCCTTCAGGTTACAGGCATTGATTGCGTGTTTGTCGGCCCGTACGATCTTTCAGCCAGCATGAATAAAACCGGACAACTGAAAGATGCGGAGGTAGTAGATTCCATTGAAAGCATCAGAAAGATGGCATCGGAGTCAAATATGCCCCTGGGTATCTTCGGCACTGCACCGGAATTCGTTAAAGCATATAAACACCAGGGATTTGGTCTTCTGGCAGTAAACTCCGATACTTTAATGTTAAGCCGGTCAGCAAAGGATATTCTGCAGAATTTGCAGAATGGACCAACAGCCAAAACATAAAACAAATTTTATCCAGAGCTTATGTTTTAATATCTTCTGGATTGTGGCAATCAGCCAAACAATCTTATTTAAAAGCCAATTGTTTGCAAAATGTCATTTTATCCCATATTTTTAAACTTTATTCAACAAAAACGAATCAACCTTTAAACCTTCATAAATTCAATTCATTATGAAAACGCTATTTCTTTCATTCCTTACAATTTTGTTAGCCATGAATCTTACATTTGGTCAAGATCGCATTACAGGAAAAAATTTTGCCACCCGTTCCGAGGTTATTGCCCGTCATGGGATGGCATGCACCAGTCAGCCTCTGGCAAGCCAGGTGGCCATTGATATCCTTAAAAATGGTGGCAATGCAATAGATGCCGCCATTGCTGCCAATGCCACTCTGGGACTCATGGAACCCACCGGCAACGGTATTGGGGGTGATCTATTTGCCATCGTCTGGGATTCGGAAACAGAAGAACTCCATGGTTTAAATGCCAGCGGACGCTCGCCGAAATCGTTAAAGCTTGAATATTTCAAAAAGCACGGCTATGAGAGCATACCTGCGCACGGTCCCTTACCGGTTTCCGTTCCGGGTTGTGTGGACGGATGGTTCGAGCTGCATGAAAAATTCGGCTCCATGGACATGCAACAGGTGCTTCAACCGGCCATTAACTATGCCCGCGAAGGATTTCCCGTGAGTGAGCTTATCGCTTACTACTGGGAGATCAATGCGAATTACCTTCAGAAATTCCCCGGTTTTGAGGAAATCTTTATGCCCAACGGGGAAGCACCGGATAAAGGAGAAATCTTTAGGAATCCCTATCTGGCAAACACACTGGAAAAAATTGCCGAAGGAGGCCGGGATGTATTCTACAAAGGCGAGATCGCCAGAAAGATAGATGCCTATATGAAGGAACATGCCCACAAGTATATGAAGGGGAACAAAGATGAAGGAGGCTATCTAAGGTATGAGGATCTGGCTGCCCATCATTCCGAATGGGTAGATCCCGTATCCACTACCTACAAGGGCCATACAATATGGGAATTACCGCCGAATGGCCAGGGAATCGCCGCTTTACAAATTCTGAACATATTGGAAGGATTCGATATACAATCCATGGGATTTGGTAGCAAACAGCACGTTCACACGTTTACTGAAGCCAAAAAGCTGGCTTTTGAAGACCGGGCCAAATTTTATGCCGATCCTGATTTTGCAGAGATTCCTCTGGACAAATTGATCTCCAAGAATTACGCCGACAAACGCAGAAAAATGATCGATCCCGATCGGGCTTCTAGAAGCTATCCCGCAGGAAAGCTGGAAAAAGGCAATACCATTTACCTTACCGTAGCTGATGACCAGGGCAATATGGTTTCATTGATCCAGAGTAACTACAGGGGAATGGGATCCGGAATGACTCCCGGCAAGCTGGGATTTGTTCTTCAGGACCGCGGGGAACTCTTTACTCTGGAAGAAGGGCACAATAACGTTTATGAACCCGGGAAACGGCCTTTCCACACCATCATACCGGCTTTCATTACAAAAGACGGAAAACCCTTTATGAGTTTCGGTGTTATGGGCGGATCCATGCAGCCCCAGGGTCATGCACAGATCGTTATGAATATGGTGGACTTCGGAATGAACCTTCAGGAAGCGGGCGATGCGCCACGAATACGCCATGGAGGCTCCTCCCAACCTACCGGCAGCAAGATGAAGGATGGGGGTACCCTTTACCTGGAATCGGGATATGATTACCAAGTTATCCGCGAACTGATGCAGCTCGGCCATGATGTAGAATATACCGTTGGAGGATTCGGGGGTTA
>JAIPAF010000030.1 GCA_021740225.1 Bacteroidales bacterium | reverse complement strand
CAATTGGTTCGAATGGAATGGCAACCCAGATAATGGGCAATGTCAATCCACTTGCGGTGATTAATGGCAAATTGTTTGCGCATCTTTTTATCCGCTGAACAGGGATCCCCCTCTGCATCCACCATGATCAATACCATTTCAACCCCATGATCTTCGGCATTCTGCTTTAATTGATTGAGATAGCGTACATGAGGCACATCAAAAAGCGTGTTGACAAACTCAATCCCGTTGATGTCAAAATCTTCACGGGCTATTTTGGGAAAATCCAAGGTTTTCCATTTGCCTTTTCTTATTTCATTCACCAAAGCCCACTGGGCGATGGAAATATCGTCTTTCCGGTTAACAGGATTAACCTGACCCTTTGAAGCGGCCATCATGGAAGGGGCTATAAAGCCCATGGCACCTAGTGCCAGTGATTTGTTAATAAATTCACGTCGTTTCATATGCACAATTTTTAAATTAATATTGATGGCCACGGATGCACGAATGAAAAACAAATATTTATTCGTGCATTCGTAGCTACCGTATTTTATAACACGACCCGTTTATAATTCAACTTCAATTCTCCAAAATTAACAATTAACGACAGCTTCAGACCTGACACTTTCAAATAATTAACTGCCAATGCAACAAATTTTTCGGTTATGCCAGAAACTGCTTTTACCTCGAGAATGATTCGGTCAAATACTACAAAATCTGCCTGAAATTTATGGGGTAAAATCTTATTTTTGTAATTCACTACATATCTCTTTTCCCGTTCATAGGGAATCTTCAAATTCTGGAACTCATATTCCAGGGCATCTTTGTAAACAATCTCAAGAAAGCCGGGCCCCAATTGATTATGGACATCCATGCAAATCCCGATGATCTTGTAGCTTTCTTGTTTATGGATAAGATCTACCATTTTTAATATAAATATTTCGAGCCACTAATGCACGAATGAATTACTCTTTCATTCGTGCATTAGTGGCAATTCTTTATTTAATTGGCTTTAAATCTCATCTATATTTCCCATCCTTTACGGTACTCCCGATACAAATATTTGTTGGCCTCCTTATTATTCGTAATCCTCATCTGTTGAGTATCATACTTAATCTTTTTCCCTGCCCTTAAGGCAACGCCACCTAGCAGTATGGTCTCGGTTACTGGACCTGTCTTTAAGAAATGGCCCGGAGATTGCTCTCCTTTTTTAAAAGCATCGATCCATACCCGGTCATTGCGTACCACTTTATCCTCGGGAGGTTCGGAAGAACCGGTAAACTCAACCATTTTCTTCTCCGGAATGATCCGGGGACTGTCGCAACGGAAACTCCCCAGAATTTTTCCCTTATCTCCCACAAACATCATCCCTTCCGAGGGCAATTCCTTATCTTCCTGATCCAGTTCATCGGGGGTATGTGGTTTCATTCCCCCATCATACCAAAACAATTTAAAAGGCGGCAATTCCTTTTGTTCCGGAAAGTTAAAACGGATGATGCAGGAATAAGGAAAGGCCACATCATTCTGCTCTCTTTTACTCACGTGATTTTCGATAATGCTGGTAGTGGTACCATAAGCCTCAGCGCTTTCAGGTGGCGTATCGATTCCAAAGGTCATAAATAGGGGCCATAGACTGTAATGCCCCATATCAGCAATACTCCCTGCACCAAAATCATACCATCCTCTGAAAACGGCATGGGTATAATTCGGATGGTAAGGCCGGTGCGGTACCGGTCCGAGCCACAAATCCCAATCGAATCCATCGGGCACCTTTTGCGCTTCGGTGGGTTTGGAGGTCCACTGTGGCCATACCGGACGGTTCGACCAGTTGTGAATTTCCCGAAGTTTACCTATAGCGCCTTTCTTAACCCATTGAAAGGCCGTTTCTACACCGCTGCGTTTGCTCCATGCCAGGAAATGCGAATTGACCCCGGTTTTCTTTACCGTATCCAGGGTAACCTTCGCTTCATGCATCCGGTTGGCAATGGGTTTGTGCATAACTACATGTTTCTTTTTTTTCATGGCTGCAATGGAGATGGCGGCATGCAGATGGTCCGGGGTCATGACTTTCACCGCATCAATATCTTTTTCTTTTTCCAATAATTCCCGGAAATCTGCATAAGAAGTACAACCTTTAAATTTTCCGGAGGATGACTGGCCGGCATAATGCTTGTCCACCAATTCCTTTCCCACATCACGGCCTCCGGGGATTCCGTCTAAATTCTCTCCCCAGGTGGAATCCCCCATTGCCTTGCGAATGGTATTCCGCAATCCATACCGTGACCAATCTACATAATTGGTGGTAAACTTATTCGGATCGCATACCGATACAATTTGAATGTCCTCATTGGTAATGAGTTCTGACATTTCTCTGAGCCCCTGGGTTCCACACCCAATATAGGCCAGGTTTAACTTGTCGCTCGGAGCAACATAATTCATTCCTCCAAGCACGTGGCCGGGAACAATAGAAAAAGCAGCTGCGGAAGCTGTTGTTCTGATGAATTCTCTGCGGTTCATGTTTTTTTTGGATTGCATAAGAATAAAGTTAACAATGAAAAATCAATCTTTATGGATATTATTTGTTTTCCAATATAGTGAAAATTTAGTATTTTAAAACAATCTTATTAACAATATCAGCAAAAACTCCTGAAAGGCTTTTTGTTTATTAGTTCATTAAAGGCTTCGGGAGTAATTTGCTGCCGGGGGTCCGTCCATGCAACATCCGGCTTGGGATGCACCTCTATCATTATCCCGTCAAAATGCAACCGGCTGGCTTTTTTGATCAGTCTGTAGATCAACTTTCGGTTTCCGGAGATATGACTGGGATCATGGATAATCGTAATACCGGGAAGCTGCTTCTTCAACTCCAGGGGTATTTCCCATTGAGGCGGATAACGAAAACGATTTTTCGAGTATATGGAGAAGCCCCGGTGAACGGCTGCGATGTTGGTTACCCCATGCTTTACGAATCGTTCAATGGCACCCCGCCACATGGACAGTTCGGGATGGATCGGATTCTTGACCATTACCGGTATATCTACGCCTTCCAGTGCATTGGCTATTGTTTCTACGGCAAACGGACTGGCTGTGGTCCGGGTGCCGATCCAAAGGATATCTACCTCGTTACGTATGGCTTCCCGAACATGGGATTCCGTGGCCACCTCGGTGGTAATCAACATACCGGTTTCCTCTTTAACCCTTTTCAACCAGGCCAATGCTTCTAACCCTCTCCCTTCAAAATCACCCGGACGGGTACGGGGTTTCCACACTCCTGCCCGAAAAACATCAACCCCCATACTTTTCAGGGCGCCTGCCGTATCAAGAACCTGCTTTTCCGTCTCCGCACTGCATGGTCCGGCAACTATCAAAGGCCGCTTAACGGATACATTGCCGGGTAATGTGAAGGGGAGTATATTGATGTCTGAAGGCATGACAAATTATCTTTTGATATAAGCAAGAGAAAAACCTCTATTCCACAGGAAAAATTCGATAAAATGATTCCACTGATAATCAAGATCAACAACATCATCCGTGAGAATCCGTAACATCCGCGTCATCCGTGTTCCATCCTTTCAAATCTTAATAAATATCTTCTGTTTATACAACAGATAACACAGGTACCAATTGAAAAACCACACCGTGGCACGGGATAACGCCTCCACCACTGTTGTATCGGTCCATCCCAAAATTAATCCGAACCATGGCTCAACAATCTGATGCACTACATCACTAAAACCAAAATGGTTGAACAGGTATATGAACAATGGGTTCATCCCCACAATCACCCCAAACATAGCCCAGTTTTTATAGCCTTTCATATCGATGATCCAATAAGTTAAGGCCAGGGCCAGAATGGTATATCCTCCACTTATGAATACAAAGGAACCGGTAGCTATCCGTTTGATGACAGGTGACACAGTGGTCAGGGAATATCCGACAGCCAGAGTGATCAGACCTGCCAAAACAAGGGTTTTAAGCTTCCGGGTATCTGATTGACCGGAAAGAAGCAACTTTCCACATAACACCCCCCAAATGGTATGGGCTGCCGTGGGAATGGCATTAAAGGAAACCCAGCCACCCCGTGAACCCTCGGAAATCAATTGATCGAAAAAGGTGCCAAAGTTCTGATCCTTAACAAAGGGCTGGTTGAACCCTTCCAGGGGAAACGTACGGTACAGCACTTCCGTCAAAACCACAAGTCCGACGGATATAAGAATTTGCCAGGAAGGCCTCTTATGCATCAACACAAATGCAATGATGTAGGTAACCCCGATCTGGGCCAGCACATTCTGGAAGTAAAGTGTAAAGTGGTCCTGCCCGGTGGTATATAAAGCAACCCCAAGCAAAATCAATATCACGGAACGCTGAGCCGCATGACTTTTGAGTTTGCCCCAGGTTTGCCCTTTCGCCAGCCGCTTGCTCACGGAAAACGGTATGGCCACACCCACAATGAACATAAAAAAGGGTTGTACCAAATCCCAGAAACGAAGCCCTTCCCATTCGGGATGGGAGAACTGTTTGAATATGTCCTGTACAAACGTGCCATCAAACTCAGAACCTGCAAAATAATGCAAGAAACCGGCATTAACCAGTAAAAGCATGGTGAAACCACGGAAAAAATCGAGCGAAGTTAGACGTTGTGTTGGTTGAGCCATATCAAAAATTGTTTTGTAGTGTTTTTATCAACAGAAAACCAAATAAGGATCCCTTATTTGAAGGAACAAATTATAAAAAATTACATGAACATAGCTCATGCTTCAAAATTTCTATTTCAGATTTTCTCTAAGATGTTTTAACGCCTTGGTAATGTGCTTTTCTACAGCTTTCAGACTAACATCCATTTCTCTTGCAATTTCTTTATTCTTCTTCTCCTCGAAACGGCTCATTTTGAATATTTGCCGGCTTTTTTCGGGCAATGATTCAATGGCTTCATGGATCTTTCTCCGAAGCTCTTCCATTCGGATATCCTCCTCAGGAGTCTCCTGGTAATATTGAACCTCCTTATCGCGTATCCTTTTCTGAAGCCAGGCATATCTACTCTTTATTTTTTCGTGTTTGAGGTAATTCAAACATTCGTTTTTAACACAGGTGTAAAGGAAGGCTTCCAAAGAAATATCAACAGATAAATTTTCCCGGTCTCTCCACAGCTTATAAAAAACCTCCTGCACCATGTCCCTGGCCCGTCCTTCATCCTCAACAAAGCGATAAGCATATCTGGTCAAAGGCAAGGAATACAAATGAAAAATATACTCCAGGGTTTTAAGATCCCCCTGTTTCAATTTCTCAATATTTTTCCTCTCAAAATTGTTCATTTAGTAAATTCACCTAATCACCTTATTTATATACACTCCCCTCTGCCTCCCGGATAAACCTGCAAATTTCAGAGACCCTGGAATATAGATATAAGAAGGATTATGCTTAGTTATGGATTTTAAAATTACGAAATTTAACCAAAATGAAAAGAAAATTTTAATTTTGCAAATGCTTTGGCAAAACACCCTGATCCAAAAATCATTAACAATGAAACCCAAGATAAAACCCATACAAATCCTTGTAGCCATTATTGTAATTCATATCAGTGGCTGTACAACGGATAATTTTGAAAACACCCAAAAGCTGGATCGTAAGCCGGCCATTGACCCGGATTATTCCGGTGTAACGATACCTCCGAATATTGCCCCGATGAATTTCCTCATTCAGGAGGAGGGAAATTTCTTCAGGATCACGGTTACCTCTTCTTCAAACGATGCCCAATTCTCCGTAACCTCTTCCGATGGCATCGTCCGTTTACCCCTAGGTGCCTGGAAAGAAATGCTGGGAGACAGCAAGGGCGATAAAATAAAGATTCAGGTGGCTGCTTCAGAAGAAGATAAAGACACACTGAAACAATTCCAGCCTATATACATGCATGTAGCTAAAGAACCGATCGATCCCTACCTGAGCTACCGCCTCCTTTATCCCGGTTACTACAGTTGGTCGAAGATGAAGATCATGCAAAGATCATTGGAGGATTTCCGGGAAGAATCGTTGATAGAAAATCAAATCCTTGAAAAGAATTGTGCCAATTGCCATGCTTTCAACCAAAACAATCCGGATGAATTTCTGGTTCACATTCGAGGTTCCAAAGGGGGGACCTATTTCATGGAAGATGGCAAGATCACCAGAACAGCATTAAAAACTGAAAATATGCCCGGGGGCGCTACCTATCCTTCGTGGCATCCCGGGGGAAGATACGTGGCTTTCTCTTCCAACAAGGTAAAACAAAGTTTTTACGCCCATCCCCAAAAAAGCATTGAGGTGTACGACCAGGTCTCCGCCCTGGTGCTTTATGACCGGGAAGAAAACGAAATGTTATATATCCGGGAACAAGATACCACAGACCATATGCAAACCTTCCCCTCCTGGTCTCCGGATGGGCAATACCTATACTTTTGCCGGACCAGGCAGGTGGAAGAAAATTACAGTGTACAAAATGTAAAAGACATTCATTACGACCTGGCCAGGAAGCCTTTTGATCCTGAAACCAGAACATTTGGCGAAACCGAAATTGTTTTCGATGCTGGCAAAAGGAATAAAAGCGTTTCTTTTCCCAGAATTTCCCCGGATGGTCAATACCTGGTATTTACCCTTCACGACTATGGCACATTCCCCATTTGGCATAAAGAAGCAGACTTATATCTGCTTAATCTGCAATCCGGAAACTATAAAAGGATGAAACTTAACAGCGACGAAACGGAAAGTTATCACACCTGGTCGTCCAATGGCAGGTGGTTGGTGTTTAGCAGCAAAAGAAGGGACGGCCGGTCTGCCCGGCCATATTTTGCCTGGTTCGGATCTTCAGGCGAGATCGGAAAACCTTTTGTGTTGCCCCAGGAAGATCCCACCCGTTATCACAATATGTTAAAAACCTTCAATATCCCTGAATTTGTTAAGGGTAAAATAAATTTTGGACCCAGAGACTTTGCCAGGGCAGCAGATAAACAATCATTGAGTGCCAAAGCCGGAAATTCTGTGGATTCCACCCAACAATGGTTTGAAGGTAAAAAAGAAGGATCTGCTGAAACAGAATGGGGAATTCATGAATGATAGCAGTCAAACTTACCACTTCCAATGAAACAAAAACAAAACCATATATGATTCGGAAAGCAAAAAATCCCGGAAATACGGACATTTATTATCTGTTTGCCCTCTTTTTTATCATTACTTTCGGATATTTCTTCTGGTTTGGCGATTACGTACTTTTTTTCCAGGAAAAGCAATCCTTGTTAATCTTTTCCCGGGAATACCTCGAGGAATACTTTATAAAGCCCGGAGGCCTGCTTGAGCTTGCGGGTGAATTTTTAACCCGTTTTTACATTAACCCCGCCAACGGAGCACTTATACTATCCGTGATATTGATATTACCGGGAACCATTCTCTTCAAAACCAACAGACGTTTGTTTTCGGACCAATCTTACACCTTATTGTTCTTAATGATACCCTCCATTCTTCTGCTTCTCATGCAAACCCACTACTATCATTCAATGGAGTATAACCTGGGTTATATATTGGTTTTGCTATATTTTCTAATTACCACCGTTCAGAATAAAAAACAAAGCCGTTATATTGCACTGGCGCTATTTCCATTCGTCTATTACCTGGTGGGGGCCTATATATGGATTTTCCTTGTGATGTTTATACTCTACAGCCTGCTGTATGAGAAAGGAAAGGTACGGTATGTGTATCCGGCTGTTTTAATGGGTATCGGCGGGATAACGCTCCTTGTTTTCAAGGCATTGTTATTCTTTCAACCCCTGGATCAACTCTTTCAATACCCTTTGCCTTTGGTGGCAGACCCCAGGCACAGTATAATTTTCTATTTGCTGACCGGTTACCTGGTTTTGTATCCCCTGCTGGGCAAAACGTCTCTTCTGCTCAGACTGAAGAAAAAGTATGCCAGGGCCGTGTCGCTGGTTTCGGTTCTGATTGCTTTTGCAATTACCATTCTTATTCTTTCCAAACTATATAATCCACAAACCAACAGGGTTCTCCAACTTCAAAAATATGTATTCGAAAAACAATGGAACGAAGCCATTGAGCTTCACGAAACCGCTCCATCGAGAAATCTGATCGGACAGTACTTTTACAACATTGCCCTGTCGGAAACCGACCAGTTATGTGACCGGCTTTTCTTCGGAAGACAGGATTTCGGGGCAAAATCCCTGATACTACCCTGGGGCAATAAACATCTGAGCAGGGGAGCTTATTTCTACTATGCAACAGGTCTCATCAATGAAGCCCATCGCTGGGCTTACGAAGACATGGTGGTTAATGGTTACCGGCCTCAAAATCTTAAACTGCTTGTAAAAACCAACCTTATCAACGGGAATTACCGTATGGCTGAAAAACAAATCAACATGCTGGAAAAGTCCTTCAACTATCGCAGTTGGGCCAAAAAATACGAATCGCTCCTTTATCATCCCAAACGGGTTCAATCCCATCCTGAATTGGGAGAAAAAATCAAACTCCTCCCCAACGAAGACTTTTTTATACAGTTAAACAATCCTCAAAACAATATTCCCCTGCTATTAAACGCCAACCAAACCAACCGAAAAGCATTTGAATATAAGGTTGCCTGGTTGATGCTGAACAAAAATATTGAAGCGACAGTCAAGCAAATCAAACAGATGAAAGAGCTGGGCTATACCGAAATTCCCAGACATGTGGAAGAAGCAGCTTTGGCTTATTCCAACAGCACAGGGGAACTTCCGGAGCTCGGTGGACTTAAAATAAGCCGGGAAAGACGGCAACATTTCGGAAAATATGTATCGTCTTATAGTAATGTGCGGAAAGATCCCTCATTGGGTGAAGAATACATGAGAACACAGTTTGGAAAAACCTTTTGGTTCTATTTTCATTTTAAATGACACCTCTGAAGTTCGGATAATTATATGAAAAATCAGTTAGTACGGGAAATTTCAAAGAAAAAATACAGGGAAATACACATCCAGATTATCCCTGAAGCCTATGAAACACCAAAAACATTTACAAAAAAAATAGCACATCATCTGCATCAATATCATGCCCGCGTCATACGGGCAACCTTTTTTGGTGCACTTACAGAAAAAAATAAGACCATCAGTCAACTTGAAAATCAACTTTCGAAAATTGATTTCCCGGTTAGCTGGATCGAGGGAGACAATTGCGGGGATGCTTTTATCAATGGAGTTTACATTTTGGCTGTTTCCGGGATAGAGATAAAACGGCTCTACCACCACCGCAAACCGGTGGGTTCAGCATTCCAGACAGAAGACGCAACATTCTGTTATCTGGGAGGGCTGTATTCCGACCCGGGTTTATCTCCTTCCCAACAGGCCGAAAATATATTGAACACTACAGAAAACCTCCTGAACCAGGTGGGGTTGAGTTTCGACAATACGATCCGTACGTGGTTTTACCTGGATGATATCCTGGACTGGTACGGGGATTTCAACCGGGTGAGAACCGGATTTTTCAAAAAGCACGACATTTTCAACAAACTGGTCCCCTCCAGCACCGGCATTGAAGGGAGCAATCCTGCAGGGTCAAAGGTAGCTCTTGAACTCACCGCCATCAAACCCAAAAACGAAAAGTTCAGCATTGAAAGGTTGCGTTCCCCTTTACAATGCTCGGCCGAAGACTATGGCAGTTCATTTAGCAGGGCCATTCGGTATTCGGATGGAGAACATTCCTACATCACGGTATCCGGAACAGCCAGCATTGGACCGGAAGGTGATATTCTCCATGCAAAGGCACTGTGGAAGCAAATGGAGGTAACCTTTCAGGCAGTCCATGAAATATTAAAGTCCAGGGATTTCGCCTTCGAGGATGCTGTTCGGGCCTATGCTTACTGCAAAGACAAACAATACAGCCGGGCCTTTTATGATTACCTCAAAACAGCCGGCCTGGATGACAAGATCAGCTTCATTTGCAGCGAAAATAAGGTTTGCTGGGAGGAACTGCTTTTCGAGATCGAGCTGGACGTGGTGAAAAACGTTTGACGGGAGTTTGACGAAGAGTTTGACAAAGAGTTTGATTGTTGAAAAATTTGTAGAGCCACGCCCTGACATGACCTGAATTTTCCAGTTAATAAAGTTTCGTTTGATGGTCATTTGTAGTCATTAAATGGTCATTGATTGGCATTGGGTTGTAACCTGGCCAGGGTTTCATTAACGGCTGGAGCAGTAGTAAAAAGCCGGACCGGTTTCACGGTCATTCGGGGTATCTGCAGTGCATAAGTCGCGTAGCGACGAAATTATGGTAGACTGAGTGCCTTAACCACCAACAGGAGTCGCGCAGCGACGGCGTAATATTTTTTGAACCACATAAGGCACATAGGAAACATTAGCGGTTAATCTGAGGAATGCTGCCCTTCTAAAAAGATTACACAGAGGGATTGCGGTTTCTGTATTGGCGTACCCTCCCTCACCTCCCTTGAAAAAGGAGGTGATCAGTCTGTGCTGGGGTATTGCTTGCTGCCAGCGAGCCCTGGTAAAATGTTTCAGGAGAACAAGATGGCAACCAATAAAAATTGGAGAACGAAAACAAAATTTTTTGAACCATATAGGAACACATTAGACATAGATCATAGGAATGTTGCTCTTCTGCCCAACCCTACCCCGAAGGGGTTAAAGATAGTAGCCCCGGGTAGCACCCGGGGTAGAATAGCACAAACCATTAAAGCGCTCCAACTGCCACCAATGAACAGGGCAGCGGCCTTGGTTGGAGCGCAATTGATGAACCGGTAAATATCACATTATCTTCCTGTGATATGAAATACATTCACCAAATGAAAGATCTGTTGCGCATTCTGACGAGGCGCCCAATATCGGCGGGATATGTCTATTCTATCGCTATTTGCCCCTTATCGGGGCAAGAGGCAAGGCAATTCAGGGAATATTGGTTAAATTCCACGTTAATATACCCGTCCGACCGGCATGCATGATCACAAAGGGGGTAGATCGGCGAGTTTTGTAATTCCATTCTGCTTTCATTGCATGGATCTGATAACCGGTCAGACGGGGTGCCTGCGGAAAGGCCGGCAGCAAAAATAGCTCCGGGGGGCTCTTTCAGAGTTGCATAGAGTCTCTTAACTTACACTCCGGGGCTTCGTTCCTTAATGGTTTATAAGCCTCAATTGTTCAATCTTATTAAAAGATATAATCAAACAACATCCATCCGTGCACTTGTCCCGTCTGAAAGCGGGATTCGTGGCATTCATCAGTCCATTTCAAATCCGTGGCCATCTTCAAACCAAAAAAAAGAGGCTGCACTGATGCAGCCCCTTTTAATTTCATATCGAATCCTTATTACATCTTAATCTTATTTGTATGCCGGATCCTGCTCCAGGGAAGCCTGAATATCAAGCTGTGCCTGTGGCAGAGGCCAGTAGTCATCTTTTTCCGCATCATAGCTTGCACCCTGCATAAAGGAATTGGTCCTAAATTGCGCATCTTCCGCAATATAATCATTCAGGACATCTTCGGCAATACCCCAGCGTCTCAGATCAAAGTAACGCATGCCTTCGGTAGCGAATTCAAGACGCTGTTCAAGCCTTACGGCTTTTCTTGCTCTTGCCTGATCATTAAATACAGGGGAATCATCCGGGTAAGGCTCGATGACATAATTCGCGGCCGGTTGATCCCAGTCGATCTCTCCTTCAGCGGGTTGCTCACCAAGTTCATACACTTCGTGATAGCCTTTCACCCAGTACTCTTCGTTCGCTGCACGATTCCGTATCTGGTTCACAAGCTCCCGGGCATAATCAAGCTCCCCGTCTTCAACGGCAATCTCGGCCCTCCACAGCAGTACGTGGCTGTAACGGTAAGCCCTGAAATTCCTGACATTTTTGAAACCGCCGCCGGCAGTTTCCTCACCTGGCCTGTGCATGAATTTCTTGGTCATGTAGGGTCCACCATTGGGCTGAGAACGAATCCATGACATGCCCTGGTGGATGCCCCAGCCCTGAAAATCAA
The DNA here is from genome assembly GCA_021740225.1 of Bacteroidales bacterium. GTDB lineage: Bacteria > Bacteroidota > Bacteroidia > Bacteroidales > UBA12077 > JAGXLC01. The sequence continues at coordinate 3,433 of JAIPAF010000030.1, read as the reverse complement.
TTCCACGGCGGGCAATGGTCCAGTCTACACGCGGATCGAGCGGATGATCGGTGGGTTCGAAATGCTCATCACTTGCCACACCATTGTCATTGGCCAGGTCGTCGCGGTTTTCCTTATCCAGTACAGGTAATCCTTCGGAAGTAGTCTGATAAGCCTCGAAAAGATTCTGGGAAGGCTGATAGAAACCCCAGCCTACACCGGCAGGACCGGCCTGATGGAAAACAGCACCTGTCAGGTCAAGGGTGTTGGCATTGACACCCCACCATTGATAATCATCGGCACTTCCGGATATCTGTATTTCAAATATGGACTCATCATTGTTCTCCGTTTCAGAGTGATAGTTGGCGGTATAATCGTTTACCAGAGAAAATTCACCGCTGTTGATGATATCATCAAGCAATGGCTTAGCTTTGTCCAATTCATTTTGGTAAAGATGGACATAAGCTTTCACAGCCTTGGCAGCATACTCATCAGCGCGTCCTACATCTCCCTGAGGAGAGGAAGTAGGTAAATTATCAATGGCGAACTGAAGGTCGGCTTCAATGTCATCCCAGCCCGGGGAATCGTTGGGCACCTCCTCGGGAGCCATTCCGTCCAATTCTTCTTTCGTCTTGACATAGGGAATGTTCTCCCAAATCCTGGTGGCCTTGAAATGAAACCAGGCCCTGAGAAACTTGGCCTCCGCTTCAATTTCCTTGGCTCTGCTTTCAGAAACCGGATTTTCTCCTTCCTGGGTATTCCGCAGGAAATTCAGTACATCGTTGGTGCGGGAAACCCCGTTGTAACAGTCGCGCCATCTTTGGCTCATGTAAACATTATCCGGACGTACTTCATACCGCTCCACATCATTAAAGGGCGTTTGGTCACCCAAAGAAGTCCCTTTATAACAATCGTCCGAAGCTCCGCTTCCATAGGTCCAGTCGGTACCCAGGGCCGGGCCGAATATGTTATCGCCGGTAAGCACGTCGTAAGCCCCTATCAAAAGGCCTTCCACACCTTCAGGGGTTTCCATGACTTCGCCGGCGGCCGTTCCTGTAGGTTGTTTATCAAGAAACTCTTCCTTACAGGAATACAGGACTACAAACAATCCTGCTAATGTTGTGATTAATATAATATTGATTATTCGCTTCATAGTTAAAATTTTTGTATTGTTCATAAAACCTCATAGGGATGGATTAAAAGCCAAAGTTCACCCCAAACATGAATTGCCTGGGCGTTGGCCATGCCCCGCGATCTACACCACGATTGACTCCACCTGTATTTACCTCGGGATCCAAACCGGAATAGTCGGTTATGGTAAAGAGGTTGGTTGCCTGACCGTAAATCCTGATGTTTCTAAAGTTTGCACCTTCCAGCAGGTTGCCCAGATCGTAACTTAGCCGTAAGTTCTCCATACGCAGGAAGGAGGCATCCTCAACAAAATAGGAAGAGGGTACCTGGCTGCCGTTGTCAGTGAATTCTGCTTTCGGCATGGTAGCATTTTCGTTGTCGTCCAGGTAAGGACTGCCCCACGATTCATACAGTCTTCTTTCACTGCGGTTACCCAGGAATTGGTTGAAATCAATCCACCTTCTCACGTAATTGACCATTTCATTACCATAGCTGGAATAAAGATTGGCTCTTAAATGAAATCCCTTATAATTCATGGTAAGATTGAATCCTGCCGTAAAATCGGGATGCGGATCTCCTATATAGGTGCGGTCGTCAGCGTTGATGACCCCATCGCCATTGACATCCTTGTATTTGAAATGACCTGGTTCGTTATAGGTTCCGTCTTCTCCAAATGCCGGGGGATGGGCATCGGCTTCCGACTGGGTTTGGAAGATGCCTTCCACTTTATATCCATAAAATTCAGGAAACTGGGTGCCTTTTTCGGCTCTCGTGTAGAGCATCTCACGGAAATAATCTCCTTCCATGAACTCTTCCTCTATACCGGAAAGTTGCACGATTTCATTTTTATAATGAGATACATTAAGAGAAACATTGTATTCGAGTTCCTGATTCAAGGCACTGCCTTGATAACCCAGTTCAACATCAATACCGTTATTTTTCATCTCACCCACGTTGATTGAAGGTGCGGCAGCCTGACCCAATACATCCGGTATTCGCTTGGGATAGAGCATATCCTCTGTTCTGCGCTGCCACACGTCAACGGTTATATCCAGGTTGTCAAATATGGTGGCATCAAGTCCGAAATTGGTTGTTTTGGTAGCTTCCCAACGTACGGTGGGGTTGCCGAAGGCATCCCTTTTGAAACCTGCAGCACCGCCGCCGGTATTGACTCCTCCGATGGGATAATAAGAACCACCACCGTTCCACGTACCTGCTCCCAAACTGGAGGCAAAAGTGGTGAAGCTGTTGTAATTACCAATCCGGTCGTTACCGGTTTCTCCATAACCTGCACGCAGTTTCAGAAAATCCAGCCAGTTCTCGGACCAGGCCATGAAGCTTTCGTTGGATACTCTCCAGCCTGCCGAGAATGCCGGGAAAGTCCCGTAACGCTCGTCCTCACCAAAACGAGAGGAACCGTCACGCCGGATCACCCCTTCCAACAGGTACTTATCGGCCAAAGTATAGTTTACACGGGCAAACATGGAAAACAAGCTCCATTCACTCACATTGCCGTAGTTGGTCTGATTTTGAACGCCTGCATCAAGCTGCATGTAAAGGGGATTTCCGGAGAAAAACTCATCCCTTGATCCACCCCGCCAGCGGGAAGTATTGTCTACCGCTTCGGTACCAGCCATTACCGTGAGATCGTGTAAATCGGCAAAAGTATTGGAATATTCCAGTGTATTGGACCAATTCCACTGCAGGTTAAACCAGTCGCTTTCACTAAGGCCTTTGTATTGACCCCTCTCCGCGTGAGCCTTCTCAACATAACCCAGGTTTCTGCCTTGCCCGGCATCATAGCCGAAACCAAAAAGAGTCCTAAAGGACAGCCCTTCAAAAATGGTGGCTTCTGCAAAGGTATTGCCACTGGCATTGATAGACTTGTTCCAGTCATGCCTGTTAGTATAAAGATTAAACATGGGATTCTCGGCATTACCCATTCCTTCAGCTCTGGATCCTGCAAAATTTCCTTTAATGTCATAAACAGGAACAATGGGCTGCATACGGTAAGTCCACGAAACAGCAGAGGCTTCCTGGTTATCATCCTGAAAACCATAATCTTTGCTATAGGTTACGCCGATCTTTTCACCCACTTCCAGCCAATCCAGCGGTTCAGCGGTAACATTGGAACGCAGGTTATACCGATCGTAGCCGGTATGCTTCATTATACCTTCTTCACTAAGATAGCCCACCTGAAAAGCATAGCTGGTGGTTTCGCCTCCGCCGGTCATATCCACACTATATTCCTCATAAGTGGCATTACGGGTAACCACATCCTGCCAGTCGGTACCTTCCTTATTGGCTTTCATAATAAGGTAAG
>JAIPAF010000029.1 GCA_021740225.1 Bacteroidales bacterium | reverse complement strand
CTTAGATCGGTTGCACCTGCCCACAATGCGGTTTTTCCCAAACGGGAGTGTCCAAGAACAATCATTTTTTCATTATCAATGGCCGGATCTTGTTCGAGATAATCCGCGCCTCTGCTCAGCCCCCAGGCCCAGGCTCCTATGGAGGCGCAGTTGTTTCCACGGGCAGTATCCAGGTATTGTTTGCCGAACAAAGGATGAATGCCGTTTTGGTATTCATCGTTGAAATCCGGGTCGATTTCACCATAATAGATGGTAGCTAAAGCGTAGCCCCGGTCAAGAATGCGTTCCACAGGCCAGCGGGTTTGACTGCTGCCCCGGGTATCTTCTCTAGCCTGATGATTGTGAATATTATACTCATCATCATTGGAAACCCAGCTGTCGGTAATGGTGATGTTTTTATTCGGATGGACCGACTGGTTCCCGTCAAAATTCAATCCCAAAAATACAGGGACAGGCTTTTTCGCTTTATTCGGAATGAACAGCAGGAGGTCGAAATGGTGTTTTTGATTGTTTTGTTTTACATGGATACGGATCTCTTTCAGTGTAGCCAGTCCGTCAAGCGCGCCGGGAATATCCCTGCGCTCTTCGAAAGACAGGTTTTCCGGTTTTTCCGGCATTTTCCCATATACATGATTTTCAAACAGCCGCAAGATTTGTTTTCTTCTCTTCTCCCATTCAGAAGGTGAATCTACTTCATCTCCATCCGGGAAAATTAACGGGTCGGGCAGTTCATAACCGGGCACTTTGGATTCATCGTAGTTGGGATCAAATTCCTGGGCATGGGATGATGACAAAAGGAATGCAAAAACCAGGACACTAACAAATAGGGCCTTCGTGATTTTCATATATAATCTTCCATTAAAATTGTATTTACCTGATCAAATCATAAAAATACTTATAATCTAAAAGATAAAAAAATCATTGTATTATTTTTTGCTGTGCAGAAAAACGCTGAAAGCGCTAAAGGTTCTAGCCGAGTCCGGCAGCTGTCGGACCGGGGGAAGAAAACTTATTTTTATTTAACTATATACCTAAAATCCGCAAATGAAAAATTTGGAAAAATCAATGCCTGAATAGAAACTTAATTTATCCAATTTTAATGTAAAATTAGCCGTTTCATCACATAAATTCCTATCAATAGCATCTCAATTGCGCAGTTTTTTATCGATTAACATCGAGTTAAACATAACAGTTTACAACATTAAATTTAAATAATTGAAATTCAGGACAATAAATTTATCACTAACACACACCTCTCCCGATTTTAGGCTGGTAGGTGCTGCTTTTTATTCCAATACCAAATGATAGCCTCGCGATGAGAATAGCTTTAATATGTCTTGTCGCCCCCTGCGTACCCATTTTACCGGCACAACTATAAAACGATAGATAAATTTTTTCAGTCGATAATAAGGTTTAACAAAATCCACCTTCTTGCTGATAAAATTGATTAAAAAGTGGTATAAATTACGGCATATGGCCATAATAATCATAAATACCGTGTTTTCCTGTAAAAAGGAGAAAGGCATCTTCTTCCAGCAAAAATCATTGTTCATCTCATCAAACAATCGCTCACTCTCACCCCGGGCGTTATAAAACCTGATGATTTCTTCGTCTGTTTTTTCCCAGTCATTGGTCATAATGGCGCGATAAACAAAATGATCCCCGCTAAACAGGTCATACTGCCCGTCGCTTGTCTTTTCCCGGCTGATCACATAACGATAGCTCTTTTCTCCACCAAAAGGAGCATATTCAATAGAGGCAACCTGATAGGTCTTATAGCCAATCTCCACCTCTTGCCAGTTGATAATATTTTTATCCGGGAGAACAGTTCGCTGCAGCGCATTGCCCGTATATAAAAGTACTCGGCCTCTTTCTCCACGAGCGAGACAACCTCCCGGGTAAAAGACCCGCAATCGGCACGAAAACGTTTTATCCGGATGTCAAATTCTTTAAGCAGGTTGAACATCCGCTCAAGAGTTTCTGCCTGCCGGTATTTCACATTGCTATTGCCATTGCGGTTTTCAATATAAACCGGGTAATTACCAATGGATGCGATACCCGGCATATAGCCATCGGCTTTTTTATAGCTGCGCCTCGAATCATATTTATCATTGGCAGTAAACTGATTGTCATAATCAAGTGTATTACTATCGCTCGATATAACTTGCCTTAAGTTTATTAAAAGTCTCACCATCAGACGGTTTAAGGCAATGTTGCTGTTAAACTCATGGTCGATACCCTTATGCCCGGTATAAAGCTGTTTTTCAGTGGACAGTTCTTTCTGCATCCGCAAGAGCGTATCTGCTGAGGGAGGATTGAATCCCTTTAATTGCTCTAATATCGGGCGGTTATGGTCGTTAATGTCTTCAGCACAATCTCCCCCTGAAAAAATCAGGTTTAAATAGGAACGCACGATATCACTATAGGAATACCTAGCCTTGGAATGGCGGCTACCCAGCTCTCTGTCAATAAATTCATATATCCCTCCATTACTGAGGATATGATCGGTCAGATTAATGCCGCCAAAGCCATTGATTTTTTCATTAGAATATGTAATTTGCATTCTCGTTTGTGTTTTGTTTCACCAAAATTGGTGAAAATTTTAGAATCGGGCAAGCTTTGGAAGTACTCATTTTCCTTAGCTTCCCGATTTTTCCAAATTTTTCATTTGCGGAATCTGGGTAATACAATTGTAATTTGAAACTTGTAAATAAACAGAAACTTTACAGGTTACAGCGAAAGAATCGTGGGAACAAGAAATTAATCAAGGCTATTAATAAATTAATTGATGACCTTGAAATTACTGATTGGGAGAACCCGGGGATCTTTTAGAAAAAAGGCCTGATGCAGATAATGTTTATAAAGGCAAATTCTATTTTTTCGACATACACATTCATAGGGCTTTGATCTTAATTGAATTTGAGGAAGAGGGAGAAATGACTGTTGTGTGGGTAGGAAATCATGACGAATACGAAAATACATTCAAAAATAACCGGCGGGTTATAAGGAAATGGCTTATTGATAATGAATGGATTTAAATTGAAAATTATGAAAGAATTAAAAGATATACGAGACATACAGGATTTAGAGAAATTGGAGAATGAATACGATTTTGAAAAGGCTTTTTTCCTTGACAGAAAACTGCGTTTAATGATTAAGGACCATCCTGAATTAAAACCCTTGAGAAAAAAGTTAGGGAGGCTAATGAGTGATTATGAGGATCGGGTATGGTCTGATCCTGAAAAAGTATCAGAAGAGCAGGTGGAAGAAAGTGAAAAAGCAGAAAGGACGGTTGAAGCAGAAAGAAAATTTATAAAAAAACGAAAAGAAGCAATAAAGAAAAAGTTAAAAGAATATGATATGAACCAGCAAGATTTGGGAAAATTGTTAGATCATCCTAAATCATATATTTCCGAACTAATGAATGGTGTATCTCCATTTTCAATGAAAGACCTTGTTATCATCCACCGCTTGTTTGGGATAAGTCTAGAAACATTAATACCTACCTATTTGCAGTCAGATACCCGCGCTAAGATCAATGAGACCATCAACAAATTAAACAAACCGAAATTAAAGTTAAAGAAGGATGACATTTTTAGTGAATAAATTCCAAAATTTACATAACATTTAAGTATCGTTTTTGGCGATAGTCAAACTTCCCGCCGGGATTACCCTGCCGGCAGACAGGCGGGACAGCAACAATGAATCAATGCTCATCGCCTGCCCGACCCGCCAAACATTATCTTTTATCTGTTGAACCTCAGTCGGTCAATTGAGAACAAATCGTCCCCGTTTCCGTAAAACTGAAGCCAAACGGCATGAATCCCGGATATATCTTTGATTTCCTTTGTTACGGTCTTCCATTTTTTCCTTCGCTGCTCCCTTCGATATGGATTTCCGCCAGTTGTTTGTGCAGGGTTTATCGGAAGAAACGACGATAGTCCCTCCGTTTTTTCCCGAAGAAATGTGTAAAGAAATGCTTTCCGGATTGTTTTTGAAGTCAATATACTTGAACACTGTTTTATCCCCGTCGCGGATGTGGGTAAGCGCTTCGTTGTGCTCAGCAAAAGCCTCTATTCTCATGTCTCCCTGTAGTATACAAGCCCACTCCGCCTAGATCTCGGATGTGGCTTCCAGCGGTCCGCCGGCTCCCTGAGAGGTCATTTCCACCTCAGGGATGAATCCGTCGGGATTAAAAGTGATGGGCTCCACACAGGCTTTACGCATTTTGTTGCAACCATGGGTTGATCTGTGGTAGAATACATACCACTGGCCGTTGAATTTGGCAATGGAGCCATGGTTGTTCCAGTTGTTGGGATTGCAATGGTCGTTGTCCACGATCACCCCACCATAGGTGTAAGGACCGAACGGAGCTTTGCTGGTGGCATAGCCAATACAGGTGGGCATATCGGCCCGGCTGAGATCGGCATATACCAGGTATTTCAATTAATCATTAAATTTAAAAATAATAATTTTTCAGAATCTCCCTTATACTTTAATTGTTTGCTGTACATTTTATATTGACGGGGTGGAAACCTGGGAGACCGATACGGCCGTTTCCCACAGGAGTGAATACATCATCCTGAGCTCCGAAGTGGGCCAATGGGCAGGAGACATCAGCAATGCCAGTTTGCCTGATACCGTGTTTTTCGATTATGTGCGGGTTTACAAACGGGATAAGCTGGTAAAATAAAAGCCTCAAAAACGCCATAGTGTTAAAGTAAAATGTTATAAATTTAACCCCTTTAAAGGGTAGTTGAACGAAATAACTATCCTTTAAACAAGTTGAAATTTCCCGGTTTTGTATTATGTAAAGTTTAAACAGTGAGTGATTCATTATGATACGACGAAATAATTTTTTGTTTTCCTCCTGGTTTATGGGTGCATTATTCATCATTTTTGCTATGTCCATGGCCATAGCCACATTCATTGAGAATGATTACGGTGCTGCTGCAGCCAGACAACTGGTATATAATGCCAAATGGTTCGAATTGATCTTTGTATTATTAGCTATAAATTTTTTGGGCCAGATCTTCCGTTTTAGGCTTTATCGTCCCGGAAAACTGACCATCCTTATATTCCATAGTGCATTTATCCTTATTATCATTGGAGCAGGTATAACCCGATATTTTGGTTTTGATGGCATGCTGCACCTGAGAGAGGGCCGGGCAAAAAACTATGTAGAGACGGATAACAATTTCCTCCATTTGACTGTTAAGGACGAGAATGGAGACATGCTTTATTCCGATGCTGACAAATTTATTGTTACCAAGCTATCCTCGGATCGATATGAGAAGGAAATGGAGATAGATAATACGCGTTATAAGGTCTCCTTTAAGGATTATATTCCCAATGCAATACAGACCATAGTTGAAGATCCCAATGGCGACCCGGTTATCCGGTTAAGTGCCGGTAAGGGTAGGCAGGAAACAAAAACTTTTATTCTGTCTCCAGGTGATACTAAAGATTTGGATGATCTCAGCCTTGGTTATTCTGAAGCCGATTCCCTGGATATTCGTATCGGGTTTCGGAGAGACAGCTTTTATATTTCTTCTGACAGGAAGTTTACCAGGTTAAGTATGAGAACAAGAGCATCGTCATCTTTTCCAAAAAATCAAAAGGTAGTCCTTCAACCCATGTATATTTATGATATCAGCGGATGGAGATTTGTGGTTCAGAAAATGTCTGCATCGGGTGTTCTGAAACCTGTAAGAAGCCATCCGTCAAAGAATACAGAAATCCGGGATGTGCTTCAGTTCGGATTGAGGTATGGCGATCGGCAGAAAGATCTGTATGTAAAATCAGGCAAAAATGCAGCAGAGCCTGCCACTTTCAAACATGAAGGTCACAAAATCAAACTGGATTATAAACCCAAACAGGTAAAGATTCCTTTTCAGGTTAAATTGGAGGAATTTATCCTGAACAGGTATCCAGGCTCTCAAACGCCCTCCTCCTATAAAAGCAGAGTTAAGGTCATTGACCGGGAAAAAAGTACCAACAAGACATTTATAATTTATATGAACAATATTTTAAAACACAGGGGTTATCGTTTTTACCAGTCTTCTTACGATAAAGATGAAAAAGGTAGCGTGCTTTCCGTGAACCATGATCCGGTAGGTACGGGGGTCACCTATTCCGGGTATGCGCTTCTTTTCCTGTTTGTTATACTTTCCCTGTTCAATAGAAAGTCGGTCTTTAGAAAGGTTCATGCCGGTTACTGGTGGTCACCAATGAAAAAAGGCGCAGGGATTCTTCTTGTTTTGCTGGTTTATTCCGCAACAGCCCTGAGTAATTCGAATAATAAGCTGGAGATTGATAAGAAAATGGCCAATGAATTTGGTGAAATTCTTGTTCAGGATCAGGAAGGACGGACCAAACCTTTGTTTACTCTAAGCAATGATGTATTGAGGAAAGTAAACCGGAATAATGAATATGAGGGACTGAATTCGATGCAGGTTTTCCTGGGAATGTATTATGATTTTCAAAACTGGAAAGATGAACCGCTCATTAAAATATCCAATAAAAGGGTTAGAAATGTTTTGGGATTGAACGGAAAATATGCTTCCATTGATCAATTGGTGGACATGCAGAACAATTCTTACAAGCTGAGGCAATATGTTCAGGAAGCTTATTCCAAATCTTCAGCTCAGAGGAATGAATTCGATAAAGAAGTGATTAAAGTAGATGAAAGGGTTAATATCTGTTTCATGATTATTTCTGGGGATTTTTTGAAGATTTTTCCACTCCGGAATGATACCGAACAATGGGGCAAACCCCAAAATGCGGTTCAATATGTAAAGAGTGAAGACGATTCGCTTTTTATCAGCAATATATTGGGAAGGTTTCGTCAGGCTGCCACAAGCGGTAACTTGAATCAGGCAAAACAATGTATTAATTCCATAAAGGAGTACCAGCGGAAATATACCCGGTATGAGCTGCCTTCAAAACAGAAAGTTAATGCAGAGATATTTTATTATAAAAGCGGGATTTTTGAAAAACTCTTTCCGTTTTATGCCATATCAGGCTTGATTCTGCTTATATTACTTATGTCGGGGATCATATACGGCAGGAAGAGATCGAGTCTGGGGTTTAAGGTTTTAATATGGATTATAGGGATAGGATTTGCGTTTCATACAGCCGGTTTCATCCTCAGGTGGTATATATCCGGTCATGCACCCATGAGCAATGGTTATGAGTCAATGATCTTTGTATCCTGGGTGATTTTGCTGGGGGGTTTTCTTTTCGTCCGGAGATCAAAGCTGACCCTAGCCGCCACTTCCATCCTGGCTTCTCTAACGCTTATGGTAGCTCATTTAAGCTTCATGGATCCTGAGATAACCAACCTGGTCCCCGTGCTGAAATCATACTGGCTCACATTGCATGTTTCAGTGATCACGGGCAGCTATGGATTCCTTGGTATGGCAGCTATTCTGGGGCTTATTGTAATGATCCTGTATGCATTGGTTTCCGATAACAAGCATGATCGCATACTCGATACCATTAAAGATTTGACTGTGATCAATTATAAATCTATGATACTGGGTCATTATCTGCTTACCATAGGTACTTTTCTAGGAGCTATCTGGGCTAATGAGGCCTGGGGTCGTTATTGGGGCTGGGATCCCAAAGAAACCTGGTCCCTTATTACCATTATAGTATACAGCTTTGTCATTCATTCGCGGCATATACCAGGATTTAAGAGCTTATTTGCCTTCAATGGGCTCTCTTTGTTTGCTTTTTCCTCTGTATTGATGACTTATTTCGGTGTGAATTATTATCTCACCGGATTACATTCCTATGCCGGCGGAGAAGCTGTTCCCATCCCAGCTTTTGTATATATCAGCGTGATCCTGTTATTGGGTCTTGCTTTATATGCATACCGAAATCGCAATCGCAAGATGCACCTTGCCTGGAAAGAACAATGAAGTTGTAGGTAGTGCTTTCTACCCATTTTATGGGCATTTTAGCCGAGCAATCCCCGATTTTAATTGGTTTTCTTGTTCCTGTAATTTGTATTTTATAATATTGCCTCGCTATTTTATTTTGGTATAAAGGTTAATAATTCATAATAAAAGATAGAATATGAGTGATATAGCAATTGGAATTGATATTGGCGGTACAAACAGTCGTTTTGGAGTTGTAACAAGTTCTGGGGAAGTATTAAAGGAAGCCCGGTTTCCCACAAAAGAATATCCGAAAGTTGAAGAATTTGTGGAGGCTTTAAGCAGTAAAATTAAAAGCGTATTAAAAGAGTTTGAAGGTTATACTTTCAAGGGCATTGGTGTAGGGGCACCTAACGGGAATTATTTTACCGGAACCATTGAAAATGCGCCAAATCTAATATGGGAGGGTTTCGTTCCATTTGTAGATCTTTTCAAAAAATTTTTTGATACCCCGGTAATATTGACCAATGATGCAAATGCCGCTGCTATAGGAGAGATGATGTTTGGGGGTGCAAAAAAAATGAAGAATTTTATTTTGATAACCCTGGGTACGGGTTTGGGTAGTGGAATTGTTGTGAATGGTGACTTGTTATATGGGCACGATGGTTTTGCCGGTGAAATGGGCCATTTATTTCTCTATAATGGAACCGGAAGGAAGTGTGGTTGTGGCCGGAGAGGCTGTTTGGAAACTTATGCTTCGGCACAGGGAATTAAAAGAACGATGTTTGAGTTGTTGACCAATGAAACCGAGGAAAGTGAACTCAGGGATATTCCATATTCTCAAATGACCTCCGAGCATATTTACGAAGCTGCGAAAAAAGGCGATACCCTTGCTAAAAAAGCATTTGATATTACCGGCGAATACCTGGGCATTAAATTGGCCGATGCCGTGGCTTTTACTAGTCCCGAAACCATATTTTTATATGGCGGGTTGGCCAAGGCGGGGGATATGATTCTCAACCCTACCCGTAAGTATTTTGACAAGTATGTTTTGAATGTTTTCAGAGGAAAGACCTCCATTCTTTATTCCGATTTGAGAGAAAAGCACGGAGCAATTCTTGGCGCTGCTGCCCTGGTATGGAAGCAAAGGAAGTGATTATGCCATCACTCTTAATAATTTTGTTTTTGTAACAAAATCAAGAAAAAATGAGCCTATCCACCCGCAAAATCCTCCCTGACCCGGCCGATTTTTTCGGGCCTTCGCGCCGTTAATAGATTTTGTTTGATCCTTTCTTTGGGACGACCATAAAAATCATTTGGGACAAATGATTTTCCGGTCTAGCGTTTAAGGTTCTTTGGCTTCAGTCATCAACTTAACCTTCTGCCTACCCTTTCCAGGAGTTTTTTCGTGGCCATAATGCCTTCTTCTTCGCTAAGACTGCTTCCTTCATATTCAATGCCTACATATCCGCGATAGTTGGCCTGCTTAACGATTTTCATGATGCGGTATAAGTCCATGGAAGTTTCATTTCCGTTATTATCGAAGTCATAAGTTTTAGCACTTACTCCTTTGGCATAGGGCATAAGCTCCTTTATGCCTTTATATCTGTCATAACTTTCATTCTCGTTGATGTCGAAATTTCCAAAATCAGGTAAAGTTCCACAGTTGGGCATATCCACCTGTTTAATTACATTGGACATCCATTGGCCGTTGGAAGAGTATCCCCCGTGATTTTCAACCACAACGTTGATACCATCTTTGGCAGCACGTTCGGAGAGATTGCCCAATCCATCTATAGCAGCCTGAGCTACTTCTTCTTTTGTTCCTTCACCACGTGCATTTACACGTATGGTTTGACAACCCAGGTATTTTGCCGTTTCGATCCATTTGAAATGGTTTTCAACTGCCTGATTTCTTTCTTTGTTATCAGTAGCTCCAAGGTTTCCTTCTCCGTCAACCATGATCAGGACATTGTTAATTCCTTCGTTGACTGTCGCATCTCTGAGATCTGCAACATACTGGAGTTTAGTCGTCTTAAAAAAGGTGCTGACGTATTCTACAGCGTGAATCCCAAATTTATCCCTGGCCATTATGGGAAACTCAAGATTGGAAATCTCGTTGTTGAATAGTTTTCTGTGCAGTGACCATTCTGCGAGTGAAATATCAAAGAATAAATTGTCATTTCTGGAAGAATTCGATCCTGCAAAAAAAAGTACTCCCGCCCCTGCTGCCGCGAGATCTTTTAAAAATTTCCTTCTGTCACCTGCCATAATTATTAAATTAATTTTACAATAAGTGGAGAAAAAAATTCCTGCATCCGTTAATCCACTGTATCCTAACTTAACAACGGATGCAGGAACACTTAATGGGTTACCATTTACATTTCTTTGATTTTGATGTTACGGTACCAAACATCGTTACCATGGTCTTGCAGACCAATATAGCCTTCACGGTACTTGCCGAATTCTTCATACTCGCTGAATTTACTGTTGTTGATCATTTCTTTCCAGTCATCTGTTCCCAGATGATATTCCACTACGTCTTCCCCGTTTTGTCGGTGAACAACAGTACCCTGGTAAACCATAATCTCAGCCTTGTTCCATTCTCCCCAGGGTTTGGTATTCTGAGGCTGGGCAGGGATCAGGTCATAAAGGGATGCGGCTTTGCGGTTGCCGTTTTCTCCCAATTCAGCGTCCGGATGGTTTTCATTGTCCAGAATCTGGAATTCCGGAGCCGATTTCCAGATGGGCTCATCCGGGATTTCCTTGGCCAGATATAATACTCCGCTGTTGCCACCTTCTGAGATTTTCCATTCAAATTTGAGGCGGAAATCCTTGAATTTTTGGTCATAGACGATGTCGCCACCTGCACCGCCGGCTTCTCCATGTCCGGATCCGATGCACCGGAGGGTGCCATCTTCAACGACCCATCCGCTATCCGGGAATGTTTCTTTATTGTAATTTCTCCATCCTTCAGTAGTTTCACCGTCAAACAGCAGTTTCCATCCTTCTTCTTTTTCTTGTTTAGTTAATTGGTTCATCATTTGTTCTTCTTCTTGTTGTTGCTCTGCGCCCTGTTTGCAGCCGTTAAAGGCAGAAAGTAGCAGGGCCAGACTGATCACAGCAGGAATTATTGTTTTTAGTTTTTTCATAGCGCTTGATTTTATTTTTTGGGTTTTACACTATACTGAAAAAACAGGCCTGGCCATAAAAGCCAGGACCTGAATGTTTGTTTTTATATGTCTATATCTATATCAAGCTTCCATCCATCTCTGTATGGACGTTTGATATATTCCTGAGCTGTTTGCTTGGCATTGAACGTTTTGTATTGGGTATCGAAACGCGGATCACCCTGGACAACTCTGAAGTCGTCGCTTTCAACTACGCGAAGTTCGTCGTCCTCATCAATGTTGGTAAACTTCATGTTCTTGCCGTCCCAGTGTAATTCGCGTCTGAGGCTTTGCAGACGGCAGGCTACAACGCCCATCACTACCATTTCGTTCAACGGACCGGCGTAGTCAAAGTTGGAGCTTGGCATGGTTCTGTTTCCGGGGCTTTCTTTGCAAGCTCTTACCCAGTCCATTTCATGGCCTCCGGCACCGCCTTCAACTCTTCTGAGTGTTTTGGAAGGTCTCCTGTATTCTTTGTCGTAATCCAGGGGCAGCAGGAATGGATGGCGGGCATATACTCCGGTCATCAGTTTGCCTTTGGTACCTACAAATAAGGTACCTCCGCCGCCGTCTCTGCCCATAATTTCTCCTTCAGGTAATTCAGGCGGACGGTCGGGAAGCAGCCCTCCGTCATACCAGTGAACTTTCACTTCCGGCATATTCACTTTCGGCATATTGCCCCGTGCGGGGAATGTGTAACGTACGATTTCAGCTTCCGGTGGACTTACCGTGTTGAACTGTGAGGAGGAAGCTTCCACTTTAGTGGGATATCCCAGCTTCAAGGCTTTAAAGACCGGGTCCAGAATATGGCAGGCCATATCTCCAAGTGCTCCGGTGCCGAAATTCCACCAGCCGCGCCAGTTCCATGGATGATAAACATTATTGTATTCGTAGTATTCTGCCGGGCCAATAAAAAGATCCCACTTCAGTGTGTCGGGAACATCCATGCTTTTCTTGGGTTTCTCAAGACCCTGTGGCCATATCGGACGGTTGGTCCAGGCATGAACTTCCTTGATCTCACCGATTGCGCCGTCCCATATCCATTCACAGGTCTGACGAATGCCTTCACCGGAGTTACCCTGATTTCCCATCTGGGTAACCACCCCGTACTTGTTGGCAATTTCCGTCAGTGCACGGGATTCCCATACCGTTTGAGTCAGAGGTTTTTGGGTATACACATGCATACCCCTTTTCATAGCCTCGATAGAGATAAGGGCATGAGTATGATCCGGAGTACCCACGATAACTGCATCGATCTGGTCTCCCATCTCATCAAACATCTTTCTCCAATCGTAGTACTTCTCAGCCTTGGGGTACTTATCGAAGGTTTCCTTGGCATATTTCCAGTCAATGTCGCAAAGTGCCACGATGTTTTCACTGGAAACATTGTCAATGTTTGCTCCTCCCATTCCCCCTACTCCAATTCCAGCGATGTTGAGCTTATCGCTAGGGGCTTTGTGTCCCAAACCGCTCACAGCAGTACTGGGAATTATCGTTAACCCTGCTGCAGCCGCGGCGGAATTTTTTAAGAATGCCCGCCGGGAGATTTTAGAATTGTTATTCTCTTTGTTCATAAGTAAATGGTTTTAAGTGTTTAAAACAATCAGAAAATATTATGGAATATAAGATTGACCTCCTATGTTAACGTCAATAAGATGTTGATAATACGCATGTTGTAATTCTTCTAGTTTGTAAGTTCCTTTAACATAAATTTAGCACTAATATACAAAAAGTTTGGTTTAAATTCATTCTAAATAGTAATTATTTTACCATGGAATGCGATTTTTCATTCAATAAAAGAAAATTATACCTTTGATTATTTTAGTCTATAGATGCGTTTGTGTTTTATTATAGGAATACTCATCCAGGACTTTGCCCTTATGTTTATTTTAGTATTTTCTTCTCAACTACGAAAGCTTTTTTTGGATTTTCTTTCAGAAGCCTGTCGATTTCTTCCCTGGTAAAACCTTTGTTTTCCAGGGCAGGAACCAGTTGATCGAAGATTGGGGTATAGGGACGGAAATCTCCTCCATTGGGCTCCCCGGGGCTGTACCATCCGGCATCGTGGGAGATTAGTGCACGATGCAGCAGATTATGTTCTTTTAAATTGGAAAGCATTTGTACATAGTTTTCTATGATCTTTTTTTTGCCTTGCACCCCGTCGAGTGATATCCATGCTCCTTTTTCCGCTGCTTTTATTTGCGCTTCAGTATTGCCGTTTTGCGCGTGCACCCAAATGAAAGCTTCCGGAGAAACTCCTTCTTCCTCCAGAACATTTAACTGGGCAAAGGCCGGATCTTCCGGACCCGTATGAGAGGCTATGGTAAGACCGGTTTCCAAATGGGTTTTGGCTGCAGCTCTGACCAGTTTTTCGTGGACATCAGAAAGTTCACTGTCAGATCCTACGGATATTTTTATAAAGCCCGGCTTGATATCCGTGTCTTCAATGCCGTTTTCCCATTCCGCAATCCATCGCTTGGCCAGCTGCTCAGCCGATTCTTCAAAAGCATGCTTTGGAAGGAATTTTTCATCCACTGCTCCGTAATACCCTGTATTGGTAATGAGCTGTATATTAGTTTTTTGAGAAATGTTTTTAAGCAAACGCGGATCGCGGCCAAGATAAGCCGGCGTACACTCCACCAGGGTCTGTAAACCTTTCTTTTTAACTTTTTTAAGAGGAGGCAGAACGCTTTTAATTACATCCTCACGGTTCCACCGGTGGTAACCGGTACTGTCCGCCCCGATAAAATCGACCATTATGTGTTCATGTGTCAGGGTTAGCCCCATATTTTCCACCTGCATGGGCCCTGTCACGGTCATGATACGCTTCTCTTCCTGTTTGCAACCGGTGATTCCCATTAATAGAGAAAAGCACAGAATTAAAATATGAGGTGTAAATGAAAAAAATATCTTCATGACTTTTTTCCTAATTTGGAATGTGCAATATATCAAATATTATTCAGGTGGTCAAATATAATTTGCTCCGAATTTTCGACCAATCCTCTTGATTATTGGAAGAGACAAAGTTATGAATTCGGAGTTCATCAGGACATGATAAAGAATTTTTGCTATTCTGATGAACCCCGTTAAATAAGATGTATTGGCTGATTGGCAATGTTGCCCTCTTCTGAGAGGTTTCACCCTACCCTATGTCATAAATAATTTATTTATAGTAGTTTGATGTTGTTTTTTTCGCATTCCTCTTTCATCTCCTCCGGCCAAACACACGCCTGTACTTCCCCGATATGGGCTTTGCGCAGATAAAGCATACACAGCCTCGACTGCCCAATCCCTCCGCCCATGGTCAGGGGCAACTCATCATTCAGCAGTTTGCTGTGAAAATATAGTTCCTTGCGGTCTTCTGTACCGGATATTTTTAACTGTTCAAGCAAGGCTTTCTTGTCTACCCGGATGCCCATGGAAGATATTTCAAAAGCCTGTTCCAAAACCGGGTTCCAGACCAGGATGTCGCCGTTTAATCCCCTGTGACCGTTTTCTGTTGGTGTAGACCAGTCGTCGTAGTCCGGTGCGCGCCCATCATGGGGTTTACCGTCCCCAATCTTGTGGCCTATTCCGATAACAAATACAGCTCCATGTTCTTTGGTAATAAGATTTTCTCTTTCACCGGGGCTTTTGTCGGGATATTTTTCACGAAGCTCTTCTGCATGGATAAATTTTATATTCTTTGGCATGAAAGGCTCCAGACCGGTGATCTGCCAGTTGACATCTTCTTCAATAAAGCGGATGGCTTCGTAGATTTTCTCAACGGTCTCTTTAAGCGTATCCAGGTTTCGTTCACCTGGACTGATTACTTTTTCCCAGTCCCATTGGTCAACATAAACGGAATGAAGATTGCTCAATTCTTCATCGGGCCTTAGTGCGTTCATGTCGGCATAGATTCCCCTTAATTTTTCTCCGTTAAGCTGGGCAAGCTTCAGCCTTTTCCATTTGGCCAGTGACTGGACCACTTCCACTCTGGTATTGTCCAGTGAATACACCGGAAAGCTAACGGGCTTTTCCACACCGTTCAGATCATCATTGATACCTGTGCCGCCTACAACCAGCATCGGGGCAGTGACACGTTTTAATCCCAGCTTACTCGCCAGCGTGTTCTGAAACTCGTCTTTGATGAATTTGATGGCTGCCTCTGTAGCTTCTCTGCTTAACAGGTTCTGATAATCTTTAGGAATAATAAGTTTTTTCATAAAGTGAGGTTTTAAAATTAAAAATTATATATATAAAAGACCTTCCCCGATTCCGGGGAAGGTCTGAAAATTAACAATGAATAATGGATCAGCTTCCCCGGGGGAACAGATAATTATTATTGTTATTATTATTGATTGCCTGATACATGACTTCCGGTTTT
>JAIPAF010000028.1 GCA_021740225.1 Bacteroidales bacterium | reverse complement strand
TGGGTAAAAATCAAATGGAAACCCTCAGGAATATCCCCAAAAACATCAAAGAACTCAAACCGAATTTATTACTGAGTGTACCTGCCTTGGCCAAGACCTTTAGAAAAAACATAGAAAAAGGGATAAAGGAAAAAGGTTCCGGCATCGATAAACTTTTCAGAAGGGCATTAAAAACGGCTTATACGTATAATAAAGAAGGATATAACAGAGGCAAAGGCTTACAGGTTATAAAAGCTCCTTTACTGAAGCTATATGACAAACTTATTTTTAGCAAGATACGTGAAGGGTTCGGTGGGGAACTGGAATTCTTCATTGGCGGAGGAGCCCTGTTGGATATTGAACTGCAGCGTTTCTTTTATGCGATAGGCATGCCCATGTACCAGGGTTATGGATTGTCAGAGACCGCTCCCATCATCTCATCCAATGCTCCCCAGAAACACAAACTGGGATCCTCCGGTTTTCTGGTTGAAAACATCGAGATCACAATTTGTGACGAAAATGGACAGGAACTTCCCACTGAAGAAAAGGGTGAAATCGTCGTCCGGGGAGAAAATGTTATGGTAGGATATTGGAAAAACGAAAAAGCGACGCGGGAAAGCATCAAAGATGGCTGGTTTTATACAGGCGATTTGGGGTATATGGATAAAGACGGCTTTCTCTATGTGCTGGGCAGATATAAAAGCCTCCTCATCGGCAACGACGGCGAAAAATTCAGCCCCGAATCCATTGAAGAAGCCCTGATTGAACATTCCAACTATATAGATCAATGCATGTTACATAACAATCAGGACCCCTATACGATTGGCCTTATTGTGCCCAACAAGGAAGCCATCAAAAAATATGTGGCCGATCACGGACTTTCACTGCAAAGCGAGGATGGACAAAATGCAGCCCTTAAATTGATTCAGGGGGAAATAGATAAATTCAGGAAAGGTGGAGAATTTAAGGATATGTTCCCCGAAAGATGGATTCCAACGGCTATCGCAGTCCTTGGAGAACCCTTTACCGAAGAAAACAAAATGCTGAACAGTACCCTGAAGATTGTCAGAAGAAAAATCGAAAAGACCTATAAGGATCGAATCGATTTTCTTTACACACCGGAAGGGAAAAATATTCTCAACCGACAAAAC
This sequence comes from Bacteroidales bacterium, assembly GCA_021740225.1. Classification (GTDB taxonomy): domain Bacteria; phylum Bacteroidota; class Bacteroidia; order Bacteroidales; family UBA12077; genus JAGXLC01. The sequence continues at coordinate 14,302 of JAIPAF010000028.1, read as the reverse complement.
AAAAACATCATAAGCCGGTTTTAACAAGACCTGTAAGATGATTTGCTATGTTCAAAGACCCCTGAGTAGAGTTTATCTATAATTAAGCTTTGTCATTTCCGCACCTGACGGAGGGGCATGTATCTGCGATCTGAAATTTTATATTTGGTGCTTTGTCAATTTAATGTGAGTTTATAGACAGGCTATAAGTAGATTGTGTTTAACGCGTTTACTGTTCTTCTCTGGCCTTTAGGTATTTGTTCAAAAGTACCCTGGCGCGCATGAAGTGTTTCTTTTTCACGAAAACCTTGGTTTCGCCACCCGGAAGAGGTGCACCAAATCCGGCAGTGATCCCTGAATGCATATCGTTACGAATGATACAGGGTATATAATGCTCTTCCAGATAAATTTTTATAAAACCTGTATTTATCTGAGAACCGGTGTATAAATGTGTTAATTGATCTTCTGGTCCCATCTATACACTAATTTTTTATCCTTCAACGATCATAATACCATTCACCGGTTTTTTCGCCGAATCACTTATCATTTAAACGGCTATACCCCTGTTTTTGTTATTTATACTTTTTCTTCAGGTTTTCTATCTGACTCCTGCGTCTTTTCAAATAAAAGTAGTAAGCATCCTGAGCCCTAATAACCTTTTTATTTTCATCCCGGACATACTTGTTATCCTGCACATCATCAATAATTCTGGCCTTTACATTATCCCGTAGCTGAATCCTGAGCATTTTTTTCAATTCGCGTTTTATCTCCGGGTCATAAACCGGGCAGGTCACTTCAATTCTTCGGTCGAGATTTCTGACCATCCAATCGGCAGATGAGATATACACTTTTTCATTTCCTCCATGATAAAAATAAAATATCCTGGAATGTTCAAGAAATTTATCCACAATACTTATTGCTTCGATATTGTCACTCAACCCCGGAACGCCGGGTTTTAACGAACAAATACTTCGTATGATCAATTTAATTATCACGCCGGCCTGACTGGCCTCATATAGCTTTTCCATCATTTCCTCATCCACCAGGCTGTTCATTTTAATAATCATGTAGGCTTTCTTGCCTCGCTTGGCATTTTTTATCTCATGATCGATATGATACAGGAAATGACGCCTGGTACTAAAAGGAGAAAGAATAATGTGATTGAATATATGCTGCTTATAATTTTTATCAAAAAATTCAAAAACCTTCACCACATCCGATGTGATCCTTTTATCAGAGGTAAACAATCCTTCATCGCAGTATATCTTCGATGTTTCTTCATGGAAGTTACCCGTACCGATATAGGCAAAATGCTCAATTCTTTTGTTGATCTTCCTTTCTATCAATGTTAGTTTACAGTGTACCTTCAATCCGGGAACTCCGTGAATCACCTTAGCTCCGACTTCCTGAAGCCGGCTCGACCAGGATATATTAGCCTGTTCATCAAAACGGGCCTGAAGCTCGATCACAACAACTACTTTTTTCCCGTTTTTGGCTGCATTGATCAGGGAATTGATCACTACGGACTCCGGGGCAACCCTGTATAGTGTAATTTGTATAGCGGTTACCCGGGGATCAATAGCTGCCTCTCTGAGCATATCAATATAATATCTGAAGGATTGATAGGGGTAATGCAAAATATGATCCCTTTCCTTTATTTTCTCCAGGATGCTTTTATGATGCTCAAAATACATTGCAGGAACCGGGGGTTTGACTTTATTCTCCAGGTGGGAAGGTCCAATATTGGGAAAATTTATGAAATCCTTGAAATTATGATACCGCCCCCCGGCAATGATATTATCCTCCCGCCCTAGCCTCATTCTTCGCTGGAAATAACTCAATAAATCCTCAGGCATGGAAGCATCGTACACGAAACGAACCGGCTGTCCCCTTTTTCTTTTTTCCAGGCTCAGCGACATCTTTTCCATAAAGCTTTTGGAAATATCATCATCAATATCCAGTTCCGCATCCCTGGTAATTTTAATGGTATAGGCTTCTGCCTTATCATAATCAAAAAAGGAAAAAATATCATTCAAACAGTAACGCACGATATCATCCAGAATTATGATATACTTCTTTTCTCCGGCCTTGGGTAACACCACAAACCGCGGCAATATTTCAGTGGCCAGATCAAGTAGCGCATACCGGGTTTTCCCAGACCGATTCTGTTTAGATAATTTGACGGCAAAATAGATGGGTTCATCTCTAAGATACGGGAATTCCCTGGTATATTGCAATATAATGGGAACAAGAATCGGACGGATGCGCTCATTATAAAAACTCAAAACATATCTGCCTTGTTCTGCCGTCAACTGAGTTTCATTTACCACATAAATGTTGTATTGCTCCATCTCCTTAAGGAGATTCATATAAATCCGTTCAAACTTACTTTGCTGCTTTACAACAATATTCTGAATCTCATGCAAGAGTTCATGTGGAGTCTCATTTCCAAGCAATTTCTTTTTGGCACTGAATGAAGCAAGTCTTCTGACAGTAGCTACACGAATCCGGAAAAACTCATCCCTGTTATTGGAAAATATTCCCAGAAACCTCATTCTCTGAATAAGAGGATTCGTTTCATCGGCAGCTTCCTGAAGCACGCGGTGGTTAAAGGAAAGCCAGCTTATTTCACGGTTTATAAATCGAGGGGAAATGTTATCTGAATTCATAAGATCTTCCTTTCGACGCTATGATCTCTTTATTTCTCTATTACCAAAAATAATCAATTGAATGCAATTATCTTCCTCTTATCTTAAAAATCCATGTTTTCAGTATGATAAACCTTAAGGTTATCCAGGTCTAAGGCGGCCAGATTGCCTAATTTGGAAAATCCCTTGTAAACACAACCTGCATCAATATTCAGTTGAATCTCATTACGGCCTTCGGCCATCCGTTGAATTTGATTAAGTGCTATAGGAGTGTGCCCATGAACAACATAGCGGTTGCCGGAAAGGGAAAGATCGTTTGAACAATCCCTGCACCATATCATGGAACGTATATCCTTAAAGGGCTCTTCCGCCTTAAAATTGATCCCTGCATGGACAATGATGTAATCTTTTAATTCAATATAATAGGGCATTTTTCGTATAAAATCCATATGCGATTCGGGCAATTCACTCAAAACTGCTTCATCCCTGAATTTGTACGACTCAATTCCATAGCTGGCGAGGGTAGCGTCAGCACCATTAAACATCCATAACATATATTTATCAGGGGTTTTATAAAGATAAGCATCAATCAACATCTCTTCATGATTGCCTCTGACCGAGTGAACCCGGTAACCTTCATCCATCAACGATATGATATAATCAATCACCTCCTTCCCTGAAGGTCCCCTGTCAATAAAATCTCCAACAAAATATAATTCATCTTCCTTTTTGATCTCCAGTATATCTTCCACCAATTTCCGAAGACTTTTATAACATCCGTGTATATCACCTATCGCATACCTCATATTTTCCTTGTTTTTATTCCACATCTCATATTACCATAACAAACAATATTAAAAATTATCGTAAAAAGTACGATCCTTTCTAAACTTTAGTGCATCCCGCAACATTGAGGAATTTACGCTTATTGTAAAGTTGTAACTTCTACGGTAGCCAACAGGTACCCAGGTAAATGACATTGAGAAACAATGCAGATCCCGGTTTATGGTTACCTGACTGGAGCCAATCTTGTCTTTTTGAATGTCATAGTTGGTACTAAAACTAAAATCCCATTTCGGAGTAAGGCTGAAATTCCCGTTTAACCCGATGGTTTGTCTGATTTTCGGTTCAAATGTCTGCTTTTCAACATTAAAAGTCTGGGAATAATTCAAAGAATAATCAAGATTTAAGCTCCATGGAAATTGAAAATAATCATAAGGTTGTGGTTCCTGAGAGGGTTGTTGCTGAGGTTGTTGCTGAGGTTGTTGCCGGGGTTGTTGCTGACGCATTCCTCCTCTCCCTTGTTGTGGCGGACTGCCTCCCCGGGAGGAACCGCCTCCCCCGTTTCCACTCTCTCCGCCACTCAGGTCGGTACTCATAGAAACGCGAAAATTGGTTAAACGGGCTGGTTTGCCGCTTTCTTTGAATTCCGGCCTGTCTATCGTATTCCCTGTGTTGTCTACCGCATAAGGATCTAATGTACCGGAAAAATTAAGATTCAGGTTGTCTTCAAAAAGAGTGGTTCTTCCGTTAAATCGAACGGTAGACCAATTCAATGAATCGGCAAAAATATTGTAACTTGTACTGAAACTAAGGTTATTCAGTAATTTAACCTTTTTCAGTTCGTCCGTAGTATCTGTTTCCGAGCTTCTAACCTTCATCTCCAGATTGTTGTTCAAGCCCAGGCTTATATTTCCACTTCTTCTGGGAGAAGAGGGCGGACTGTAAAGCTGGCCGTCGAAATAGGAATATTCCCTTACATTGCCTCTTTCATCTCTATACTGGTCATAATAAGGGGCGGTCATATTCCCGAGACTCGGCCGAAAGCTCAAACTTGCCGAGGGGGTCATTACATGCCGGATGGCCTGTACTTTGCTATCCGGGTTTTTAAACTGAAAAATACCATAAACCTTGGGACTTGTACTAAGACTGATGGAAGGTTCGGCGGAATGGGCATACCTGAACCGTTGTACGGTATCTTCCACCAATTGCCCGTAAGTGGAGTCCAGCGCCGGATCATACTTTTGCCGGAAGTCCCTTTCAACATACCTGGGGTATAATACCCCTTTATAATTAAGATTGGGGGTAATGTTAAAAAAATTAAGTACCTTGAAATTCAGACTAACCGGTATGCGATGCTGGAAACCGCTTTCAAAATCCCTGAATGTCGTCTCCGTGAATAACTCAGACTCTTTGGTATTGAGCCTGTTCTCAAGATCAGCGCTATAGCCTACCTGAAGGTTTTCGTACCAATCCATTCTACCGTTGTTATCCAGACCGCGCAGAGGATATTGCCTGCTCATATTAAACGACATACTGGGCAAGGTAAAACCAACCTCTCTGTTACTCGTATTCTGGTTCAATCTTAATTTTCCGTTAAAATCAAAGGGACTGTTCGGCCAATTGTACCGGTAACTGATACTTGAGGTTTTTGTACTGGAAACCCGGTCTTGTACAGTTTGACCGTGTCTTTTGTCGTATCCCGACGTACTGTAATTCACATTGGCGCTAAAATTGCTGTATGGATTGGCTTTTGCAGCCTGGCTGTGATTCCATGAAATTCTAAACGAACGATTACTTCTGTATTCAGGTGTCCCTTTATCTCCGAACACCTCCCTCTGGTAATCGGCAGTTAATCTACTGGTATAATGGTAACGCTTGGTTGCACGATACTGTAAATTAAGCCCGTAGCTTCCCAAAGAGTATATCTGGCCGGTTAAAGTTAAATCCATATAATCACTTATGCCCAGATAGTAACCTGCCTGAAGGGAAAATCCTTTTTCACTCCTTTCATTTACGCTAATATTGGTAAATCCCGAAGTTTGCTTCTTCTGTATGGGAAAGAATCCAAAAGGTATTCCCAAAGGCAGGGGAATATCTTCCATCACCAGGTAGGAGGGCCCTGCAATGATGCGTTCATTGGGAATAACTTTACCTTTGGTAAGAGCAATATAATAATGGGGATGGTTCTTGTCGCATGTAGTATATCTGCCATTTATAAAATGAAACTGATTGTTGTTATGTTTTTTTGCCGTAGAGCCATGAAGATATCCATCTTCCTCTTCCGTCTTAACCCCTTTAATATATCCTTCCCTGGTTTTAAAATTGTAACGGATGACCCTGGCATCATACGTCTTACCCCCTTCCTTAAATACAGGCTGACCCACCAGTTGACCGGTGGAATCCTCAACACCCCGGGCAAACACAAGGTTGCTGTCCTGACTGTATTCTATGTAATCGGCCGTCAATTCAATATTGCCATATACCACTTTTGCATCCTTATAGAGATATACCTTGTTATCGCTTCTTGACATAACAATGGAATCTTCAGCCTGATAATCAATATCGGTGTCAATAAAATTCTCCGAGTCCTCTTCCGTATCCCGGATCGTATCATTTTGTGTCAGGGAAGTATCCTGACCAATAAAATAAGCAAATTGATCTCCGGTACTGTAAGCATGGGCAGTGACTATTTTGCCACAAAAAACAAACGTTAACAGAACGGAACACAAAAAAGTAATTAAAATATTATTTGCTAATTTTAATTGCAACTTGGATATGCTATTTTTGCATAATAACAATTATAAAATGATCGTCAAAGCTAATGAAAATATTATATTCAATATTATGTTGAAATTAAAATTTCATGCCAAAACATATTACCCACTCATTTGCTTATTTATCCTTTTCTTCTTGATTCCTCCTGACCTAAATGGACAAGAGAGGCAGAAAAACCATCTGAAGACGGTGGTCATAGACGCGGGCCACGGAGGAAAAGATCCCGGCGCCTGTGGAAATTATAAAGACGAAAAAGATTTGGTGCTTTCTATAGCCTTGAAAGTAGGTAAACACATTGAGGAAAATTTTCCGAATGTCAAAGTCATCTATACGCGTAAAACCGATACATTAATCCCGCTTTTTGAAAGAGCGAAAATTGCCAACAAAAATAAAGCAGATCTTTTTATATCCATTCACGTCAATGCCAATGGGGATTCCAAAATAAGAGGCACGGAAACCTATGTGATGGGTTTACACAAAAGCAAGAGCAATCTTGAAGTGGCCAAGCAGGAAAATTCAGCCATTCTTTATGAGGAAGATTACTCCAAAACCTACCAGGGATTTGATCCCAACTCAGCAGAATCCTATATTATTTTTTCCCTGATGCAAAATGCTTATCTTAAGCAAAGCCTGAATTTTGCTTCCTATATCCAGAAAAATTTCAATCAAAATACAAATTTAAAAAACAGGGGAGTAAAGCAGGCCGGGTTCCTGGTGCTTTATAAAACTTCTATGCCCAGGGTACTTGTCGAGGCCGGTTACCTGAGTAATCCCAGGGAAGAAAAATATCTGAATAAACAGGAAGCTCAGACAAATATCGCCGAATCCATATATGAAGCTTTCAGAGAATACAAACAAAAGGTTGAAAGCGAGAGCGTCATGCTCACCAATCAAAAAGATACCAGCGCCGCTCAGGACAGCATCCATTTCAAAGTACAGGTTGCCGCTTCCAGCGATCCGATACCCATGGATTCCGACTTCTTTAGTGGTCATGAAAATGTGGAAGAACATCACCTCTCAAACCAGTATAAATATACCATTGGCAATACCAGCAACTACGAAAAAATACAACAATTAAAACAAAAACTTAAAAAAGATTTTCCGGGTGCCTTCATTGTTGCTTTTGTTAATAACGAACCCGTATCGCTTGATAAAGCATTGAGTATACAAAACAACCATTAAAAACCTATCTATGTCGAAGGAATTAAAAATCGGACTTCTGACCACCTTTTTGATTGCACTGTTGATTTGGGGTATCAATTTCCTGAAAGGAAAAAACATATTTGCCGAAAAAAATCACTTCTATGCCGTTTACAATGAAATTGGAGGATTGGAAAAGGCCAGTCCGGTGTATCTGAATGGTTACCAAGTAGGCATGGTGGAAAATATCAAACTTACAGGCAAAAATATGAGGAATCTGGTGGTAACCTTTACCCTAAGGAAAGACCTGAAAATCCCAAAAAATTCCAGAAGCATCATCTACAACGAAGACCTTATGGGAACAAAAGCTATAAAGCTAAAATTCACCGCGGCCGACCAATACTATGAACCGGGCGACACCATCCCCTCCTCCCTGGAACCCAATATTACAGAACAGATCTATACGGAAATACAACCCATTAAAGATAAAACACAAAATATCCTCTCTTCGCTTGATTCCATTATACAATTGTTTGATGGAAATACAAGGAAAAACATCCAACGCTCCGTCGCCAATTTGGATACCATCACAACCAACCTGAAAACCAGCTCTAAAAACCTGAATCAACTGGTATCCCAAAACAACCAAACAATCAAAAACATTCTCGCCAATGCCGAATCCGTCACAACCAATTTGAAAAACAACAACGAAGCCATATCGAACTCCTTCCAAAACATTTCATCGGTCACCGAGTCCCTGAGAAAAGCCAAACTTGGTAAAACCCTCCATCATCTGGAAAAGACCCTGGCCTCAACGGACAGTATTGTTGAAGGAATACAAAAAGGAAAAGGTTCACTGGGCAGGCTAACAAGAGATGACTCGCTTTATATCCGACTCAATCAAACCACCCGAAACCTGAATAAGCTGATAAAAGATATTGAAGAAAACCCGGATAAATACATCCACATATCAGTTTTTGGCAGAAACAAATGACAATGCATTATTGTTATTTAGTCTTTGACTAAATAAAAAGCCTCCTTTTATTCCAAAACTTTAATTAAACAAAACAAACATTTAATTAACAATTTTTTAATACCAAAAAAACTCAATTCATTGAAAACCAGAAAATAAATAATTTTGAATTTTAATTAAAAATTATTCTGCTGATAAGAAATACCATACAATGTTTAGTAAAAATACAAGAGCATAACGGTTTTTTTTCAAATAATTTTTTTCCCAAATTTGTTAGAGCAACAAATCATAGTGGAAATTTAAATACCTAGTAATAAATGAACGAAAGCAAACATGTTGAAGTTTGGAACCGCTGTCTTCAGATAATCAAAGATAATGTTCCGGCTATCAGTTACCGGACCTGGTTTGAACCCATTGTTCCATTAAAACTGGAAAACAATGTACTTACCATCCAGGTGCCAAGCCCGTTCTTCTATGAATACCTCGAAGAACAGTATATTGATATTCTGCGCAAAACACTGAGAAAAGAATTGGGAAATAACGCCAAACTGGAATACAGTGTGGTAATGGAAAATGATTCTTCTTCTTCCTCCACCAAAAGAAAACCCTATACCATTAAGTATCCTACCAACAACCAAAGCCAACTGAAAAACAAGCCCGTATCGATGCCCTTCAATTCAGAGGAAAGCTCCATCAAAAATCCCTTTGTCATTCCCGGTATCAAAAAACTGCATGTAGATCCGAGGCTTAACCCCGACAATTCATTCTCCAATTTCATTGAAGGCGAATGTAACCGCCTGGCCAGGTCAGCGGGGGAAGCGGTGGCGGATAACCCCGGGGGCACTGCTTTTAATCCCTTATTCATTTACGGAGAAAGCGGCCTGGGAAAAACCCACCTTTCCCAGGCAATTGGAATACAGGTAAAAGAAAAATACCCTGAAAAAACCGTTTTGTATGTAAACTCCCACAAATTTCAAACCCAGTTTGTAGAATCCATCCGAAACAACAACAAAAACGATTTCCTGCATTTCTATCAAATGATTGATGTTTTGGTGATCGACGACATTCATGAATTGGCAGGAAAAGAAAAGACCCAGGAAATATTTTTTCACATTTTTAATCATTTGCACCAAACGGGCAAACAACTCATACTTACCTCCGACAAACCCCCTATTGAGATGCAGGGGATTGAACAACGTTTGCTTTCGCGATTCAAATGGGGATTATCCGCCGATCTGCAAGCTCCCGATTTTGAAACCAGAATTAAAATTTTGAAGCACAAAATTTACAATGACGGTATCGACATCAATCCCGATATCATCGAATACATTGCAAGCAACATCACGATAAACATCCGGGAACTGGAAGGCGCCCTGATCTCTCTCCTAGCCCAGTCCACGTTAAACAAAAAGGAGATCAATATAGACCTGGCCCGGCAGGTGATCGATAAACTGGTCAAACACTCCAGAAAGGAAATCTCCGTGGATTATATTCAAAAAATTGTATGTGACTATTTTGAAATAAACCCGGATGAGCTACATTCAAAAACAAGAAAAAGAGAGATTGTTCAGGCACGGCAGATCGCCATGTATTTTTCAAAATCCATGACCAAGTCATCCCTGGCTTCCATCGGATCGCAAATTGGAGGAAAAGACCATGCAACAGTGCTACATGCTTGCAAAACAGTAAATAACCTGATCGATACGGACAAACAATTCAGACAAACGGTAAAAAACATTGAGAAGAAATTGAAAATATGATATGATGAATGCGAAAGTTGATTCTACGATTCAAAACAGGTTCTTATCATCAGGAGCCTGTTTTTTTATAAGAAAAGTTAGCTTTGTACCCATTATCCATCACTGAAGAAAAGATGATTTTCATTTGCAGTCATATTTAATACTGTCTTTCCCCTTGTAATACCAACACTATGGAAACGGATGAATTCTTAACCATTGCACGACCATCAGAAGGCAGCTATAAAGAAAAAGGCAGCAAATTTTTAGCCTTTGCTTTCCCCGTTGAATCGGAACAGGAAGTAAAGAATCGGCTGGATACGCTGAGAAATCAATATCACGATGCCCGGCACCATTGTTATGCCTACCTGTTGGGGCCAGGGATGGACATTTACCGTATGAACGACGACGGAGAACCTTCATCTACAGGAGGAAAACCAATATTCGGCCAGATCAGGTCATACAACCTTACCAATGTATTGGTAGTAGTAACCAGGTATTTCGGTGGCATCCTACTCGGAACTAGCGGGCTTATCAGGGCCTATAAGTCGGCAGCCGGCAATGCCCTTGAAAATGCAACAATAGCAAAAAAAACAATCCAATCCCATTACCGGGTAAGTTTTGATTATTCATTGATGAGCAATGTGGAAAAAGTGCTCCATGATCTGGATATCAGACCATGGGAAAAAACATTCGAAGAACACTGCATGTATAAAATTGCTATAAGAAAAACCCTGGAGCAGAAGATGGTGGAAAAACTAAAGCACATAAAAGGTTTGCAGTGTACCAAAATAGAAAATCCCTGATATTTTAATAATTTGTTATTAAAATCATGAACAAATATTCGATTTATTAACTTGTAGGAATTAATTTTATACTCAAAAAATTTTCCGATGAAAAACAAAAGCCTGATATCCATCAATGATTACTCCAAAGACCAAATCCTTAAAACACTTGATCTTGCAGAGGATTTTGAGGAAAATCCCAAACAAAGATTGCTGGAGGGCAAGGTGATCGCCACCCTGTTTTTCGAACCTTCTACGCGGACAAGGCTTAGTTTTGAAAGTGCCATCAACAGGCTTGGAGGGGAGATTATTGGTTTTTCCAGCCAGGATAGCACCAGTGTCAAGAAAGGAGAGTCTTTGAAGGATACCATCAAAACAGTGAGCAATTACTGTGATCTGATCGTCATAAGGCACCCGCTCGAAGGTAGCGCGCGATATGCCAGTGAAGTAGCTTCCGTACCGGTAATCAATGCAGGTGACGGAACCAATCAGCATCCTACACAAACCATGCTGGATCTCTATTCCATAAGAAAAACCCAGAATACCCTTGAAAATCTGAATATTTTCCTGGTGGGGGACCTCAAATACGGCCGTACTGTTCATTCCCTGCTTATGGCCATGTCTCATTTCAATACGACATACAACTTCGTTTCCCCCGAAGAACTGCGCATACCGGAAGAATACAAAATGTTTTTAAAAGAGCATAAGCTCCAATACAAAGAACACATCGACTTCACGGATATCATCTCCGAAGCGGACATTATCTACATGACCCGTATACAAAGAGAACGGTTCTCAGATCCCATGGAATACGAAAAAACCAAGAATTCCTATATGCTCAGGAGGGATATGCTGAAAGGGGTCAAAGACAACCTTAAGATATTGCATCCTTTACCCCGGATAAACGAAATCAATGAAGACGTGGACGAAAGCAAACAATCCTATTATTTTACCCAGGCCCTCAATGGAGTATACACACGAATGGCTATCATGAGCTCAATCTTAGGTGTTAAATAATCGCAAAAAACAATAAAAATGGCAGACAGTAAACCGAAACTTCAGGTAAGCGCAATAAAAAACGGCACCGTCATTGACCACATACCGGCAAAACATCTCTTCAAGGTTATTTCCATATTAAATCTGGAACACATCAAAACACAAATCACATTCGGCACCAATTTGGAGAGTAAAAAACTGGGTTATAAAGCCATCATCAAATTGTCGAAGGTATTTTTCAAAGATGAGGACATTAATAAGATCGCACTCATTGCACCTCATGCCAAGCTCAACATCATCAAAGATTTCAATGTAACGGTCAAACGACAAGTGGAAGTGCCCGACCAGATTAAAGGCATTGCCAAATGCGGTAATCCAAACTGTATTACGAATAATGACAATGTCAACACGATATTTTACGTAATTCCCAAAGACAATGAAAAAGTGGTCTTAAAATGCCACTATTGCGAGAAGATAACCGACCCTGAAGATATGGAGGTATTTTAAACCATTCCGTTTCACCGGATACGGTCTATCGATCTGATCAAGGCCTCATCTTTGCCTATAGCCCTTATGGCTAAGTATGTGAAAATAGCCGCCACAAAAGGAAAAGCGTCAAACAGTTTATAGGTAATCAATTCAGAATCCAGACTGTTGGAAAAATCCCGTACATAGAAGTACACCAACCCGGCATAACCAAGCATGAGAAGCATATTGATAAAATTGATCCGCATCTGCGTGATGCGACGCTTGTATAGAAAGATGGAGATAAAGTTAATGCCAACAATCACTGAAAGCAGGATGATGGGAGGAATGGTACGGATATAAACAGTTTCATGTCCCGCGTAATAGAGTCCGTCAAAACGATAAGTATACACTTGCCCCTCTCCCGAAAGAATTTCAGCCAAAGGAAAGAAAAATAGCAGCAACATCAACACAAATGCAATAAACATATAAAGCGTTTGAATTCTTTGTATCATAACCCTTTTTTCTACAAAGATACAATTTTGAATCGTTTCTTCCATATATAAAATGGGTTCAATATCCCCACCTGCATTATTCTTACCGCAACCTTAGTTACAAACAAATTTCTCTTAACCTGATGATAAGTGCCATGTTCAGAGTAAAGTACTTAGCTTTATGTTTTAATTTTTTGCAGGAAAATCTCAAAAAATTATCTTTACATCTTTGATAAATCCAATGTTCCCATAAAACACCAAAACAATGAACCGGATACATTTAACCCCATTTTTGTTTGCGGGCCTTTTCATGCTGAGTGCCTGCGTGTCACAACAGAAAAACATCGGAGAAACCAGCATAACACAATGGCAGAACGGGAAAAAGGGTGCAGTATCTCTTACCTACGATGACGGCACCATCAACCAATTCCGTAAAGCTCTGCCCATCATGAACGAGCTGAATTTCAATGCCACCTTCTTTATCAATACCGGCAAAATATCCGGCTCTCAGTACCATGGTAAGTTTATCGGACGGTCTGTAAAGCAGATTATTGAAGAAACTGTTACCATACCCACCAATCAGGATAATTTCTTCGAGAGATACTCGGCAATACGCAATCTCGACCTTAAGGGTCTCCGTGATGCCTATAAGAGAGCCGGTGGCCTGTTTGATGCGGGTAATAAAAAGGAGGCTTATAAAATTATTGATACCCTGTATAAAAAAGTACGGAACGATGAATTTCCCCCAATCAGAAAAAACGAAGGGAATAACAGAAATACCGTATCCTGGGATGACATCAGATCTTATGCCAAACAGGGACATGAGTTTGCAAGTCACCTGGTTACCCATCCATATCTGGCTGCGCTCGATGAGGCCAATATACTATACGAACTGAAAAAAAGCCGTGAGGAAATTCTGAATCAACTTGGACCCAAACACACTTTTTCAACTGAAATTCCATATGGCACTGAAAATGAACGGGCATTGAATTATGCAGAAAAATTTTATCCGGCCTTAAGGAACCGGATGCCCGAGGCCTTTTTGAAAGAAATTCACCGGGGTGAGGACGAGAATCCTGTATCCGGAAAGAAGGAATATGTCCAGTGGCAACGCGGGGCACTTTCAGACACTCCTTTATCAAAGATGAAATCATGGATTGACACAACGGCTGCTCAGGATAACCTCTGGCTGGTGCTTGTATTTCACGGTGTTGACGGTATAGGCTGGGAACCCTTGTCCAGCGATTTGCTCAGGAAGTATTTCCGTTACATCAAATCCAAAGAGGATGATCTGTGGGTTGCTACATTCGGAGAGGTAACCAAATATATGCGGGAGAGAATGAACGCAACATACAATACCAAACATCAGGTGGGAAAAATAACCGTAACGCTTAAACATTCCCTCGATACAACCATGTATCGGGTTCCGTTAACCCTAAAAACCTACGTGCCTTCAAACTGGGAAAATATTCAGGTAAAACAGGGCAGTGAAAAGATAACTCTCCATCCGAAAGAGGATAAGAAAGGT
>JAIPAF010000027.1 GCA_021740225.1 Bacteroidales bacterium | reverse complement strand
CCTTGGAATTTTGAACCAATACGATCAGTACCATTAAAATACTGACAATAATGATCAACACAGATACTAATAGATACATATTCCTTTTATTTTTGCTGTTCGTTAATAATATTCCTTAATATCTCAATTTGTTTTGCAAAGTAATCACTTTTTTCCGGATATTTCAAACTTAATTTTTCATAAGTTGAAATCGCTTTATCGTAATATCTCTGTTTAATATATATGTTGGCCAGTTTCTCTGACAACATTTCTTCATCTTCTGTAACACTATACTTAGAAATATCTTCTTCTCTAACCCTGTTCCCGGGTGGATGAACATTCTTTAATTCCGGCGACTGCTTTATAAATTTATCAATGAGATCCTCATTATGTTTTTTATCCTGAATGGTTTCCCGATAATCCTTTTCCGTAAAATACTCTCCCGATAAATTCCCCGGACTTCGGTTACTTTGTGACTTTTGCCTTTCTTCTTTCTTTGTACTATCTAACTCAAAACTGTCTCTTTCCCCCGAAGACTCTTTATCTGCATCCTTTCCTTCTTTTTCCCGGATTTCTTTCTCGTATTTTTCCTTAAGTTTTCGCGACATTTTCTCTTCAACCTGGGATGCCTTGTCAAGGATGAAAAAATCGCCGCTATCATCCGGTAAATCTTCCTTCTTGTGGCTATCTTCTTTTTGTACGGATAAAGCATCCGAAATTCTCTGTTTAAGATAAGCAGTGGAAAAATCCTTATCTTTCTTAGGCTTTTCCTTTTTAAGCTCCCCTTCTTCTCCTGAATCTATGCTATCGCCGGAAGCTCTTTTTGTTTTAACGGGATGCTTTTTCTCAGACTCATTGGTTTCAACATCAGCTTTATCCGTTCCCTCACCTTTGCTTTTGACCCTATCCTCTATAGCCGATAAATCATTAAGCAACCGATAAAATTTTTCCCTGTCTTTTATAAAAACGGCGGAGTATTTTAAAAATTCTTTAAACCTGGGATCATTTATATTTTTAAGATTTAGCAGCAAAAGCTGATGCGCAGTCTGAAAATAGGGATACTTTTTTAATACAGCCCTCAATTCAGAAAAGCTATATTCATTCAATTCGTGGGGGTTCTCAATATATTTTATGATCTTTTCTTTTTCCATTGTTTATTTACCAATTCACAACAGCTTTTTGAAATATATCATCGATCAGTTTTTCGCTAATGGATTCAATGAGCCGATCCTCAACACTTGACAGATTTTTAGATGCCTCGAAATCCTCATATTGTGAAAAGCTTGATTCATAACTATTTTCAGGATGCTTTTCATTGGTATACTCCACATGTACGGTTATTGTCAAACGGGTCATTTGAGCAGTCTGCTCTCCGCCAACTGAAACAGCCCGGGTTTCATATTCAGAGATCTCTCCGCTAAAATTCAGATCGCCCCGTTCATTCACAAGTGTCAAGCGGGTTTGCGACTGAAATTTATCCTTAAGCTCGTTGGTAAAGTACTGACCCAGATTGGCAGTACCGTTGGGAGCACGGTTAGAAAAATCCTGAATGGAAATGGTATTAACGTCAGGTTTAATGTTCGCTCCTCCCATCGAATATTGAACGGTACATCTAGTTAATAACACCAAAGCAACAAGTAATAATATATATTTGTGCCTGCTCATCTTCATCCGTTTATTCCAAATTATATTCCTTGATTTTCCTGTACAATGTTCTCTCTGAGATGCCTAAATCCTGTGCAGCATATTTTCTTTTGCCCTCGTGTTTATCCAGCGCTTTTTTAATCAATTCTATTTCTTTGTCCTGCAATGACAGCGATTCCTCTATATATTCCTCGGTATCTTCAATCGTTGGATTTTCCTCCTTGCCGGGAGCAGACTGTGTTTTCTCCGCTTCAGCAGGTTCAATGTACTCTCCCGTATTTTCATGAAGAGTTTCCATCAACTGTTTATTGTCCTTTTGTATCCTATCCACATCCGCGCCTTTATCAATAATTTCATGCACCAGCTTTTTAAGATTATTGATATCGTTTTTCATATCAAATAAGATCTTATAGAGTATTTCCCTTTCCGAAGAAAAGTTTTTCTCATCCATGTTTTTATAAAGAGCGGGCAATTTTTCAAGGTTATAATCGGGCAGATATTTCCTTAATGTTTCTGCATCCACCAATCTTTTTTGTTCAATAATAGAAAGCTGTTCTGTAATATTCTTTAACTGTCGAACATTACCCGGCCATCTGTAATTGACAAACATTTCCTTAGCTTCATCGGTAAGTTTAACGGGGGGCATACGGTAATGCTCGGCAAAATCTGTTGCAAACTTCTTAAAAAGCAATAATATATCCTCTCCCCTCTCCCGCAAGGGGGGTATGTTAATAGGAACTGTATTCAGCCGGTAATACAGATCCTCTCTAAATCGATTTTCTTCAATGGCCCTGATAAGGTCTTCATTGGAAGCAGCGATAACTCTCACATCGGTTTTCAAGACCTTTGAAGAGCCCACTTTAAAAAACTCACCTGTTTCCAACACCCTAAGAAGCCTAACTTGAGTAAATAATGGCAATTCAGCTACCTCGTCCAGAAAAATGGTTCCTTGATTGGCCACTTCAAAATAGCCTTTTCGACTTTCATATGCTCCTGTAAAAGATCCCTTTTCATGCCCAAACAGTTCACTATCTATCGTGCCTTCAGGAATCGCCCCACAGTTAACAGGTATATATTTCCCGTGCTTCCGTGAGCTGAACTGATGAATCATTTGTGGAAATACTTCTTTTCCCGTTCCGCTTTCTCCCGTAATCAATACAGATAAATCCGTCGGCGCTACCTGCCGCGCTGTATCGATGGCTCTATGTAACTGCGGACTGTTGCCTATAATGCCAAAACGTTGCTTGATCGATTGAATATCCATGCCCACTTAGTTTTTTACTGTTTCCAACTATGCTTATAAAAAACTCTGACAAAATTACAATATTATTTGTTTTTTTCTTAATTTTAACCTCCTTTTATTTAACGAATTATAGAAACCTATATTTCACTGTCATTAAGTCATAAATTTATTGAATAAAAATAAAAACCCAAAGTCTGATGAGATTTATCGGAATAATTCCCGCACGATATAATTCCACCCGTTTTCCTGGAAAGCCGCTGGCCATGATCCGGGGAAAAACCATGATACAAAGGGTATACGAACAAACGACAAAAGTATTGCCGGAGGTATATGTGGCCACAGATGACCAAAGGATTGAACAAAACGTAAACAATTTCAATGGTAACGTGGTAATGACCGGTTCGGGCCATAGAAGCGGAACAGACAGAATAAGAGAAGCCAGCGGTATAATAAGCCGGCATACTGCCAAAAGTTATGATGTGATTGTCAATATCCAGGGTGACGAGCCTTTTATTCAACCCGAACAGATCCGGGAACTCACCAACTGTTTCAATGATGAAAATACTGAAATAGCAACATTGATCAAACGCATTGATAAGAAAGAAGCGTTGTTCAATCCCAACCTGCCAAAGGTCATTACAGACCAATACAACTATGCCATATATTTCAGCCGGACTCCCATACCGTATGTCAGAAATAAAGAGACTTCCGAATGGTTAAACAGTTATTCCTTCCATAAGCATATTGGAATATATGCCTATAAATCCGGAATATTGAATGAAATAACATCACTGGAACCATCCTCCCTGGAATTAGCGGAAGCATTAGAACAAAACCGATGGATTGAAAACGGTTATAAGATAAAAACTGCCATCACAAAATATGAAAACTATCCTATAGACACACCGGAGGATCTTGAAAATACAGTAAACATGTTATTCCCTGAATAAGGTAAAATACCTAACCTGCATTATTCCTACCGCAGCTTGGGTGCATTCCTAATTTTTCCAGATTTTGTTAAAATAACAAAATTATTGGGAGTGATAGCAGGCAGGCTAACTTGTGCACCAATGGATCACAACATTTTACAGAACATTATCCCCGGAATAATGTGAGTTTTATAAAAACCGCCTCAATTCAGAAAACCGCGTCTTTTTTTTCAGAAAATATTGATACACTATACTGCCGGCAAAAACCTGACCGGGGTAGTCGCTGCTTTGGGAAGGATTCCTTTTTCTTTTCTTCTTCAAACGTTTTAGTGAACCCATGAATTGGTTATGGGATCGCAATACAGCCATAAAATTCTTTGTTTTCCCATTTAACAAAAATATAACAGCAGACAGCCAGTCCATTAGTATTCTTACCAACAAGACAGGAAAAAGCTTTTTAGCAGGAAGGTTTTTATACAAAAGAAATAAGTTGTTCCTGTAATTAAGAAATAATTTAAAGGAATGTTCATTGGGGAGGGTTCCTCCTCCAACATGATAAACCACCGATTGAGGAATATATTTAATGCTATAATCCAATTTTTTAAGGCGCCAGCATAAATCAATCTCCTCCATATGAGCGAAAAAATCGTCATCAAAACCTCCGAGTTGATGAAACAAATCGGCACGAATAACCATACAGGCTCCTGTAGTCCAGAATATATCCGACTGTTCATCATACTGGCCCACATCTTTTTCAACGGTATCCATAATCCTGCCCCGACAGAAAGGATAACCATACTTATCGATAAATCCTCCGGCAGCACCGGCATACTCAAAAAATTCCCTTTTATGATAAGATTTCACCTTAGGCATACAGGCCGCAGCATTTCCATCCTCTTCCAGACATTTTTTTAAAGGAAGAAGCCAGTTTTCCGTCACTTCAATATCTGAATTTAAAATCACATAATATTTGGCTTCAACCTGAGCAAGTGCTTTGTTATAGCCTCCGGTAAAACCATAATTTTTTTCAAACAGAATGGTTCTCAGATGGGGATAATTGTCCCGGAGGAAAGCTGCAGAACCATCTTTCGAACCATTGTCGGCCACAATGATCTCCACCGATTCATCCTGCGAAAAACTTATGATAGAAGGGAGAAAGGTTTCCAACTGCTCTTTTGTGTTCCAGTTAAGTATGACAATAGCCATTTCAGTCATTTCGAAAACGGGTATTTTAAGGGTGAGCATTTTTTTTATTGATACTTCAACATCCTACTAAACAACACCATTAATTACATCCTCGTCGGCAATACTGGGAATGGTAATTTTCAGATCCGGAGTCCGCTCCATTTCACGTTTAATGCTCCACATGGCTTCTTTGTTCCGGGCCCAGCTTCTTCTGGCAATTCCATTGCTTACATCCCAGTGAAGCATCATTTCAAGCCTTTTTTCGGCATCACGGGTACCATCAAGAACCATACCGAATCCTCCGTTGATCACTTCGCCCCATCCTACTCCACCTCCATTATGTAAGGAAACCCAGGTAGCCCCACGAAAAGCATCTCCAATTACATTATGAACAGCCATATCCGCTGTATATTTTGAACCGTCATAAATGTTGGCTGTTTCTCTGTATGGACTGTCAGTGCCCGAAACATCATGGTGATCGCGGCCCAATACTACCGGAGCCGAAATCTTACCCTCGTGAATGGCATCGTTAAAAGCCCTGGCTATCTTAATTCGCCCTTCGCTATCAGCATAAAGTATTCTTGCCTGAGAACCCACCACCAGGTTATTCTCTCCGGCATGTCTGATCCAATGAATATTATCCTGTAACTGACCCTGTATCTCTTTCGGAGCAGTTTCGGCAATTTCTTCCAGGACTTCAACAGCGATCCTGTCAGTGACCTTCAAATCTTTCGGATCATTGGACGTACAAACCCAACGGAAAGGTCCAAACCCATAATCAAAGAACATGGGTCCCATAATGGATTCCACGTAGGAAGGGTATTTAAACGATCCATCTTCTTTCAGTATATTGGCTCCGGCACGGCTTGACTCAAGAAGAAAAGCATTTCCATAATCCCAGAAGAACATGCCCCGCTTCACCATATTATTAATGGCATTTACCTGTCGTTTTAAGGAATCATGCACTTTTATTTTAAATTGCTCGTGATCTTCGGTCATCATTCTGTCGGCCTCCCCGACCGTAAGCCCTGCCGGATAATAACCCCCGGAATAAGGATTATGCAAGGAAGTTTGATCGGAGCCCAAATCGATCTTAACCCCTTCTTCAACAAATTTTTCCCACAGCTCCACTACATTACCCTGATAAGCCATAGAAACCGCTTCTTTGTTATCTCTCGCTTTTCTCAATCGTTCAATGAGCCCTTTCAAATCCCCGTACACCTCATCCACCCATCCCTGCTGATAGCGCTTTTGTATAGCTTTCGGGTTGACTTCCGCCACCACACAAATACCCCCTGCAATTACGGTAGCCTTGGGTTGAGCACCGGACATACCACCCAAACCTGAAGTAACGAATACCTTGCCCGACAAATCACTTTCCCCTTCCTTTAAGGTCATTCTGCCCGCATTCAATACGGTAATTGTAGTTCCATGCACAATACCCTGAGGACCGATATACATAAAAGAACCCGCGGTCATCTGACCATATTGGCTTACCCCCAACGCATTGAATGTCTCATATTCATCTTTACCTGAATAATTGGGGATTACCATTCCGTTTGTCACAACAACACGGGGAGCTTCTTTATGGGAAGGGAACAATCCCATCGGATGGCCCGAATAAAGCACCAGTGTTTGTTCATCGTTCATTTCTGCCAGATATTTCATGGTAAGGCGATACTGGGCCCAATTCTGGAAAACCGCGCCGTTTCCGCCATAAGTTATCAGTTCGTGCGGATGCTGAGCAATAGCATTGTCAAGGTTATTGCTCAACATAAGCATTATGGCTGCTGCATGCTTGGATTTGTGCGGAAAATCCTCAATTCTCCGTGCCGATATAACATAATCCGGTCTGAAGCGATACATATAGATTCTTCCATACAACTCCAGCTCTTCTGCAAACTCCTTTGCCAAAACAGCATGATGCTTCTTGTCAAAATATCTGAGCGCGTTTTTTAATGCCAGTTTCTTTTCATCTTTTGACAATATATCTTTTCTCCTGGGAGCATGATTGATATTTCTGTCATATGTCTTATATTCCGGCAATTCATCAGGAATTCCTTCCAATATAGCCTGTTTAAAATCTTCTTTTGTCATAACACAGTGCTTTTGGTTGTCTGTTTTTTAAAGTTAAATTTAACATATTTCTTCGGGTTTAAGTAAGATATTTATCATATTCGCATTGTGGCGTACCCTCTCCCCGCCTCTCATTGGCAAGGGAGAGGAGAAGGACAGTGCTAAATTACAAACAAACTGCCTATAGTTTCAGGGTTTACTTTCTATTTAGGAACAAGTTTTCATCTTTAAAATTTACCCAGCCACAAAGCAAAAAACATTGATCCTTGCACTTACCGAGCTCCTCTCTTTTCAATGGAGGCGGGGGAGAGTACGCCAACCCAAAAGAATTAAAATTATGGTTTATCCTGAGCCCAAATGGGTAGAAAAAGTTCTAACCCATAATAAACCCATCTTATCTTTCAATAACGAATAAAACGTGTTAACTTTGAGCTTTCAATTAAAAATTCAACAACAATGAAAATAAAAAGATCCTGGATCATTATCGGAGTAATCGTCATTTTTGGACTGATTGTTTATTCATCCGTAAAAAATTCCTATAACAAGATGGTTCGGATGGAGCAATCCGTAGAAGAGCAGTGGTCTCAGGTCGAAACCCAGTACCAGCGAAGGACCGATCTGATTCCCAACCTGGTCAGCACGGTGAAGGGATATGCAGAGCACGAACAGGAGACCTTTCAGAAAGTAGCCGAAGCCCGGTCACAGGCCGCATCAACGGATATCAACGCCAATAACCTTTCGCCGGAGAAACTTCAGCAGTTCCAGCAGGCCCAAGGTGCCCTGAGTTCTGCTCTATCCCGATTAATGGTAGTTGTTGAGCGTTATCCGCAGTTAAAGGCCAATCAAAATTTCAGGGATCTACAGGCCCAGCTTGAGGGCACGGAGAACCGTATCAGCGTGGCCAGAAGAAGGTTCAACCAGGCGGTGCAGCAGTACAATACCTATATCAAGCAGTTCCCGCAAACCTTTTACGCCAATATGTTCGGCTTTGAAGAAAAGGCCTATTTCGAATCTCAGGAAGGCGCAGATCAGGCACCTGATGTGCAGTTTTAAGCAGAATCAAACCAAAAGAAAGCCTACAATATGAAACCATCCAAATTTTTTACAGAAGAACAGAAAAAAATCATCACCGATGCCATAAAAGAAGCGGAGCTGAATACATCCGGTGAGATTCGCCTTCATGTTGAAAAAAGCTGTAAGGTTGACGTATTGGATCGGGCGGCCTATATATTCAAAAAACTGAAAATGCATAAAACAGAAAAACGCAATGGAGTCCTGTTTTATCTTGCACTCAACAACCGGAAATTCGCCATTTTGGGAGATGCGGGCATCAATGCAGTCACTCCCGATAATTTCTGGGATGAGATACGCGATACTACACTGAGCTACTTCAGAGAGGGTAAATATGCAGAGGGGCTTGCTAAAGGCATCAGGATGGCCGGAGAGGCACTTAAGGAATATTTTCCTTACCAGAAAGATGATGTCAATGAATTGTCAAATGACATTTCCTTCGGGAAAGACATAAAAGAATAAAAAAAATGAAAACACAACTGGTCAAATATATCCTTATCGGATTACTCATTTTTTCAACCAATCAGCTATATTCACAGCAGGGAGAATTTCCACAGCGTCCGCAACCTCCAAAGATGGTCAGTGACTTTGCCGGATTCTTAGATCAGCCTGAAGAACAAAAACTTGAGCAGAAACTGGTTGAATTCAACAGACAAACATCCACGCAGATTGCTATAGTAACCATGGATGATATTCATGGGTATGCCATATCTGATTATGCCGTCAGGTTGGCTGAAAAATGGGGTATCGGACAAAAGGGTGAGGACAATGGCATTCTTATACTGATCAACCCAACCAATAACAAAATATTTATAGCAACTGGATATGGTCTGGAAGGGGTCGTTCCCGACGCCACAGCCAACCGGATCATAGATGAAGAGATCACACCCCGTTTTAAAAAAGGCAATTTTTACCAGGGTTTGGACAGGGCGACGGATGTATTGATCAACCTGACCAAGGGCGAATACACCGCCCAGGATTACAAAAAGAAAACAGGTGGCGGAAAAGAGTCCCAGGCACCTTATCCCATTGGATTATTATTCTTATTGGTGATCATATTTTCTGTCGTAGGTCGTGTAAAACGTGCCAGACACTATTCCATGGGGCATGGCGTATCCTTTTTGGCAGCCCTTACCATGATGAGTGCTGCTTCGGGACGACAGCACGGATCGTTCAATAGTTTCAGTGCCGGATCCGGTAGCTTCGGCGGAGGCGGTGGTGGCGGTTTCGGAGGCTTCGGCGGAGGCAGCTTCGGCGGTGGAGGAGCAGGCGGTGGATGGTGATTGGAAAAATTTTATTAATTTTCAACCCTGTTAAACAATTAAATTTGATGTAATATGGTGTCATACAGAGATTTAGATTTAGTCAACTCAAAAAAATTATTTGAAAAAGCAATTGAAGGTGGGTATGCCATTCCTGCATTCAATTTCAACAATTTAGAACAATTACAGGCTATCGTAAGTGCATGTGTTGAAACAAAATCCCCGGTTATTCTGCAGGTTTCAAAAGGCGCGAGGAAATACGCCAACCAGACCCTGCTGAAGCATCTGGCAAAAGGAGCTGTAGAATATGCAGAAGAGCTGGGATACAAAATCCCTATCGTACTCCATCTTGATCACGGAGACAGTGTGGAAACCTGCAAATCCTGTATTGATATGGGATTTTCCTCAGTGATGATCGATGGGTCACATCATCCTTATGAGAAAAATGTTGAAATGACGGCAGAGGTAGTAGAATATGCCCATAAGTACGACGTTACCGTTGAAGGGGAACTGGGGGTTCTATCAGGTATAGAAGACGATGTTGAAGCGGCAAAGTCTGTTTACACTCAACCGGAAGAAGTGGAAGATTTTCTCAATAAAACCAATGTGGATTCTTTGGCTATCTCCATCGGTACCTCACATGGGGCAAACAAATTCAAGCCTGAACAGTGCACCAGAGATGAAAGCGGCATCCTGATCCCCCCGCCGCTTCGTTTTGACATACTGGAAGAAATTGAGAAGAAGATTCCCGGATTTCCGATTGTTTTGCATGGTGCTTCTTCAGTACCGGCTGATCTGGTGGAAACCATTAACCAATACGGCGGAGATTTGAAAGATGCCATTGGTGTGCCGGAAGATCAGCTCAGGAAAGCGGCCAAGTCTGCTGTTTGTAAAATCAACATCGACTCTGACGGCCGTCTGGCTGTAACCGCTGCTGTAAGGAAATTCCTTGCAGAAAATCCCGCTGTCTTTGATCCGAGAAAATATCTTGGTCCGGCCAGGGATTCGCTGAAAGATCTCTATAAGAGAAAAATCAATAATGTTTTGGCCAGCAACGAGAAGGCACTGGAACATCAATAAAATTGTCGTTTGATTAAATGAAAGAGGCTGTCCATATAACCATTCGGACAGCCTCTAAATTATATATGGCACTTATCTTATGAGCCAGCCTCTTACTTGATATTCCCATTTCAGGCTTGGACTTCTATTAAATTCTGACCATAACCTATCCAAATGGCTTCCGTTCTCAGGGTTCAACGGAAATATAAGAGACAAATTTCTTATCTATTATCATTGAGTTTCCCATTTATGGGCATCTTCTCCTGTTGAAACGGTCGGGAAAGCAGAGATTCTGATCCGCTGGGCGCCCATGGGCACCAAAGTGACCGTCTCCACAGGCTGAGTAGTATAAGTGGGACTTTCCTGGATTTCTTCTACCAGCCCTTTACTGTTCAGCTCCCATTCGGGGATCTTCTTGGCTTTGGCCCTGATCTCAATGGGAACATTTTCAGAAGTAAAAGGCATGTTCGATGCGGGCCACTCCTTTTCAACCACCTCAAAATCCCGTCCGGGATTCCCTTCATTCCATACCAGTCCATAGTTCCAGTCAGATTGGGGAAAGATTTCCCAGGCCGGCCATTTATCGGTTCCACCTTGTCTTACTTTTTTCTCATCAATCTTCAGCGAATAGGTCAAAGGTCCGTAATTGACCGACACGCTGTTTTTATTATATTTCCATGTCTTCACTCCCAATTCCATAGGAAGGGTGAGGGAAATCTTATCTCCATCAGCAAAAGTCCTGTCAATTCTGATGTAAGAGCGCGGGGAAGCCTCCACATTTATTTTATCCCCGTTGATCGTGAGCTGTGGATTTTCACACCAGCCGGGTACACGCAGATAAAGCGGAAACTGAACCTGCTCCGGAGTTGATACAGTGAATTCCACTTTCTCATTAAAAGGATAACGGGTATTTTCATTGATAGAAACCTCAAGGCCATTCCCCACCTTTGCTGTGATGTTGCTGGCGGAATAAAGGATAGCTGCCAGTCCGTTATCCGGGGTGGCATACCAGAGGTTTTGTGCATAATAGGGCCAGCCGTGGCCGGTATTGTGCTGACAGCAACGGTGGTCGTGGGGATTCATATGGAACATGTTACCCCCGTTTTGTATGCCGGGAGATTTGTTGGCCGTATCGGATTGCGGCATATTGGGAGCTGTCAGGTATCGCAGTGCCTTCATATCGGCAGTGAAAGCAGCCGGCAGTGAGTTGAAGGCCACATTTTCGCAACGGTCGGCCCACTTCAGGTCACCGGTAATACGGGTGAGGATCTCATCCGAGAGCATCTCCTCTACCATGCCGCAAGTCTCGATGGCCTGCCGCGGCCCGTCGCGTCCGAGCCGGCAGTTCTCGTCGCTGCCGAACATCCCTCCGGGTACCTGGCCAAAGAGCCTTCTCACCTTCTTCCAGTTGCGTTCTGCTGCCTGCAGGTCATAAGGATCTCTGGATTGCATCCACCAGATAGCAGGCTCGCCGAAAGCCTGGCCTATGTTTACATTATGCCAGCTTGCTACTTTGCGATCCCAGTCTGCGGTGTTCTCATGGGTCTTTTCGGCAAAGTCAAGCAGCCACTTTTCGCCGGTACGGTTGTAGAGCCAGTATACGCTATAAAGCATGTCGCCGGCACGCATTCTGGGCCAGAAACCCCTCAGAAACAAATCATCCGGGTAAGTCTGAAGATATTTGAAATAATTTTTCATTAGCTCAATAACCCGCTCATCTCCGGAATACTCGTAATAATTCTGGAGATTGAACAGCATGATCATGTTCGGCCATAGGTCGGCCCTGCCTTTTAAACGGGTTGCGGCGCCACTACGGTCGTGCCCGGGTCCAAACCAACCGTCCTCCTGCTGGCTGTTGATGGTGGCATTCAGCCAGGTTTTGGCTTCTTCGATCATCTCCTCATCGCCCAGTACATAAGCGCAGTTGCTGTATCCCTTTAGCCAGTAAGGCACCTCTTCCCAACCGTTTTCACCTTGACCCTCAGGATCAAGCCAGGCATTATTCTCTTTCTCCAGAAAACTGCTGATTTCCTGGAGATGACCATGAAAACCATCAGCCTGAAGCTCCAGCTTTTTCTTTAACCATCCCTGAGGTTTTATGGTACCTATGGGCAGTTTAATAAGCGGGCTGGATTGCAACGGTGGCCGGTTGCCAACATAATGGTTGTTGGTGGAATCGGTTAACGGCTGATCAACAACGGTAACCTCTCCGTTTTCACCACAAGAAAACATGATTGCCGCTATAAAAACAAAAGTGATTAAGATGTTGCGTTTCATAGGGTTATCCTCCTAAATTATAAAAATTTGTTAATACAATTTTAAATTCAACATTTCAGCGTTCTCTAAAATCAAGAATGATCTGTTTCTTGGTTTTGATGGGTTGTATATTTTCCAGCGTGTCCATCTTGTTTAATTCCGGAACACCTACCATCAGGGTATAGGAACCCTTTTCAAAGACTCCGGGTTGGAATATTGAATCTTTGGCCCTGCGTGCATAAACAAGTCTGTTTTCAGGTTCCATTAACACTTTATATACAGGACTTTTATTAAGCCCTTTTGTAAGAATGGATGGCAATCTGAATTGAGCCTTTCTCCCGTAATTTTCTTCCATATCAATAGTTTTTGGCCATCCGGGGTAGGGTGGGTCCTTTACCGGGTTCGCGTATCTTGGCCAGCATTCCATGGTGATCTGTTGTTTGTCTTTATGAAATCGGATGATCCCGTAACCCGGTGCCCGGTTATGAAGTATTTCCGGTTCTTCTCCTGATTTATAAGGATTGGCCACGGCCCAAACAGTCATGAGGTTTCCAAATCCGTCATAATAGCGTCCGGTATAGGGGGGCAACCCGGTCTGATGTTTCCTTCCGGTATCCGGGGGGAACCATCTTCTCGGCCAAAGGTTGGCGATGGAAGGCACGCAAAGGGAGTAGCCTGCGTCTCCCCACTCGTCGATCCCATGATGCACCATGCTCGCCAGATGCTGATCACCGGCAATCATCAGGGCATAACCCTTTCGGATTTTCTTTAAGGCCCTGTCTCTTCCGGAAGGAGGCCAACCATTGGAGTCCATATCTTTGGCCTTTTCATAGTCTTGTGGAATTTCACCACGGGGAAGAGGATCCAGTTTAGGGGTTCCTGCATCCGTTTGAAAACTATCCGGATACGTAGAAAGACACGCAAGGATCGTCTGACTAAAGGTGGCTTTCATATCGACATTTTTCCATTTCCCGGACCAATCGCGCAGGAACTTCAGTTGCCGGTTGCCATAGAGTGTGGCCTCCGGTGTGCTCAGCTCCTCTTTACTTATGTCTTGGATCCGGGAAAATCCGTTAACCACCCTGGCCTGGGGCAATTCTACCGAAGGAGAAGATTTAAATTTCCTGTCCTCCAACACAGCAAAGCTCATCCTGCCATAGGTAATATCGGTATAATAAACTTCAATACCTTGTTTGACCAGTGCAGGATCATAAGGTTCCGGTAAATGGGAGGTTTGAGTTCGTTGCACCATGTTCACAAACTCCGGTGGCATAACATACCCTCCCCGGTCCTGCCGGTAATGGTTTTCAAACCCATCCCGGTAATGGGCTGGGTACTGCTCGTCATCCGGTAAAGGTTCTGCTTCCTTACCCCCTGCGCCCCAGAGATTGCCTTGGTAAACATCGTGATCGTCAGGAATGGTTACTGATGGAATATTCCTTGTTAATTCGCCATGCGCCCAAAGGAAAAGGTACCATTTGTATAGATAGTCAAGAAAGGAAGAGAATTCTCCGCTCTTATCCGGTCGCGTGGGTCTTCCTTCGTAAACCTGATCGCCGGTATATGCCAGAAAGTCGGGATTATGCTTACTCACACGGTTTACAATATCGTTATGGGGAAACCAGATGTGGCTGGAGGAAAAATCAAAATTGTTTCCGAACGAGCCGTGAGTGTTGGAGTTGCCTGTGAATGCAGCCACCGTGAAATCGGCTTTTTCTACAGGTTCTTTTCGGATGGTACCTTCAAAATAGTATGTATCCGATTGTTCTTTTAAGGGATAACTTATTCTATAATCGTATGCCCGATGGTTATCCCAGTCTTTAATACGGAAGGGAGCTGTCCAGCCGGGAGTAAGAATTTCCGCCTTATCAGCCTCTTTCCATTCGTCGCTTCCTCTTGGAGCCACTTCGAGTGTAACGGGATTGAGGTGTTCCTTTGAAACCGGTGCAAGATGGGCCGTTAGATTTAGAGTCCCTTCGCTTATTGTGTACTGTGCGCCAATAACCGGTCCCAGTCGATTTTGTTCATTTATGGACAGTTTGGAACCTTTTACTTCCCAACTGTTAAACCAGAAGGATTTTACCTTTTTGTTGGCAGCCATGTTGGCTGCCAGGGCTATATTTCCGCTTAACCGACCGGAAGGAATGGAACGGATCGCTGCCGAATCAATTTTTCTCCCGGATATTTCATCAAAGGCCTCCATCACAACATGATAGCCCTCTTGCCGGGTTTCAGCCTCCAGTTGTAAATTTATCACCCCACCGCCATAGTCTTTCCGGGGAAATCTGGAGGGCCTTATAACTGACATATCCTTTCTTTGATTTTCATTATCCAGAAAGATTATTCTGCCCTTGCCGTTTATTGCGGCAATGAGACCCCCGTTATTGCCATGGGCCTGATGGATCAAGGCACGCAAGCGATAATCATCCTCCAGAGAACCCGCTCCAATAAGAAAACCGGCCCACGAATCTTCGTCTTTTGCAGAATCAGTGAGGGGACCAAGTTTTACACTCATTCTGAGGTTCCCTTCATTGGATTGTAAGGTTCCGGAAAGCAGATGTACTGTGCGCAAAGGTTTTTGGCCATTGACGCATTCCAGCCGTCCGTTATGGATCCTCCAGTCCTGAAGGGTGTTGGCCCAATAATCCGGGCCAACCCAATACCGGTCCGGGGTTTCTTTCCAGTTGCTTTCTATGGTTGAGATCAGCCCAAGTCTCTCGCAGGAAGAGAATATTAAGGACAGAACAACAGCCATCAAACAGGGAAAAATGTTGTAGATGAATTTATTCATTAAATTATTTTGTAGAGGTTTTTGGCATGTAATTATAAAATTACAATCTCTTACGCCCTTTC
>JAIPAF010000026.1 GCA_021740225.1 Bacteroidales bacterium | reverse complement strand
AAAGCTTCGATCCGGTAAGTATTCCATTCACCGTTCCTGAAGGCTTCTCTTGCCGGTTGGTTGTCAGCGAGATTATATAACCACCCCCGGCGGGCCTCATCATAAATGCCTCCGCTATAGGCACGATCCGAGGGATCGATTTCTACCTGATAGCCGTGGACCCTATTGTCCCGGTATTCCGGAATACTGTTGCTGCGGATCTGTATTCCGGAATTCAAACCTTGATCTACTTTCAGGTCTACTTTGAGTATAAAATCGCTATAGCGTTTCTTTGTGCATAGGAAGCTGTTGGGCGTATTCAGAACGGTTTCACCGACGATAGTGCCGTCTTCTTCAGAGTAGTTGGCGTCTCCGTTTAGTTGCTCCCACTGGTTAAGATTCTCTTCATTGTAAAGCCGGTCCCAATCTTTCTCCGTTTGCGAACACGAAACTGAGATAAAAAAAGAGACCGCTGCTATGCCTGCAATCCCAAGTAATTTTTTCATAGGTAATGGTTTTATTTATAATAGAATTAATCTTATTGCTTTATTTTTGCTAATTTGGGAGTTAAAATTAATAAAAATATATCCTCGTTCAAATGTATGGCTTCTATTTTAATTGATGAAATTTTATGACCTTAAAAACGGCTTATGAATATAGACAGTAAAATTTTGTGTTTCGGTGAGATACTTTGGGATGTACTTCCTGATAAAAAGGTGCCCGGTGGAGCCCCGATGAATGTAGCCCTTCATTTAAAAAAACTCGGAATGAATGTAGAATTTGTGAGCAGGATCGGTAAGGATGCGTTGGGACAAGAATTCAAAGATTATTTGGGTTCAGTTGATTTTAAGGAGTATCTGCTTCAGGAAGACGGTAACCACCCCACAGGAACCGTGCAGGTAGATCTCTCTGATTCGAATGATCCGAAATATGATATTGTATTTCCATCGGCATGGGACTACATCGAAATGACGGAGGACTTGCAACAAATTGCCGATGAATCAGAGATAATTGTATATGGTAGTCTTGCTTCCAGAAATAAAGTAAGTAGCAGAACATTACAGGAAATCCTTGATGGTCAAGGTACTTATAATGTATTTGATATCAATCTTCGTGAACCCCATTATTCAAAGGAGCGAATAGAATTATTACTGGGTAAGGCTGACTTGGTTAAAATGAATAAAGGAGAATTGGATATTCTCACGGGCTGGTTTTTTCAAAGTAATGGTATGGGAGAGGAAGAACAGGTTAAATATTTGGGTTCAAAATTTGAATGTCCCATTGTTTGTGTAACAAAAGGTGAGAATGGGGCTGGCTTGCTTTATGAAGGAAAATATTACCGGCATCCGGGTTTTAGAGTTCAATTGATGGATGCCATTGGGTCGGGTGATGCTTTTCTGGCTGCTTTGCTACATGGTATTCTACGGGAGGAGTCTCCCGAAAATATACTTACCTACGCTTGTGCTACAGGAGCATATGTTGCTTCAAAATCAGGTGCCAATCCCGATTATGATATTAATGAAATCCGTCAGTTGATTAATGAACAAAATATCGGATCATGATTATGAAAAAATTGGTATTCTTATTGTTGGGCGGATCTGTGTTTTTCCTTTTTGCATGTCAGGGGAAAGTAAGTGATTCATCCGATGAGTCCGGAAGGGCCTATATGAATCAAAAATACCGCCCCCAATACCATTTCTCTCCTGAGAGGAAATGGACGAATGATCCCAATGGAATGGTTTACCATGAAGGTACTTACCATTTGTTTTTCCAGCATTACCCTGAGGCTTTGCACTGGGGCCCGATGCACTGGGGGCATGCTACGGCAGGTGATCTTTTTCACTGGGAACATAAGGATATAGCTCTTTATCCCGACAGCATCGGATACATTTTTTCCGGCAGCGCCGTGGTAGACAAGAATAATACCACGGGCTTTCAATCCGGGGAAGAGAAGCCTTTGGTGGCCATCTTTACCCATCACGATCCCGACAACGATTTACAGGTTCAAAGCCTTGCCTACAGCACAGATGGCGGAAAAACCTGGACCAAATACAAAGATAATCCGGTGATTGAAAATTCAGGCATTAAGGATTTCCGTGATCCCAAGGTGTTCTGGCATGAGCCAACTTCACGCTGGATCATGGTATTGGCTGCCGGGGATCATGTCAGATTTTATTCATCCCCCAATCTTAAAGAGTGGAATTTAGAGAGCAAATTTGGCAAAAATGCCGGAGCCCATGGCGGTGTATGGGAGTGCCCCGATCTGTTCCCTTTGGCACTCGACGGCGATGAACAGAATATGAAATGGGTGTTGCTGGTGAGTATCAATCCGGGAGCGCCTAACGGGGGTTCGGGAACCCAGTATTTTGTGGGTGATTTTGATGGGCATCGGTTCACCAATGAACTACAAGGCAATCAATGGATTGACTATGGAACGGACAACTACGCCGGAGTTACCTGGTCGAATACACCCAAACGAAAGATTTTTATCGGGTGGATGAACAACTGGACCTATGCCGAACAGATTCCTACCTCAACATGGAGGGGAGCCATGACGCTTCCCAGACGGTTAACTCTTAAATCGGTGGCAGGAGAGCCAAGACTCGTCAGCCAACCCGTGAAGGAAATCCAGGCATTGCAAAAAGAAGTTTTTTCCCTGAAGGACAAAAGGATTTCTGAAAATTCCCTGAATAAGGATTTTGTAGATATAGACCTGAGTGAAGCGATGTTGCAGTTCAGGACGGTGACCGCCAATGCCGGCGAAATTAAAATCAGGCTGTATAATAAAGATGGGGAAAAATTGGATATAGGTTTCCGGAGGAAGGAAAAGGAGGTATATATTGATCGCAGGGATGCCGGAGTGGATAGTTTTCATGTCGCTTTCCCAAAGATTCAAAATGCACCAATGAGTCAATGGCCTGATTCTTTGAATCTGGAAATATATCTTGATCGCTCCTCGGTGGAACTGTTTGTAAATGGAGGAGAGCGGGTGATGACAAACAGGATTTTCAGCAAAAAGCCGTATTCTCATTTGGAAGTGATGATTTCATCGGGAGAGGCGAAACTGGAACAACTGAGAATCTTTGAAATTGAATCGGTATGGAGAAAAGAACAGCTAAACTGATAAATTGTTGAAAATAGGGTAAGGCTGAGGCTAAGATTAGAAAATTTAAATTTGGCATTTATGGCTGTTATGAATTGATAATATTTTTCATTCAATCATTCACGCATTGAAGCATTGTATTATAAAAGAACTAACAAACCTTTTAAAGCTATAGCATATGAGTAAAGCAAGCAGACTATTGATACGCAGTGCTTATGTTGCCGCTCTGGGCGGTTTTCTTTTTGGCTTTGACACCGCCGTTATTTCCGGAGCCGAAAAATCCATACAGGAGTTTTGGAATTTAAGTGGTTTCTGGCACGGGTTTACCGTTGCAATAGCTTTGGTAGGAACGGTGATTGGTGCTTTGACAGCCGGAAAACCCGCGGATAGATTTGGCCGGCGAAATGCCTTGCTGGTGGTGGCAGCACTTTATCTTATATCCGCGTTGGGTAGTGCGCTCTCGAACATGTGGGTTCCCTTCATGATATACCGTTTCCTGGGAGGTTTGGGAGTAGGTGCTTCCTCAGTTATAGGCCCGATGTATATTGCTGAGATTGCTCCCCCCGCGAGAAGAGGTAAACTGGTGGCCATGTTTCAGTTTAATGTGGTCACAGGTATTTTGGTGGCTTATATTTCCAACTATATCATTTCTCTGTTGGCAGAGGCAGATGCCTGGCGATGGATGTTCGGTGTGGAAGCCATCCCGGCCGTTTTATTCTTTGGATTCCTGTTTGGTGTTCCGGCTACTCCCAGGTGGCTTATCCTTAAAGGCAAATCTGATAAAGCACGGGATATACTGAAACTTTTCGATATATCCAACATCGGGGAACAGGTGAAAATCATTGAAGATTCCATCTATGCACAACGCCACATTCAATCTCCGAGACTATTTACCAAACAACTGAGGGTTCCCGTTATGCTGGCCATTCTGGTTGCTTTTTTTAATCAGTTTTCAGGGATTAATGCCATCATGTATTATGCCCCACGGATTTTTGAAGTGGCCGGAGTAGCCAGAGAGTCAGCCTTACTCCAATCGGTATCTATTGGTCTCACCAACATGATTTTTACACTCATAGCCATCAACATTATCGACCGGGTGGGCCGTAAGAAATTGTTACTGATAGGTGCCGCCGGGTTAACGGTTACCCTGCTAATGGTTACACTTGACTTTCTGTTGGCTGCAGAACCCGGTTCTGTGGTGCTGATCGGTTTAATCGGATTCATCGCCTTTTTTGCCCTTTCCCAGGGTACGGTGATCTGGGTGTATATTTCGGAGATCTTTCCGAATCGTGTTCGGGCGAAAGGTCAGACTTTGGGAAGTTTTACCCACTGGACAGGTGCGGCCATCGTTTCATGGATTTTTCCTATGTTTGCGGAAATTGGTAATACTACCTCTACGGGTTATGCTTTCTTGCTATTTACCGTTATCATGGTAATCCAGTTCATTGTAGTGTATAAATTCTTTCCCGAAACCAAAGGCAAGTCGCTGGAACAGATCCAGGAGGATTTTGGATTATAGTGGCAAAGTGAGTTGGGAAAATCTGACAAAATTTGAAATTTGTTTATTGATGCTTTAATATAATTAGCTAACCTTGTTTTTCCTGCTGATCTTTTGAAAGCTGTTCCGATTGAAATACCGGCAATACCGCTTTGTGAAGGAAAGTACCCTTGAACTCGGAAAACATGATTCCCCGAGTGGTGGAGATGGCCATGGAATTGATCTCATTGATAAAGCTATCCGGGAATTTGACGTTGCTCTCCTCGTCCGAGGTAAGGTAATCGTTGAAATTTTCGACTTCAAAAATACAACTGGTTTCCAGATAACCTACCCGCGAACTTTTATCCTTATCCATGATGCTGATGTTGGTGATCACAAAGACAAGTTTCTTTTCGGCATTGATCCTGTGCTGGAGTTTGAGATCGAAATGAAACGTGTTAAAATCTATATTTTGTTGTTTCGGATGTTTCATTTCCAGATCCAGCGTTTCGATGGCGCTTATTTTATATGTTACTTTGTTTTGTTGTGCCATGGGTTTTGATTTTATTTGATTTCCAATATTTTATTGACATCCTTCATTAGGGCAATGAATGTTTTCAAATTGCTTCTTACTTCGTTGATTCCTTTGATTTCAACATATTCCGGACCATTTCCTTTTTCTTTATAAATTTCTATTCCCTTCTTATCAGAATTATTCATGAATAATTCGGGTTTAATGAGTTTCCACTCTGCTTTCCCGTAAAAGTTCAAAATTAAGAAAACTCTCATGGATACAATAAGGATTTACTGAAAATGATGAATTTTGTTATTTTAACAATGCAGGCTAGTATTTTTTTCTTTTTACTTGATGAAAAAAGAAACAGGGATTATTTTTATCCTCGGGGAGTATAAAAATTTAGCATAAGATTTTGAAAAATATTACGTTAGTTAATAATATATTCGTTATATTTTATTCGTATGGATCTGGCCAAAAAGATATTGGGTAAAGATCTGTTTCAAATCACAAAGGAAGATTTGGAGGAATATTTTTCTATACCCAGGGAAGAAACCTCTGTATTGGAATTTAAGAGCGGACAGATTAAGATCAATGCCATATTCAAAGAAATCTGCGCTTTCCTCAATACAGACGGAGGATTGATCATTATTGGCAGTCCCAAAGAAAGGAAAGTGCCAAAATCAGGTAAGTTTCTCCGGAGAATTTGTCAGGGAACCCTGATACCCTCCTCTTTTCGGGATAAAAACTGGATAGAAAGCCTGATTGCGGCCAATATTGTACCTTACCCCCAGGGGTTAAGGATTAATGAGATCCGTAAGGAGGAAGGGAATTATTTTGTCATTGAGGTTCCTAAAAGTCAGAAACCTCCCCATCAATTTCTGAATGACGGGCGATATTATATCCGGCTTGAAAAGGAGGCCAAGCCAGCACCACATGGAATTGTAGAAACCCTTTTCTTTAAACAGGTGAAGGCTCAGCTCCGGGCAGATGTGAGTATTGATAATATGGAGGATAAAGCCGATACTTTCAACAAGATTTATGTGGATATCCGGAATTTGTCGTCAGTTCCCGCTAAACAGGTTTCCTATATGATACGGGTTTTCAATATTGAAGAAATCCGGCAGGACGGTAATTCTCTCACTAAACCATTTAAAGGGAATAATGGCAATTTTGAGCTGCAGGGTGTGTTTGAAGATTCGCTGATGGATGAAAAGACATTTCCAATTCGGTTTAATGTGATGAATAAACAGGAACCCTTTATTGTTTCTGTTATGGCGTGGAACAGAGAAGCGGGAATCTTTAAAAATCACGGTTTATTCGATCCTGTAAATTGTCAGTTTATTGAAACCTATAAAACCGGTGACAGAGAAGAGAAATCCCTTGAACAGCTTTATACAACCCTGCAGGATATTAGAAACAATTTGTCTTAAGCTGGCCCTTTTTCAATATATTTTCTTTTTTGCTTTCATCGTATTGAAAAAATCACTATCTTACCCAAGAAATAAAATCTACTGCCATGAACAAAGAACATACCATTGAAAAACTGCTGCCCAAAATCATTCTTCATAATACCATTAGTTTGGACGGCTCTCTCAGGGGATTTGAAGCAGATCTCAACATGCATTACAGTATAGCCTCAAGTTTGCAAGTGGATGCTTATCTGGTGGGTTCTCAGACCATATTGGATGCATCGGATGAAATTCCGCCGGAACCGGAGACTGAGGAAGAAGAAAGGATTCATGATACGGAAGATGTCAGGCCATTCTGGATTGTGGTCGACAGTGGGAGCAGGTTAAAGGGCATACTTCATTTTTACCGCCAAATGGAATATATTAAGGACATCATTGTGCTGGTTTCCAAATCAACACCGAAAGATTATCTGCATTATCTTAAAGAAAAAAAATATCCTTATGTTAAGGCAGGTAAGGGAAAAGTTGATTTTTTTGAAGCTTTCCGGATACTGAAAGAGAAATACAGGATCGAAACGATTTTAACAGATACGGGTCCTACTTTGAACAATTTTTTGCTCCAGCAAAATTTGGCAGATGAGATCAGTGTGATTGTGGCGCCTTTTATTGTTGCCAAATCCCAGCCCAAAATATTTATCGGTTTGGATATTGAAGAAGAGCAAATCAAACTCTCCAGCCGGGATGCGCAAAAATTGGGAAATGATTATGTCTGGCTCAGGTATAAGCTCAGGAAATAGGTTATGGGTATTAAATTGCAGAGTGAAGCAAGGGCGTAGTGTAATCACCCCGAATTTCATTTAGCCTGCATTATTCCTACCGCAGCATTAGCTGAAAACAAATTTTTCTTAACCTGATGATAAGTACCATGCTCAGAATTATTCATGAATAATTCAGTAGAGATATCAGTCAAAAGACTATAAAATTTTTTTTACAAAATGTACTTATTTTGTTGTATTGAAATATAATATTCATTTTCTTTGCAGGAAGAAAAATTATTAATGAAGGGGCAAATGGCAGATAACATTATCAGTCCTGATTTGGGTTTCCATACCCTGAAGGAGAGACCCTCCAAAGCGATTTCCTTCATTAGGAGAGGCGTTGTTTCCAATAACTTTACCACTACAACTACCACCACTACAACCACTCCGTGGTAAGGAGTGGTTATAGAAAGATACATAGAAAAGCCGGGCATATTTTGTTTTGTACAATTAGTTGATTGTTAATTGATCTAATAATATTTTATCATGAAACCCGCATGCAGCAAACTTCACAACAAGAACATGATTAATATGCGGGTTCCATAGCGATACAAGCAGAGTTTGCGAAATTGGCATATAAATCAATTTGAAATTCAAGCCTTTAATAAACTGTTAAGCTAATGAATGTATATAAATTTGGTGGTACCAGTCTGGGATCTGCAAATAGAATAGAAAATGTTGCCCAAATCATTTTGTCGTCAGCAGGTACACCGGTAGTGGTGGTGTCTGCTATTGGAGATACCACGGATCTCCTGGAGGAGGCGATGAACAAAGCAGTAGAAAATGGTGGTGATTATGCCATTCCCTATAACCGAATGAGGCAACAACACCTGGATATTGCCAGAATGTTGTTTTCTCCTTCCACTCAGCCCGGGGTAATTGGAAAGATGCATCTTGAGTTCAAAAAAGGCGAAAATGTTCTCGAAGGCATCAATATACTTAATGAAGCAACCGAAAAATCCAAAGATCGTATTCTCAGCATAGGAGAACAGGTGGCTTCTTTTCTGTTATCGGAATATCTGAAGACGTACTCGTCCGATGTCTCTTTACTGGATGCCCAAAGCCTCATAAAAATTAAGCAATCTGACAAAAACAGGGAAGTATTATATGAACCTACCCTGGCCAATATTAAAGCTGCCGTAGCAGATTTAAAGGGTATAGGTGTTGTACCGGGTTTTATTGGAAGTGCTGAGGATGGATCGGTAAGAACAATGGGCAGAGGTGGTTCTGACTTAACGGCTTCTATAATTGCCGAAGCCTTACAGGCTGAGGCGTTAACGTTGTGGAGTGATGTAAGCGGTTTGTATACCGCTGATCCGCGGATTGTTCCCGATGCCTTTTGTATTGAGGAATTATCCTATGAGGAGGCACTGGAGATGTCGTACTTTGGTGCAGGAATACTTTATCCGCCTGCCGTTTTACCGGCTTTAAGAAGCAACATCCCCATACAGATTAAAAATAGTTTTTATCCGGAAGAGAAAGGTACGCGCATAGTTAGATATTCCCGGGATGAACGCATCGTAAAGGGGATTTCCTGTATTAGAAACATTTCAATGGTTACCCTCATAGGAGGAGGCATGGTAGGTGTGGCCGGCATTGCCTCCAGAACATTTACCTGTTTGTCCGAAAATCAGATCAATGTAATTTTTATCAGTCAGTCCTCGTCCGAACATTCGATATGTATAGGCATACAATCAGAAGATAAGGAGGATGCCGTGCTCGCACTTAACCGGGAATTCAGTTATGAAATCAATAGCAAAATCATTGATTCGGTGATTGGTGAGTCCGGTTTTGCCATCATTGCTCTTGTTGGTCAGAATATGCTGAATACACCGGGAATTAGCGGCAAATTGTTTCAATCGCTGGGGTCCAACGGGGTTAATGTACATGCCATAGCCCAGGGTTCATCCGAAAGGAACATCAGTGCCATCATTAAAGAATCGGATGTGGAGAAAGCACTCAATTTGTTACATGAAGATTTCTTTCTTTCCGAAATCAAAAAGATACATTTGTATATAGCAGGAACCGGGAATGTGGGGAAACAATTCATTCGGCTCATTTATGAACAGCAGGAGGAATTCAGGAAAGAGTTTAATCTGGAGTTTAAACTGATTGGCATGATCAATTCCAGGAAGATGCTAATAAAAAAGGAAGGAATTGAATGGGGTGAGGCTGTTTCCGAAATTGAATCCCACGGGGTATCTGCTCATTGGGACGACTTTTTTGGGAATATGGTGGCTTTTAATCTTCGGAATACAGTGTTTGTTGATAATACAGCAAGTGAGGAGATCGGCAATGTTTATGATCAATTGCTTCAGCAGAGCATATCCATTGCCACATGTAATAAGATTGCAGCATCCGGGGATTATAAAAATTACAGCAGGCTGAAACAAATGGCTTACCGAAACAGGGCCCATTTCCTTTTTGAAACCAATGTCGGGGCAGGATTGCCGATATTAAACACCATCAGAAATATGAAAAAGACGGGTGATCGTATAGACCGGATTGATGCGGTGCTTTCGGGCAGTATGAATTTTATTTTGAACAAAGTTTCCACGGGTCAATCTTTCTATCAGGCCTTGCAGGAGGCTATGAAAATGGGTTATACTGAACCTGACCCTAGAACCGATCTGCTGGGAACCGATGCAACGAGAAAGATGATTATCCTTGCCCGTGAGGCTGGTTATCCCATCGAAAACCACGATGTTGATCTGATATCCTTTTTGCCCGAAAAAGTGGAGCAGGCATCTTCCGTGGAAGCATTTATCGAATCTGTCCGGGAAAATGATGCGCTCATTACAGAGAAGTGGCAGGAGGATATCCGGCAGGAAAAAAAGCTGCGGTTTGTTTCCACACTTGATCGGGGAGACGTTAGGTTGGGCGTAGAAGCGTTCCCTAAAGAACATCCGTTTTATGACCTGGATAACGCGGACAATATTATTCTTTTGCATACGCGTTGGTATAACGCGCAGCCCTTAGTGATTAAGGGCGCCGGTGCCGGCGTGGATGTGACTGCTTCCGGTGTATTAAATGATGTATTCGAAATTGTTCAACACAACAATTATTAAAAGGGATCTTATGCAACAGTATAAAGGAATAAAAGTCTTTGCTCCCGCCTCGGTCTCTAATATGGGTAGCGGATTTGATATCATTGGGTTTCCCATTGAACATGTGGGAGATACCATTACTCTCTATCGTAACGGATCTTCGGATATCCATATAGTGGAAATAACAGGTTATAATGATATACCCACAGATCCTGAACAGAATGTGGCTTCCCATGCCGTAAGGAAATTGCTTGAGCATGTAGGTAGCGATGAAGGTTTTGACATGAAAATAGATAAAACGGTTAGTCCCGGAAGCGGGCTTGGCTCCAGTGCGTCCAGCTCGGCAGCGGCAGTAGTGGCGGTAAATGAATTACTGGGAAGGCCCTTTACAAAGAGAGAGCTGGTGGATTTTGCCATGGAAGGGGAGGCACTGGTATCAGGGGGAAAACATGCAGACAATGTGGCTCCGGCTATACTCGGCGGAATTATTCTGGTACGCAGTTATCATCCTTTGGATATTATCCGGATTCCCCCACCGGAGGATTTATGGACCGTGGTGATTCATCCCCAGATAGAAATAAAAACCGATCTGAGCAGGTCCCTGCTCATGGACCGCATTGATCTGAAAGATGCCATTCGTCAGTGGGGTAATGTAGGAGGACTGATTGCCGGCTTCTATACCTCCAATTACGATCTTATCGGTGATTCTATGGAGGACCTGGTAGCCGAACCAGCGCGTTCCGAGCTGATACCCGGGTACCGTGATCTGAAACAAATTGCCCTTTCCTCCGGGGCCAAAGGTTATACAATATCAGGCTCCGGGCCTTCCTTTTTTGCCGTTTGTGATAGCAAACAATGTGCAGAGAAAGTAGAGAGGGCAATGAACGAAGCATATCAAAACTACCGGATTGATTTTTTGACTTATATTTCGAGGGTAGACAGAAAGGGTACGGTAATTCTGGATAAATGGTAATTAAAGCATTTCTGTGTGAAATCAATACATTGGAACCTGCTTAAAAAAAGAAGAATATGGAATTTTACAACATCAACAATGCCCGTGAAACCGTTTCGTTCCGGCAGGCAGTCTTACAGGGTGCCGGCAGTGATAACGGTTTGTATTTTCCTCTGGAGATAAGAGCAAAGACCCGGGATTTCTTTAGAGCAATGGAGGGTTATCCATTTCCCGATTTGGCTGCCGAAGTGCTGTATGATTTTGTCATGGACGATTTTATCCGCCAGGAGTTAAAGGATATTTGTACAAGGGCGTTCAATTTTCCCATTCCCTTGGTTAGAGTAAGCGAACAAATATATTCTCTGGAGCTTTTTCATGGGCCTTCCCTGGCTTTTAAAGATATAGGAGCCCGTTTTTTGGCTGAGGTATTGAAAAAGATTGCTGAAAAGGAGAACGAGGAAATAACTGTATTGGTGGCTACTTCTGGGGATACCGGCAGTGCTGTTGCAAAGAGTTTTTATAATGTGGAGGGGATACGTGTGGTTTTGCTATATCCTTCAGGGAAGGTGAGTAAAATACAGGAGAAGACGCTTACCACTTTGGGTGGAAATATTTTGCCTCTGGAAGTCCGGGGCACCTTCGATGATTGTCAGACGTTGGTGAAGAAAGCATTTGCCGATAAAGATGCTTTCGGCGGTAAGACGCTTACCTCCGCCAATTCCATCAATATGGGAAGGTTGTTGCCCCAGTCTGTGTATTATTTCTGGGCCTGGTATCAATTGAGCAAGGATGAACGGGAGAATTTAGTGGTATCCGTGCCCAGTGGCAATTATGGGAATTTGTGCGCCGGTGTGATGGCATGGAAAATGGGTTTGCCGGTGAAGCGGTTCATTGCCGCTTCCAACGTGAATCGGGTGGTTCCGGATTATCTGGAAAGCGGAGCATATAAACCGAGAGCTGCTGTCAGAACCCTTTCAAATGCTATGGATGTGGGTGATCCGAGCAATTTCACCCGCATCAGGGAGATGTTCAACGACGATCATCATAAAATAAAAACCCTGATTCGGCCTTTTGTAGCGGATGATGATCAAACCCGGGAGGGAATAAGGGATTTGTATGCTGCCGGCAATTATATAGCAGATCCCCATGGTGCCATCGGTTATCTGGGATGCCACGATTTAATCGATCGTGAGGAGACGGGAATATTTCTGGAGACAGCTCATCCTGCAAAGTTTAAAGATATTGTGGAGGAAAGCATTCAGGCAGAAATAGAATTACCGGACTATTTAAGAGAGATCCGGGATAAACCCAAACAGGCGGTTAAGATGCCGGCAGATTACGGGGAATTTAAACATTGGCTGATGCAAAAGATCTGAAATTATAGGGTTAAATGCCTGTTTGTATGTCGGATCCGCTACTCCAAAAGGAAAAAATCCCTTCCTGCACCCGGGCAGAAAGGGATTCCTTTGTAGTTTTGCTATTGCGGTATCTTAACCGGAGTGTATGATTGGACCGGTATTTAATCCAATACAACCGTTCTTCCTGAATTTCCCGCTTTGTCAAAAGCTTTCAGTTTAACGGTTACAGATTTATCGACATCCACCGGACCGTTGTAAACCTTGCTATTGGCATCTGGCTCCGACCCGTCCATTGTATAACGAATGGTCAAACCGGGGAATTCGATATTGGCTTTAAGTTGGCCATTTTCAATGACAGCACCGGGCATAGGTATTCGATAGTTATAACCGCCAAACTTATAGTTTAGTCTTGGCAATTCCTGTTTAGCCAATGTGGAGGCAAAACGGTTCCAGGAATTTTCCATGCTTTCCTCACGTTTTTTGGCGTTGTCCGGTTTTTCCCATTGATCTTCCGACCAGCTTCTTTGGGCAAGACCAAGCAGTTTTGGTAAGGCACGATATTCCAGCATCTCCCCTCCTTTGATGGTTTCACTCCATAGCTGGCCCTGTAAGCCTATGATGTTTTTCCGGGCATCCGGCTTCAGCCGTTCCATATTTTGAAATCTTTCGTCGCTTTGATCTATGGTTTTAAACAAATCATAGGGGGCAAACTCCCAGGCATCTCTCGTATTTACAAAACCTCCCCAATATAAGCCGGGTTCATAGGGTGCCGGATTGTAAGCCAAATCGAAGTAAAGGTTTTGTACGTTGCACAATACCACCGGGTAGCCCCTGTTGGCCATCCGGTAGCCCAGGTTCAATGCATCGCCGAGGCTGTTCCAGACGTAAGGTACTACATCCTTGTCGGTATAATCGGAATTGATCTGAAAATCACCCTGGGTTCCCTTTTTGAGGGCCACTTCTTCCCATCCTCCTTTTTTTAGCTGCTTTTTACCAAGCATATTCACTGCTTTATCGAAGAAGTAGGTCTGCAGATTTCTGGGATCGTTTATGTCAGGTAATGAATCCAATAATTCTCTGCAAAGAGGGGATCCTGCCCAGGCTCCTTCGGGAACTTCATCGCCGCCTGTATGGATGAAATCAAATGGAACACCGGCCACGTCATAGATTTCAATGATCTCGTCTACCACTGTCTCGTAAAAGTCATATACCGATTGTCTGGCCACGCATACCACGTTGTCGTCATAGCGTTGAGCGGATACGTATTGGGAAGTGTCGTTGGGATCGATAAGCCGGTACTTTTCGGCTTCTTTTTCTCTCCCCTCATCCATTAACCTTGCATATCTGGCTTCCATTGCCTTGATGGCAGCACGCGCATGAGCCGGAAAGTTAACGGTGGGAATGACTTTTATGTGTCTATTTTG
Organism: Bacteroidales bacterium; assembly: GCA_021740225.1. GTDB lineage: Bacteria > Bacteroidota > Bacteroidia > Bacteroidales > UBA12077 > JAGXLC01. The sequence continues at coordinate 1,514 of JAIPAF010000026.1, read as the reverse complement.
TGCATAAGTGAGGATATCTATAAAATCCTGCCGGGTGTAGTATCCTGTGCCGTGTTTATTATCTACATAAGGTCCTGATCCGTAGGAAGGATGCAGATGTTCAGATTCTTCAAGGGTATGTCCGCGTTTCGAACCGATTTCGGTTAATTCGGGCAGTGCTTCGATTTCGAGCCGCCAACCTTCGTCATCGGTTAAATACAATTGCAGGGTATTCAGTTTATAAGAAGCCATCAGGTCCAGGATCTTATATATCTCTTCTTTTGTCTGAAAATTCCGGGCCACATCGAGGTGCAGTCCCCTGTAATGGAATCTCGGAGCATCTTCAATGGTCATCACTTCAATTTCCGGAGCAGAGGCATTTCCTTCATAGGATTCAAGGGGTATTAAGCTAAGTAAACTCTGTATTCCGTAAAATACACCTGCCTTATCGCTTCCTGTTATTTTATTGATCTGGCCGGTAGTCAGCCGGTAGGCCTCTTTTTGCTTTCCGTTGACCCGCAAACTTTCGTCGGTTTGAAGAGAAATATAAGACTCCCCGGAAGGCTTTTGGGTTGTCGTTTCCAGCCGGATACCATACATCTCATTAATGCGTGCAGCCAGATATTCCGCTTCATTTTCCAGTCCTTTCCCGTAAAAAATCGGCATGTCGCCTTGGAGTGTTATTTTTTCTCCCGTGCTTTGTACTTTAAAGGGGGAAGGAACGATGGGCATTGTTTCGTTGCCGGGTATTTCTGTCTGCCCTTTGTTGTTTTTATAGCGATTTTGAGCGGTAGGCACCGGATAAGGCAGTTCAACCGAGGCTTCATAATTTTTAAGCCAGGTGAGCGGTTTTAAGGTGTAGTTTTGTACATCGACAATTCCGCTTTCTTTCCCGTCTTCATCCAGAAAAACAAAGTAAGGATTCAGGGGTGCGTCGGATTCCTTTAACAGCATCCCCCCGCATTGGTAAGGGATTTCAATGGTTTCTCCCGGTTTTAGTGAGAAATCTTCCTTAGGCGTGAGCTTAAACCAGTCGCCGCTGATATGCTCCACACGAGCCGGCGCAGAATCATCCTGGCTAACTCTTCGGGGCATCTGACTGTAATACATAACCCAGTTATCTGGGCCCAGAGTTACCTCACCTTGGTTTTCAATAGTAAAAACTTGTTTGCTGATTTCTTGCTGCTGTTTAAAATCACTCACAAGCTCCCAGGAAACATGAAGCGCTTCCTGAGAAGGCAGCTCTTCTCCGGTTTTACTGTTGGTACAGGCTACCAAAACCATCAATGTTACGAGAATGGATAATGCATTAATTGTCTTCATTATTTTGGATTTTATGTTCGTAATAATTTTTGGCGAAATTTAGTGATTTCAGTTTGAATTACAAACATTCGGCAACTGCCGTTGTCGGCTTCCCCGAAATTCAGGTGGAGGGTCCTTGGTGCAATAAGGGATGCAATTTCCGGGGTATCGCCATATTTTTTCCATTCGGGTACAAAATTTGGAAAACAATGTAAAAGATGTTTCGCTTCAAT
>JAIPAF010000025.1 GCA_021740225.1 Bacteroidales bacterium | reverse complement strand
ATTTGGAACAAAGCAGCAAAAAATCATCTAACCGATGCCCGTAATGATTATGATGGCCGGATCACGATCGAAGTGCACGGAAAATCTTCTCTCATGTTCCCCAAAAAATCCTATCGTTTCGAAACCCAGAACAAATACCGGGAAAATCTGAATACAAGAATACTGGGTATGCCTGCTGAAGACGACTGGATTTTATACGCCCCTTATTCAGACAAAACGTTGATGCGCAATTTCCTGATTTATACTTTAGCCGGTGAAATCAATGATTATGCTCCAAGGGTCCGCTTTTGCGAGCTTATTGTAGACAATGAGTACAAGGGGGTTTATGTGATGACGGAAAAAATAGAAGAAGACGCCGACAGGGTGGATGTAGCAGAACTGACCCCCCAGGATAAAACAGAACCGGCAATAACCGGCGGATATGTTTTCAGAAAGGATAAAATCGACCCCGACGACAATTTGCTCTCTTTATCATGGAGTAATGTGGATTTGATCATTAATGAGCCTAAAGCGGATGAAATTAATGAAGCGCAGGAAAACTGGCTGACAGATCATTTAAATGAATTCGACCGGGAATTACACACCAACGGCAATTATGCCGATTATGTGGATGTAGAATCGTTTGTGCACAATTTTTTGATTGTGGAATTTGCGAAAAACATCGATGGTTACAGGCTTAGCACTTATTTTCATAAAGACCGGGGCGAAAAAATTACGGCCGGGCCGGTTTGGGATTACAACCTTTCGCTGGGCAATGCGGATTATTATAACGGATGGGATCCCCAGGGATGGTATTATCCGATACCAGGCGCCGGGTCCCCAATGGATGATATTTTCTGGTTTGATGAGATAATAGAAGACCCGGATTTTTACAATTACAGCATCCGCAGGTGGAAAGAACTCAGGAAGGATCAATTCAGCCTTCATCATATCAATTCTTTAATAGATCACTGGACAAAAAAACTGGAGGAAGCCCAGGCCAGAAATTTTGCCAAATATCAAATTCTGGGTCAGTATGTCTGGCCCAATCCGGGATTTCCCCAATCGGGCTCTGAAGGATACAATGCTCCTACCTCAGGAGGTCCTGTAACCTGGGAGGGAGAGGTTGAACGGTTAAAAGACTTCATCAAAGCACGCCTGGAATGGATGGATGAACAGTTTGGGCTGAACAGCCTGAAAGTCAGATTAAATGTTGCCAATCCTCCTAACGGCAAAATCATCCATCAGCAGGATATCATCCATGACAGCACTTGCACGGAAATTTTTTCCGGGGATTCCATAATTCAGTTACAGGCAGTTCCCAGCCAGGGGTATCGGTTTAAACACTGGGTAAAAAGCAATGTGGGCAATACCATGGAAGGGATTGTTGAAAAAGGCAGTACCTGGAAATACCTGGACAAGGGAACCGAACCCTCTGACGGATGGAGTCAAATTGATTTCAATGATTCCGGATGGGAGGCGGGCAAAGCCCAGCTGGGTTACGGCGACGGTGATGAGGAAACTGTGGTGGACTATGGCAGCGACGGGGACAACAAATATGTAACCACATATTTCAGGCATACATTCAGCGTAGAAGATACAAGCAAATACAAAAAATTGAGCATAGATCTGCTGAGAGATGACGGGGCGGTCGTCTATCTCAACGGAGAAGAGGTTATTCGCTCCAACATGCCCGGAGGTGAAATCACCTATGATACGACTGCTTCGGATTATTTAAGCGGCCAGGAAGAATCCACCTTTAAGACGTTTACCATTGATAAAGACCATCTCAATCCCGGTGAGAACATTCTAGCGGTGGAAATTCACCAGGCCAACAGCACGAGCTCTGATATCAGTTTTGATCTGGGTCTGTCAGGAATCCTTAAAGACGAAGACAACGCCCCCGTGGTGATCGGGGAAGAAAGGAGTCTCACCTATACACTGGAGGATGATGTTTCCCTGATAAGGGCAAATTTTGAAGCGTACGATCAGGATACGGTTTCCCCGGTGATCAATGAGTTTCTTGCCTCAAACAACAATAACGTCAAGGATGATTTTTTCGAAAATGACGACTGGATTGAATTGTATAATCCCGTAAACCAGGCTGTGGATATAGGAGGATTGTATATTTCCGATGATCCTTCCGAGCCGCAGAAGTATCAGATACCCGGGAACGTACCGAATAAAACGACCATGGATCCCAAAGACCATTTAATTCTTTGGGCGGATAATGATTCCATGCAGGGTCCCCTGCATCTGAACTTCAGACTGGATAAAGACAGCGAAGCCATTACCCTTGCCAAAGAGGAAAACGGACAGATCCGTTTTCTTGATGTGCTGTCTTTTCAAAGGCAAACCTCCGATGTGTCGAAGGGAAGACTGCCGGATGGAAGCCTGAGCTGGGAATTTTTTAATACGCCGACTCCAGGGGAGGAAAATAAGGTCACTCCCATTGATTTTACCAATTCAACCGAATCAAAGACCAGCGGATACAGTTTGAAAGCCAATTACCCCAATCCTTTCAGAAACGCTACTACGATCGGTTATCGCATTCCGGGACGGGAACACGTTAAAATAGCCATTTATAATGAACTGGGCAGGCTCGTAAAAGTATTGGTCAATCAAACCCAACCCGCAGGGATGCATAAAATACAGTGGCATGCGACGGACCTTGAACCGGGAATATATTTTTACAGGATGACATGCGGCAATTATTCGGAGGTAAGGAAAGCGCTTATAGTAAGATAAAATAAGCAACCATATAAGGTCACAAAAGTTCTCCTTATTATGTGCTATATGGTTGCGCCTGGTTCAAAAAGGCGCAGGTGAAAGGTAGCTTCTAACCCTTATCAATTGGGGGCTTTGAGATTTTTGCCTCACCACCCGTAAGAATTAATCAAGAATAATTTGGATTGGAAATCAAACGGTTTCTCTATTGGCTCAAATAACAAATAACAAGCACCAAATTTCAAATAATATGCAATGATTAAAATTTCTAAATTCCAAACAATAGATGTTTTGATCATTTGAATTTGGATTTTGTCATTGTTTGTTTTTTGGTACTTGTCATTTGTTATTTTGCTAGTATGGACTGCCACTACATGCGCCTGATGCACGAAAATTGGCTTTTTAAACCGGACTTATGGTTCAAATTAAGACCCCCTGGAACAGCCAGAGTATCTATTTCCGATATTCTTCTATTGGTTCTTTGGCCCGCTTAAAAAACTCTTTTTGTAACTCAAGCACCGAATCGTTCTTCTTCATATATCTGATCAGCTCGACCAGTTGATTCACATTGCTGTTAATCAGCAATTCTCCCATCTTTTTATTCGGTTGGCTCCCGTCGCCGGCGTAATGATTTGGAAATCTGCCATACCACCAGATCCCGGTGTAGCCATAGGGCATATCAGTTAAACGTCCTTGATCTTCACCTGACTCGTCATCGGCTGCTTCGGGATGAACCAGGTCCGGTCGGATGGCATGTATTGCCGATGTTTCGGTTTCCCCCGCGTGCCTGTCCATTTCTGTTTTTCTCATTTGATTCACCTTTTTTTGCGTTTCCTCATCGGTTTCCGGTTGGAACAGTACCACCGCATAATCTTTTTGTTTGGCCAGCTGAGACTGGCAGAAATAGGGGAGGAAGGAACTGTTTCCTCCGTGTCCGTTGAGCAGAATAATCTTTTTCACTCCGTTTCTCGCCAGCTCCTGGCAGGTCTCCTCCAGCATCTTCCATATCAATTCATTGCTGTAAGCCAAGGTGCCGGGCTGATGTTTGGCTTCAAAGATCTGGCCGAAGTAATAATAAGGAAAAACAAGGGCGTATTCCTTCGAGGCAGCTCTTTTGGCCGTTTCTCTCGCCTGGATCACGTCGGAAGCAAGGGGCAGTTGCGGGCCATGTTTCTCCAATACACCCATCGGAATGATACAGGTACCATTGGACTTTTCAACAGCTTCTGCAAATTGGGGTGCAGTTAGTTCTCCCATTTTAACCGGGAAACTTTTTGTTTCCGTTTGCTGGGCCTGAACCCCCAAAGTAAGAAGGAAAATTCCCGCTAACAGGATAATGTGTTTTTTCATAAGCTTTAATTTTATTGGTTTTGGGAGTTAAAAATAAAATTTTATGTGGCTAATCTCTATAGAAATTCAATAGTTATTTTTTACCGTCTGTAACGGTCCGGTAATTTTCCAGATATTTTGCAATATTTGAAAAAGAAGGCCTCTTGGAGATAGCTTTATTCCAGTACTGCTTCCCGTATTTATTCTTTTCCCTTTACAGCCAATAAGTCTCTAATATATTTTTCCCCCTCTTTTGTAAGCTGATAGTATTTCTGGCGACCCTCCCTTGAAACCTGGCGAAGTATCTTCTGTGATTTAACAATATTATTGATCAGACTGGAAGGATTAGTGATTTTTATCCCATGATCTTTTAAGGTATTGTTAATGTCTCTTACACGAAAGGCATTATCCTTTGACCTCAGCTGATTGAAATAGCCGGCTACCATAAGTTTATCCCGATTTTTGAGATCTTTAGGGAGTTTATTTAGCCATTCGCTGAAATCTTCTTTAGCTGTCTCTTTTGATCCTTTTTTGGATGTTGTTTTTTGAGCTTTAGAGGTTTGGGGTGATTTGGTTTTAGGTTTTTCCTGCTGTACAGCCCCTCCCAACTTTTGTTGCAGGTTTAAATCGTTTGCCATTTGTTTATATTGGCTGGAAACATATTCGGATGAACCCTCAATGGTAAATTCTATTTCTCCTATTTTTACATAGATTTTGGCATTATTGTCACTCATAAGGCATTGGTTTTAATTTTATTATTATCTCACGTTTTCTTTAACTTTATTAACGAATTTATCTGAAGCTCTAAACACGGGAACATAATGTTCAGGAATAACAATTTCCTTGTTTTTACCAATATCCCGTGCTTTTTTTTGAGCTCGCTTTTTAACTATGAAACTTCCAAAGCCTCTTAAATAAACGTTTTGGTTGCCAATAAGAGCCTCTTTTACAGTTCCCATGAACGCTTCAACTATTTTTTCAATAGTCATCTTTTCAACACCTGTTTTGTGTGAAATCTGATTTACAATGTCTGCTTTTGTCATTTTAAAAGTTTTTAGTATTAATTATTAAAACAGGGTATAAATTTAAACATTTTTTTGGAAGTATTAATAATTTTATAAATTTAAAGTTAGACGGGACAAAACTTTAACCGCAAATGGATTCTTCTTGCTTTCATAAAAAGCTGTAGCTTCAAATAAATTTTTTTTAGAATTAATGGAAGTTTTTCCAAAATTAATTTTAAATTTGCATATTAGTAAAAAAGTGTTATCTGCTAAATTATTATCAAAGCTACTTGACCACAAAGAAATAACCTTTAACCGGAGGTTATTTGACCACAAAGAAATAACCTTTAACCGGAGATTATTTCCTTATAATAAATATAAATGAAATTGAATGGAACCTTGCCATTCAGACTGTTTCGTATTAAATTTAAATCTTTAAAATTATTATAGTTATGAAAAAAATTAAGTTAGGATTAGGAATTATTCTTATCGGATTATTGGGAGCAGGAACTTTCACTTCGTGTGAGGAAGATGAAACCACAGAACCCACCATTGATATTTCAGAAAGTTCTGTTCCGGATTCCGTTGAGGCAGGCGTGGAAGTGACGCTGAAGTTCTCTGTAATCACCAGTGAGAAACTTGATAAGATTGAACTAAGAAAAGGAACCGAAACATTGGATACCAAATCAGACGGATTTACCGACAAATCTGCCGACCAGTATTCCTATACCGGGGTTGTGGCTGATACAGCCGAGGCCGAAAGCACTTTAGACATGGCATTGATTGTAACTGATAACGACGACAATGAGAAAACACACGATTTTAGCCTTTATGTAAAAGCCATTGATACCATCGCCCTTACTACCTATGATCAGAAGGTAATGGGGGTCGCTTTGGGAGATGGCTCGTCTGAAGATTTATTATCCATAGAGAGTGGTGAAACTTACACCTATGATTATGTTGATATTAATGGGATAAAAGATTCAGCAGATATTCTTTGTGGTTATACAGATTTAAAAACTTTCAAGTACCAATTGGTCTCTCCGGCAAATTCCCCGGATTACATACATGATGGGGGTACCTTACCCAATACCACCTATTATAATAAGGTAACCGATGTGACTTTCGACGAGGTTACTGCTGATGGAATAGCAGAAAATGTTTCCGACTTCAACAACGAATTTGTTGACATTGCAGAAAATGATGTTGTTGCATTCATTACCGAAGCCGGGCATAAAGGATATATAAAGGTTGTTTCAATTGATAAGGGTTCAAACGGCGAAGCAGGAGATGCAGATGATGAGGTAACTTTTGATATTAAAGCTGTATTGGCTAGTGAATTGTCAGAATAAACGAAATCCTTTTTGCATAAGCCGTCTCTTGTCTTAGAGACGGCTTTTTATTTGTAACTTTTTCTTTGAATATACGATAGAATATATTAAAATATAAAGTCATGAGACAATCCGTAAGCATCTTGCTTTTCATTTTGCTAGCAGCCGGTATAGGGATTTTTACTTCCTGTAACGATGACGACGGGTTGAATATATTCACCCTTGAGGAGGACCGCCAGTTTGGCAGAGATTTTGACCAGGAGATAAGGAATAACGATGAATTTGATGTACTTGACGAGGCTCAATATTCCTCAGCCTATGGACACCTCAACCGGATCAAAAACGATCTTCTTGGTTCGGACGACCTGAACCACCGGGAAGACTTTGACTGGAAGGCGCGGATCATAAAAAATGATACCGTTCTTAATGCCTTCGCTGTGCCCGGGGGGTACATGTATTTTTACACCGGACTCATCCGATATCTGGATAACGAAGCCCAATTTGCAGGCGTAATGGCACATGAGATGGCGCATGTCGATAAAAGACATACCACCCAGCGCATGACCAAGATTTATGGTTTCCAGTTTTTGACGGGTCTTTTGCTGGGAGAAGATCCGGACAAATGGGCTGAAATTGCTGCAGATCTGGCGCTTGGTCTGGGACAGCTTCAGTTCAGCAGAAACGACGAATACGAAGCCGATGAATTTGCCGTGAAATATACTGCCGATACAGATTTATACCCCAAAGGTGTAGCAGGTTTCTTTATAAAACTGGAAGATGAAGAAAACCGTCCCAAGATACCGGAATTTCTCAGCACCCATCCAAGCCCGGATAACCGAATCGAACAGATTGATGCGGTTTGGAAAGATATTGATTCTCCCACAGGCGACAAGTCTCCCGAACGCTACCGGGAATTTAAAAACGCTTTGCCGGAATAAAAATACCAAAGAATAAGAAGTTTCCCGGGAAGTCAGAAAAAGTAAACAAGATACTGGGAATATACCCAGACAAGGGAAGAATGAAACAAATGTGGATGCAATAAAAAAAGGAGTCACAAAATTTAATTTATAACTCCCTGCTTTTCACTGTGAACCTGGGAGGACTCGAACCCCCAACCTTCTGATCCGTAGTCAGACGCTCTATCCAATTAAGCTACAGGTCCAATTACTTTTGGAATGGCAAATATAATAAATTTATGTCTTATTTTTTTGAAAGTTGTAAAAATTTGATTTTTTTGTTAAAAATTGGCTTCATACAATGTTAGACCTATACACTTTATTAATATGAGCAATGATCATCCCACATATGAAGAACTGATAAAAGAAAATCAGCAACTAAAAAAGCAACTGGCTTCCTTACGGGAAACTCACAACCGGCTGCAGGAAGAGGAGGATTACCGGATAAAGGAAGAATTAAAAATTACTGAAGTGGAGCTTAGAGCTTCCATGGAAGAATTACATGAGAGAAATGAAACGTTGGAAAAACAAAAGCATGAACTGGAGCAATATAAAAGGATGGTAGAAAATTCCAATGATGCCATTTATCTTTTATACAACCGCAAATTTGAGTTTATCAACAGCAAATTTGAACAGATGTTTGGTTATGCGCTGGAAGAGTTGAACAAGCCTGACTTTGATTTTATCCAAATGGTGGCCCCGAAAAGCAGAGCCATGATTGAAGATCGCCTCGAGAGGCTTCGCAAGGGAGAAAAATTAGAAAACAGATACGAATTTACAGCTATTTCAAAGGAGGGCAGGACATTGGAAGTGGAAGCCTCTGTAAATTATATTCCTCATAAAGAAAATACAGCTACACAAGGAATTATAAGAAATATTACCAAACGAAAACATGCAGAAGAGAAGCTAATTAAAGCCCGGAATCAAGCCGAGGAAACCGCTAACAAGTTTTATGCCCTGATAGAGCAATCTTCTGAGATGCTTTTTCTGCATGATATAAATGGCCAAATCATAGAGGTGAATCGTGCAGGCGAAGACAATACAGGCTATAGCAGAAAAGAACTATATACAATGAATATAATGGATGTGGACCCGGATGCCACGGACCGTGACGATCTGCATAAATACTGGAAGTCCCTTTCAGTGAACGATTCGCCGGTAACTTTTGAGACAAGACACCAAAGAAAGGATGGGACTATTTATCCGGCGGAAGTAGTAGTTTCCAAAATTGTGCTGGAAAATAAAAAATACATTCTTGCCCTTGCCCGTGACATTACTGAGCGTAAACGGGCAGAGGAACAATTGATTAAAGCCAAAGAACAAGCCGAGGAAAGCGATCGACTCAAGACAGCCTTTTTGGCCAATATGAGTCATGAGATACGCACGCCCATGAATGGCATCATGGGTTTTTCCCAGATGTTACAGAAAAAAGACTTTCCCCGGGACAAGCAAAAGGAGTTTATTGATATCATTTATTCCAGCTCTAATCAATTGTTAAAAATTATTAATGACATAGTAGATGTTTCAAAGATTGAAGCCAACCAATTGCAACTGGAATTTCAGGAGGGCTGTTTGAATGATATTATGCAGGAGTTATATACCATTTATTTGAATGAACTTAAAAGCCGCGGAAAAAAGCACATCGAATTAAAAGTCAATAAAGGTCTTGATAACGAAAGGAGTTGTATACAAATTGATCCCGGTCGTTTTAGACAGATCATGGACAATTTGCTTATCAACGCCATCAAGTTTACGCGGGAAGGCACCATCGAGTTTGGTTACTTATTGCAACCCAATAATACATTACTTTTTTATGTCCGGGATACTGGAGTTGGTATTCCTTTCGCTCAACAAGAACATATTTTTAAAGGTTTCAGACAGGCAGATGATTCAACCGGAAAAACCCATGAAGGTACAGGTCTGGGTCTGACCATTTCCAAAAAAATGGTAGAATTGATGGGTGGAGCGATGTGGGTGGATTCTAAAAAGGGGGAAGGATCGGTGTTCTATTTCACCCTTCCTTATAAAACTGGCCGGGTCAAAGAAAATAAGGAAACCAATAAGAAAGAGGAGGTGGAAGATGAAGGCGAAGGCAAAACAATACTCATAATAGAAGATGACCCGGTAAGTGTTGAATACATGAAAGAATTGCTCGAGCCCCAAGGATTTGCCCTCATTTTATGTAAGACTGGTGAAGAAGGATATGAAGCATTTCTAAACAATCCCGGAATTGATCTTATACTTGTGGATATTAAACTTCCGGATATAGACGGCCTGGATGTCACCCGAAAGATACGGGCTTCAACTCACAATAACGATGTTCCTGTCATCGCCCAAACTGCTTATGCCTTGAGCGGAGATGCTCAAAAAAGCATAGATGCAGGATGTGATGATTATATCAGCAAACCCATTGACACAAAGGAATTGCTGGGGAAAATAAGCCAGTTTCTTTAGCCTGCATTATTCTTACTCTATTTGCTGTCTTGTTTTTTTAAACACCTGATTGAAAAAATAGTGAATTTAATGCAGTGGGCACCCTTTGCTTGCTTGTCCTGATTGACGGATTAAACAAGAGCCTGAAAAATGAAAGGTTTTCTGTTCTTACACTCAAAAAGGAAAAGAGTAAGCTGGCTAAATTGAAAGAGAAAGCTGAAGAATCGGACCGGTTGAAATCTGCATTTTTGGGGAACATTGCTCATGAGATTCGAACGCCTATGAACGCCATTTTGAAGATCGTTAATTTGATGTATGATTCTGATCTTTCCCGTGAAGAAATTCGATCATTTATTATTAATTTTGAATGACTGGTAAACAGTAAAAAATCCCTTTGATCATGAAAAAATTGCTAAAGATCCTTTCCATCCTCGTCGTCGTTCTTATTGCCCTGTTGATAGCCATACCCTATCTGTTCAAGGACGATATAATAAAGCAGACGGAATCGTTTATCAATGAAAATGTGAATGCCAGGGTTGAGTTTGAAGATGTCAGATTTTCCATGTTCAAACGCTTTCCTGACCTGAATGTAGGAATGAATAATATGATCGTATCCGGTATAGGTCAGTTTGAAAGCGATACACTGGTGCGATTTGAATCTTTTGATGCAGAGGTAGACCTGTTCAGTGTGTTCGGGAAAAACATTGCCGTAGAAGGTGTTTACCTGATACAACCCAGGGTCCATGCCAAAGTGGCAGCGGACAGTTCCGTGAACTGGGATATAACAAAACCCTCCGGGGAAGTGGAAGAGGAACTTCCCGACACGGCTGCAGCCACCACCGGTTACCGGGTCGACCTGAAAACCTTCCGTGTTGAGCAGGGCCGGGTCATCTATGAGGATAACACTACCAATATGAGGGCATCCTTAAAGAACCTCGATTTTGAGCTTCAGGGAGATCTTGGCGCCGATTCTTCAGCTATGAATCTTGCATTGAGCGTGGAGCCGGTGGATTTCAAAATGGGGGCCATTCAATATCTGAATCAGGCCGATGCCCAATTTGAAGCGGTAATAGGGGCCAATCTTGCCGAGGGAAGGTATCACCTCCACGACAATCGCTTCACGTTGAACGGGCTCTCCCTGGATTTCGACGGACTAGTTGAAATGCTGGAAAACGGGAGGATCAACACCGACATTGCCTTTACCGCCGATAAAACAGATTTTAAAAGCCTGCTGTCCCTTGTGCCTGCTATTTATATGCGCGATTTCCGGGAACTGGAAACCTCGGGTCAGCTTTCACTCCATGGCAATGTTTCGGGATATTATAAGGACAGCATTCTGCCCTCCGTGGACATGAACCTGCAGGTAGAGAATGCAATGTTCAGCTATCCCGATCTGCCCAGGAAAGCGAAGAACATTGCCATCTCTTTGCAAACCTTCTTTGATGGCAAACAACCCGACAATACCAAAGTGAACCTGGAGCGCTTTCATATTGAGCTGGCAGGTAGTCCCTTTGATGCATCCTTCCACCTGATGACACCCGTCAGCGATCCCACCGTCGACGGAAAGATTGACGGCCAGATTGTTTTGGATAACCTGGCCGATGTAGTGCCCATGGAGAATTCCGACCTAAGGGGAACCGTCACTTCCGATCTCAGGCTGAAAGGCAGTCTCTCCATGATTGAACGGGAACGTTATGATGCTTTTCAGGCGGAAGGTACGATGAATCTGAAAGATTTCTATTTTGACACCCGGGATTTACCGGCTCCTATGACTATGAATGCCGATATGGTATTCACTCCTCAATATCTGAATATAAAACAGCTCGATGCCAAAATAGGGGAGAGCGACCTGCATTTTTCTGGGAATCTCTCCAATTATCTGCATTATATGCTGAAGGACGGCGTCATCCGCGGGGATTTTAAATTGTCGTCAAATTATCTGAATACCAACCGGTTTTTGGCGGAAGATGAAGTAAAGGAAGTATCCGATACGGGAGAAGTAGAACTTTCTCTTTTCAAAGTACCGGAACGTGTGGATTTCAAGGTGGCTTCATCTTTTGAGCATATTCTTTACGACAAGATGGATATACGAAACGCCAGAGGAACCATTCTGGTGCGCGGGCAGAAGATCTACCTGGATGATTTCGACATGGATCTGTTTGACGGGCAACTGGCCGCCAGTGGTGAATATAGCACCCGGGACACTACCAGGCCCTATGTGAACTTCAACCTGGGCGTGCAGGATCTTCAGATTGAAAATGCCCTACAAACTTTTCGCATTATAGATACCATTGCTCCCATTATAAAGAGGGCAAAAGGGGATATCTCCATGGACCTGGAATACACGTCGGATCTGCAGCACAACATGTACCCCGTAATGGAATCAATCACCGGCTTTGGTGAACTCCGCAGCGAGAAGATCAGACTACAGGGCAGCCGCTCGTTCGGTAAGGTTTTATCTGCCCTGAAGTTGACAAAATCAGAAGAACAGAGTTTTGAAAACATCCGGATCAATTTTATCCTCCGGGAAGGTAAGCTCATCGTCAAGCCTTTTGATGTCCGGTTTGCCGGTATGGATATGACCATCTCGGGTTCCCAGAGCTATAAAAAAACAATGGATTATTTGATTGACATGGAAATACCCCGTTCAGCTTTTGGCGGGGCTGCCAATCAGGCGTTTGATAACCTGGTCTCAGTAGCTGCTTCAAAAGGCCTGGATATCGATCCCGGTGAAACGGTAAATGTCAAAGCCAACCTTAAAGGGGAGTTTTCTGATCCGGATGTAGGTCTAAGTTTTGGAAAAGGATCAGACAGCACTTCTGTAAAAGAGCAAGTAAAACAAACCGTTAAAGAAACGATAGATAAAAAGAAAGAAAAGGCCGAAGAACAGGTTCAGGAATCCGCTGCCCAAAAGGCAGAGGAGATCATTGCAAGTGCCGAAAAAAAGGCTGAAAAAATCAGGGCTGAAGCTAGGAAAGCTGCTCAAAAAATACAACAGGAAGCCGATAAAAAGGCAGAGAGGATCTTAGAAGAAGCAGAAGGGAAAAATTTCCTGGTAAGACAAGCAGCGGAGAAATCGGCGGAGAAAGTCCGGCAGGAAGCGGATAAAAGGGCGGAACAACTCATTAACGAAGCGGATAAAAAAGCGGAAAATATCATACAACAAGCCAGGGAAAAGGTTGAGAAGATAAAAAAGGAGAATTGAACCTTTTAATCAAAAAAATGTGGAAACAAGATTATTGATAAATACCAAAATACAAATCACAAACAACACACAATATTTAAATTTCAATTGCCCAAATTCGAAACCCTCTGTCAATCGGTTTGTAAATTAATTTTTCGAATTTTGAATTTATTTGTTATTTGATGCTTGGTAATTGAGATTTAAAAAGATAACAATCACATGGGATAATACATAACCATAAAAATCCGGGTTCAGTCCGGGTTTTTATACTCTTCTTTCTTTAATTTTGGATTTGGCTTTCTTACCTGTAAGTCCGCGCAGGTAGAAAATTTTGGATTTTCTTACTTTGCCGCGCTTGTTGATGTCAATGCTTGCTATGTTGGGAGAATTCACCGGGAAAATTCTTTCCACACCTACTCCTCCCGATATTTTTCTTACTGTAAAAGTTTCCGAAAGACCTTCACCGCGTCGCTGGATTACAATACCCTGAAAGTTCTGAATTCTTTCCTTGTTTCCTTCTTTAATCTTGTAATGTACTGTAATCGTATCTCCGGCTCTGAATTGGGGGACTTTCTTATCAGTGCCGAATTCCTTTTCCACTTCTTTCATTAAGTCCATGACCGTATCTTGTTTTATTGTTTCAATTCCTTATTAACAGGGCGCAATATTACAAATATATTTTCGGATTCCATAACAAAACTGAAAATTTATCATGAAGAAACGATGGAATAACATGACGGTGGCATGATAATACGATGATAAGAGGGCTGTTGAATTCTTCCATAACAATAGAACCTTATTTTCTTCCTTAGTCTCATCCTTCGCCTCCTTTTCTTATCCAAAAATATTTCCCCTCTCATTTGCGTTTTTTAAAATAACCGGAAAATTTCCTATCTTTACACAAATACATGCTGCTATGAGCAAAAAGGAACAGAACAATGCCAATGAACCGTTATCGGATTACAGCGAGCCGGTATCTTTCAACCAGGTCTGGAAAATGTTTCTGGAAACGGATAAACAGTTTAAGGAGACCGCCAGAAGGTTTAAAGAGACGGATAAAAAGTTTCAGGAAACGGATAAACGCATGCAGGAAACTGATAAGCGAATGCAGGAAACCGATAAGCGCATGCAGGAAACCGATAAGCGCATGCAGGAGACCGACCGCAAAATTGAAAGGCTGGCTAAGTTGTATGGGGGTGTATCGGAAAACAGCAAAGATGTTGCGGAAGAATTTTTCAGAAGAGGTCTGGAAGCACGAAATGCTCTTTTCGGCATTGAATATACAGAAGTGGATCACCTGGCAAGAACCTCGAAAAAACTCCAGGGAGAATATGATATTGTCCTTCATAACGGGGAATATTGCATTGTGATCGAAGTCAAATACAAACTGCACCCCGATGACGTGGCCGATTTTGTAAACCGTAAGCTGCTCAATTTCAAATCTCTGTTCCGTGAATATGCTCATAAAAAAATTTTAGGAGCAGTGGCCGGCATGAGTGTTCCTTCCGACAGTTATGAACTTGCTGCAAAACACGGGCTGCTGGTGCTGACACAGTCCGGAGATAACATGGCCGTGACGAACCCTGAAGGATTCCAGTGGGAGGAATATTAGAAGTACTACCGGCTTCCAGCCGGTTATTTTGACACTTCAACGTCCGACGGAAAAGGACGACTAATAATCTCAATGAGTTAGAACAACCTAACTAAATAATGAATGGAATGAATAGGAGTTTCCATATCAACTATCCAGCCTGCACTAATTTCCTTCAAACTTCAACAATATCACCATAGTCCGTTTCTCCCTTGCGCTCCATGTTACGTTACTGCCATTAGCCTGTTTTCCGGATGGAGCGCCTTTAGTGTGTTGCCCCTTTACCCCGGGCGTTGCCCGGGGCTAAGGTATTGTCGCCCTTTCAGGGCTAACTTCGGCACAAAATCAGGGATGAGGGGGTATTTTTCTTTCATGCAAGTCCTCGTTCATTTAATAATACTTGCTACCTTGCACCCAGACCATACCAATCTATTGAATTCAACGAATGAAATTGAGCACAACAGAATGATTGGCTTGCGGGATGGCCCCTTACATAAGGACAGGTGTATAAGTTTAAATGAAAGGAGTACCATCGATGTTTTTGGAAAAACTATTTCTTTTGCCTGAAAGGCAAAACTACCTTAGCCCGGGCCAGCGGCCCGGGAAACAGACACCATATAGGAATAGCGCCCTGAAAGGGCAAAATAATCAACGGCTCCGGCAATCGGTTTAATCCGGGAGATTGATTTTCCCGGGATAGGAAAATTTTTGTCTGAGATAGGAATTTTGCTGTCTGGGATATTAAAACCGATATTTTTCATATAAAAATAGATACCGGGAATAACAAAACCGATATGTAGGACAGGAAAATTGTTATCCCACATATCAAATTTGATATATTATAATTGGAATGATAATATCTTGAATATTGGAATTGATATGTTGGTATAGAAAACCTGATATCCGCGATAATACCTTTCTTGTTCAAAACAGGAAAAGTCCATATTGGAATAGAAATAAGAAAGCCTTTAAGCGCACTGAAGATAGAGACTATCAGAAAATATAGCGTTAAGTTTTCTCATGAAGTCTTCATAGGCTCTTCATCGGTCCTTTTGATACCCTTGGCCGGGATAATATACCGAGAGTTCCCTGTAGGCTTGGTCTGTGTTGAATGTTTATAAATAAGCATACGCTCATCCTAAATCTTTCTCTCTAAAAAACAGCTACTGTTTATACATATCCATACCTAATTATCAAAAAATCAATGTATTGTTGTTATTCTTTGCTCATCGGCCGATAATTTTTCTGCTGTCTCCAATCCCGCCTGGCGGGATGACATATTAATAGCCCCGCATGTAGCGAAGCGGAATGCGGGGTAATGAATGCGGCACGTAAAGGAATGCC
>JAIPAF010000024.1 GCA_021740225.1 Bacteroidales bacterium | reverse complement strand
GGGAAAGCCTTTGCTGGCCAATGATATGCATTTGGGACTTTTTGCTCCCGGTATCTGGTATCAGATGCATCAGGTGGTGGAGGGAGAGATGAATGTATCAGGTGTAGCCCTACCCGGACAACCGATGATCATTTCCGGGCATAATGATTCCATTGCATGGGGATTGACCAATGTGATGCTCGATGATATGGATTTTTACCGGGAAACCATCAATCCTGAAGATTCCTGTGAATATCTGTTCAATGGAAAATGGAGGAAAATGGAGATGAAAGAGGAGAAGATTGAAGTTAAGGGCGGTAATCCCGTAACAAAAACGATCAGGTATACCCACAGAGGACCTATTGTTTCAGGATTTAAGGATGTAGATGAAGAAACCATCTCTATGCGGTGGGTAGGTAATGAATACAGCAATGAGCTCCGCTCAGTGTATTATCTCAATCGCGCATCCAACTGGGTTGAGTTTAAAGATGCCCTTCGAACTTTTATTTCCATTAGTCAGAATATAGCATATGCTGATATTGAGGGAAATATAGGGCTTTATTGCTGTGCAGGGGTGCCGGTCAGAGACTCTGCCGGTGCCGGGATTTATCCCGGAGAAACGGATCAATACGATTGGAAAGGATTGGTGCCTTTCGATGAGCTTCCCTATACCTATAATCCTGATAAGGGTTTTGTTGCCTCTGCCAATAATAAAACCGTGAGTTCGGATTATCCTTATCATTTTAGCCATTGGTTTGATCTTGCCCCACGTATTAATCGTATAGAACAACAACTTCAATCCCGAAAGAAATTATCGGTCCGGGATTTTATGGAGATCCAGACCGATTATCATTCATTGATGGTTCCCCAATATAAAGAGGAAATTCTGAAACATGCCAGGAATATAAAAGACGCATCCGGCGAGTTGGAAGAGGCTATAGAATTGCTCGATAAATGGAACGGGCATTATTCCAAAAACAGTGCTGCCGCTGCAATTTTCGAACAGTTTTACATTACTTTTGTGAATAATCTGATTAAGGATGAATTGGGAGAGGATCTCTATAAAGAATATATAGGAAGTAAAATTCTTGTAAGGAATCTGATGAAAAATATTTGGAACAACCAGGATGCCCAATGGTGTAATGATGTGAACACAACCGGTACAAAACAATCTTTTGGACAAATCGTTCAAAAAAGCTTTAAAGAATCTATAAGAATACTTAAAGAAAAATTGGGAGATACTCCCGGAAATTGGGAATGGGGAAAGGTTCATCAATTAACCTTTAAACATCCTGTTGGTGGAGAAGTACCTGTTCTGGATCTTGTGTTCAATATGAACCGCGGACCTTTTGAAACAGGCGGCAGTTTTCATACAGTTTGTGTATATAGTTATCCTTTTACCGATGTATTCAATACCAATCATGGGGCATCTCACCGCAATGTATATTCTGCTGCTGACTGGGACCGCTCCCGTACGGTTATACCGACCGGGACGTCCGGTATACCGGCAAGCCCCCATTACTGTGATCAGACCAACACTTATATTAAGCGGAAATATACTCGGGAACTTTTTAGTAAAGAGGAGGTGATGAATAATGTAAGGTATCACATGATGATAAGTGGAAAGTGATTAAAATTGAATATGTTGGAAGTGATTAATGATAGTATAACTGAAAATACAGGCATTATGGAAAATTATAAAACTACCTATACCGGAGAATTAA
This sequence comes from Bacteroidales bacterium, assembly GCA_021740225.1. Lineage (GTDB taxonomy): Bacteria > Bacteroidota > Bacteroidia > Bacteroidales > UBA12077 > JAGXLC01. Next base: position 14,532 of record JAIPAF010000024.1, on the reverse strand, counting down.
GGACAGAGATCGTACATGAACGTAATGGTGAGAAGATTACTACGGACGCCCCGGTGGATAACAAAGGCAAAGGGGAGTATTTTTCTCCTACAGATATGGTTTCTTCGGCACTGTGCAGTTGTATATTCACGATTATGGGGATCAAAGCCAGGGAAAACGGGTTTAGTATTGACGGGGCCACGGCAAAAACCACCAAAGTGATGCGGAATGATCCCCGCAGAATCAAGGAGATCCAAATAGAGTATGATTTTACAGGTCATGATCTGACTGAGGAGCAGAAAAATCTCCTTAGGGAGCTCGTACATGCCAGTCCGGTACCCCGAAGTCTGCATCCCGACATCAAGCAGGATGTGAGCTTGAGATTTAAGGAATAAATTTCTTGAAGGTATGGCTGGATGATTGATATTAGAATAAGAGGGTGGATTAAAATGACAAATACCAATTCACAAGTTACAAATAAGCATCAAATCACAATGACCAAAGCACCAAACCATAGAGTCTGATGTTTTGGTCATTGGTGATTCGGTTATTGAAATGTATTTGTAGCTTGTTATTTGCGACTTGGTACTTCCTGGGAAAAGCTTTATGCACTTTCAGTCGGAATCTTCCTGTCCACTTTCTTAATCAGCCCCTGCAACACCTTACCTGGACCTACCTCGGTAAAGGACTCCGCTCCGTCTTCCAGCATTTTTTCAATCGTTTGCGTCCATTTTACAGGGGAAGTGAGTTGTTTGATCAAGTTGTCCTTAATGGTTCCCGGATCAGCGGAAGGAGAAGCCGTGGCATTCTGATATACCGGGCAAACTGGTTTGCTAAATCCGGTTTCAGTGATGGCTTCTTCGAGTTCCTTTTTGGCGGGTTCCATCAATGGAGAATGAAATGCTCCCCCCACCTTAAGTTTTATGGCTCTTTTGGCACCTTTTTCTTGTAACTTTTCCACAGCCAGGTCAACACCTTTTATAGAACCGGAAATGACTACTTGCCCGGGACTGTTATAATTGGCAGGGACTAAAATTTCATCTATTTCATTACATACTTGTTCTACCGTTTCATCTTTCAGACCCATAATAGCAGCCATAGTAGAGGGTTCTGCTTCACAAGCTTTTTGCATGGCGTCTGCTCGTTTGGATACCAAACGCAACCCGTCTTCAAAAGAAAGTGCTCCATTGGCGACCAGTGCTGAAAATTCACCCAGTGAATGGCCTGCTACCATATCGGGATGGAAGGCATCCAGTGTTTTGGCAAGGATGACCGAATGCAAAAAGATTGCCGGCTGGGTTACTTCGGTTTGTTTCAGCTCTTCATCGGTGCCTTCAAACATAACATCCGTAATTTTGAAGCCGAGGATTTCGTTGGCTTTTTCAAAAAGCTCTTTTCCTCTACCACTATTTTCGTAAAGCGCTTTACCCATTCCTGAATATTGGGCTCCCTGGCCCGGAAATACGTATGCTTTCATATACCCATTAAGTTTTACGGTTATTTTTTAATTGTGTCGCCGAAAATAATCAAATTTATATTTTGTATCAAACCCTCATAACAAATGCAGGGTTAATGTAATTCAGAACCAATGAGATGGGTGAATTCTTCCCTGGTTTTGGTGTCTTTCAGGAAGATACCTGTAAATGCAGAGGTCGTTGTGACCGAATTTTGTTTTTGCACTCCCCGCATTTGCATACACATATGATGTGCCTCAATAACCACAGCTACGCCCTGTGGCATGAGCGTTTCCTTTATGCAGTCCCTGATCTGCATGGTGAGCCTTTCCTGTACCTGCAACCTTCTTGCAAAAGTTTCCACTACATGGGCTATTTTACTTAAACCGGTGATATGTTGATCAGGAATATAAGCCACATGGGCTTTGCCATAAAAAGGTATCATATGGTGTTCACACATTGAATACAGTTCTATATCTTTTACAAGAACCATTTCCTGATAATCTTCCTGAAACTTTGCCGACCGGATGATCTCGTGGGGATCAATATTCTGCCCCTTATTGAGATATTGCATCGCTTTGGCTACACGCAGGGGTGTATCTACTAATCCTTCACGATCAGGATTTTCTCCCAATAATTTTAAGATTTCTTTATAATGTTCGGCTAGTTTTTGGGTCTTCTCATCATCCCAGATCTCAACCCGGGAATATCCGCTATTGTTAACGGATCCAAAACCATCGTTAACGATTTCCATACTACTCGGTTTTTATTGTCCGTAATATTCGACAAAATTGTTTTCTGTTTCTTTTATCTTTATACAATGTAGTTTTTTACCCAGCCTGTTGACCGGCTGTTCAAGTTCATTCCATATTGCCACTGCCAGGTTTTCCGTGGAAGCCAACCTGCCTTCCATAAAATCAACTTCGGTGTTCATGTTTTTATGGTCGATTTTATCAATAACATATTCCCTGATGATTTTACTTAACTGTTTGATATTGACTACAAAACCCGTTTCGGGCTTGATCTCTCCCTTAACCGTTACAAAAAGTTCATAATTGTGTCCATGCCAGTTGGGATTAGAACAAAGCCCGAACATTTCTTTATTTGTTTCAGTATCCCATTCTTTACGGAAAATACGATGTGCTGCACTGAAGCGTTCTCGACGGGTGACAAAGGCCTCCATAAAAAACATCAAATTTTGTAAAATTAGCAATATAATTATTTAAAAAACATTCCCTAAGAAATAATACCCACAAATAAAAGTTTTGTTTTGAATAAGGAAATGATTTTTTCCAATCCCCGGTGTGTATAAATTTTTAACTCAAGGACAAGCCTTCAAGCCAGAAAATAATTGTAAATCAAGATGATTAGGCTTAGAATTACATAGGCTGTCAATACATAGTTTGATGTTTTCAGTGATTTAATCTTCTTTTTTAGGTTTGCATTTTCTCTCTCCAATTCTTTGTTATCCATAATCTTAGTATTTTGAATTTTATTTTCGGATAAAAATAAATATTTATTAATGATTTGCCGTTATGATCGAAGTCAATATTTTTATTCCTCTTTCTCACATTTTGCCTGTCGTTTTTTTATATTCGTAACTCTTCAAAATCTTAAATACGATTGATATGATTGCGGTCACAGGAGCAGCCGGGTTTATCGGAAGCAATATGGTAGCTAAGCTCAACGAGGAAGGATATTCCGATATTATTGTTGTAGATGAATTTTCAAGGGAGGACAAAAACAAAAACCTGCAAGGTAAAGATTATATTCAACACATCCACAGGGAAGATTTTCCCAATTGGCTGCAAAACAATGGCCGGGAGATGGATGCTGTGTTCCATCTGGGGGCACGTACCGATACTACGGAAATGGATAAAAGCATCTTTGATCGACTTAATCTGAATTACTCCAAAGAGATCTGGGACCTCTGCAGCACTTTTCATATTTCTTTGATTTACGCTTCTTCTGCAGCTACCTATGGCGGGGGAGAATATGGTTACAAAGATGATCACAATTTGGTTTATTCACTGAAACCTTTGAATTTGTATGGCGAGTCGAAAAATGAATTCGATAAATGGGTGCTGGAGCAATCTGACAATCCTCCATTCTGGGCAGGGATCAAATTTTTCAATGTTTACGGACCCAACGAGTATCATAAAGGACGCATGGCTTCTGTGATATTTCATGCTTTTAATCAGATAAGCCAGACAGGCAGGATGAAACTGTTTCGTTCCCATCGGTCCGATTATAGTGACGGAGAGCAATTGCGGGATTTTGTCTATGTAAAGGATGTGGTGGATGTGTTGTTTTTCATTATGCAGCACGATATTTACAATGGAATTTATAATCTGGGCACCGGTGAGGCAAGAACATTCAATGATCTTGTCAGGAACGTATTTTATGCCATGGGAAAGGAAGAAAATATTGTATATATTGATATACCGGAAGACATCCGGGATAAATATCAGTACTTTACGGAAGCGGATATGCAAAAGCTCCGGGCGGCAGGGTACAGTCAATCATTTCATTCGCTGGAAGACGGTATTTATGATTATGTCAGGAATTATCTGAATCCCGGAAAATATCGCTAATCCTCCAAACTGCAGGGTAACCTGCATCCTCCCCGCTATCCATCCCGCATTGAGACGCGATAATCGCGTCTCGAGCTCCGCTTCATAAACTTTCCCGCTGCGGGATTCATTTATGCTATCACTCCCAATAATTTTGTTATTTTAATAAAATCTCGGGTCTGGCCTTTTTTGTTTTTTGGGTTAATGCAAAAGGCCGTGGGTCTGACATCTTTGTAGGCCCTGATGCAAATCCGGGTTCCCAAATTCATACGAACACCTTAACAGGAATTCCGTGGGAATGAAACAAAGGAGGCTACCTGGAAAAAATCGGGAATGCCCCCAAGCTGCGGTAGGAATAATGCAGGCTAAAATTATGCAAAAGTGGGGAGTAGTGTTATTCACCCTTCTTATCCTGTTTTATATTATTGACTTTTACCTTCGCCTCAGGCTCTTCCACTTTTTTTGAGGGATTGTCTGCAAATTTCTGTAAATCATTTATAAAATTCTCGATGTCCTCGTCTGTAAAGCCTTTCTCTTTTGCAGCATCTTCAAGTGTACCCCATATGGGCTCACCGCATGCAACACATGTAATCCCTTTGTGCATTAAGTATTTTACCGACTGGGGCACTCCTTCAACAAGGTCTTCGATGGTCGTGTCTTTTGTGATCTTCATAGTGCAGTTAATATATGTTTTATACAGTGAATACCTCTACAAATTTATAAATATTTCCCGAGAAGGGGGAAAGGTCTGGGTCTAAAAGAGGAAAACCATTCAAACAATTTTGGTTTCACATTGCTCTTATTTAGACAAAATAAAAATTATGTCGAACTTATAAATATTATAATTATGGCTTTTCAATTACCGGAATTACCATATGCATATGACGCATTGGCGCCCTATACAGATAAGTGAACCATGGAGCTGTATCATGATAAGCACCATGCGGGCTATACAAATAAATTCAATGCTGCTATTGAAGGAACTGAGCTAGAAAACATGGAAATTGATGATATTTTAAAAACGTTTCTAATCAACCGGTAGCTGTCCGGAATCATGGTGGGAGATTTTATAATCACAGTTTGTTTTGGAAGGTTATATTTACCCAAAGGTTGTAATTTTCAATGAAACCCATTATTTTTAACCGGTTAAACGGGATTAATCACCTTAAACTTTATTAGTCATGTTGATGGAACAACTTATCCGGCAAAACAGAAGTTATAGAAGGTTTTACGAAGATCATTTTATTGCACAAGGCAACCTGAGGTATTTTGTCAACCTTGCCCGGCTTTCACCTTCAGCTAAAAATGCTCAGCCACTGAAGTATGTCATTTTTAATCAAACATCCGATAACCAGAAAGTCTTTGAATGCCTGGGCTGGGCAGGTTATTTAAAAGACTGGGATGGTCCTCAGCCGGGTGAAAGACCGTCGGCTTACATTATTATACTGGGTGATCGTCAGATAGAAGATAATTTCCATTGCGATCACGGTATTGCAGCCCAGAGTATTCTGCTGGGGGCGGTAGAGAAAGGCTTTGGCGGATGCATTATTGGAACCATTGACAGAAATAAATTAAGACAAAATTTTGATATAGAAGAACGGTATGAAATTCTGCAGGTTGTTGCACTGGGTAAGCCCAAAGAAACAGTGATCATCGAGGAAATCGAGAACGACGGGGATATAAAGTACTGGAGGGATAATAAACAAATACATCATGTTCCCAAACGTAAACTGGATGATATTATAATTGAACCATAATATCCTTAAATGGGAGGTGGATTGCGTGGAAGATGCAAGTTACCCTGCTGCACTACAACTTACAGACTATTTAATGGTAATTACGCTGGTAATTGTTTGCTTGCTAAATTGAGTTTTAATTAAATATATTCTTGGCTCTAAGGAAGATATGTCTATTTTTGTTAATCCTGAATTTGTTTTAAAGTAAGAATGGTGCGGGTGTTTCATTATTTTTCGGTACTTATCGTCTGATATTTTTGAAAATTTTTATTTTTTTTTTAAATTTGAACTAATGAGGTTTCAACAAAGTGCCATATTATTTTTATTTCTCTTATTTTCATTCATTTACTTTGGATGTAATGAGAAGGATGGGTACATGCCGGAATTAACAGGCAATATGGTAGGGTACGTTTACACTTTCGATGAATTTGGGGATATTCTGGACGATCACAGCGAGGTCAAGGTTACTGCGACAGGAGTCGATAAAGAGTACAGTACCCTTTCAGATAGCAAAGGAAGATTTGAACTGACCGACCTTCCGACGGGTACTTATGAGCTCAGTTTCGAAAAGGAGGGATTCGGAGTATTGAAGCAGTTTGGTGTGCAGCATTTGGGTGGTAAACCTACGATTCTTAATCATTTTTCACAAGATTCACGAGATAATGATGCCTATTTTATATATGAAATGCCTACAACAGAAGTAACCAACCTTACCATTGAAAACGATACCCTTTATGGGGATTTTTCATTTACCGAACAAGAACCTCCTCAAGCAATACAATTAAGATTGTATTTTTCAACCGAAGAGGATTTCAACATACAATCCGCTCAATATGTTCAAAATCGTAAGCTGTTTAAAAATGATACCCGGTATTTGAGAAAGATGGATTTTGAAAATTATGATACCCCGTTTCAGCAGGGTGAGAAAGTTTTCTTCAGGGCACGTATTTTTACTCAGGTGGATATGTACCGCCTGCCACAATATGGAAACAGTTATGTTGATGGAATTGACACCTATTATGATTATGAAAGTAATAAAACCATTTATCCGAATATAAACGATGAATCAGCTCAGTTTTCTTTCATATTTTCGGAATAAATTATCTCTCATCGTGGGGATAGCCGGGATCATCCTTATCTGCTCCTGTACTGAAGATGATCCCGAGCCTTTATTTAATAAAAGCGTGATTGAGGGTCATATAAGTCATAATAATGGGGATTCTCCGGGAGAGGTTAAAATTGTGGCAAAAGGCCCCTATGGGCAAAAATCAACATCTACCGACAGCAGTGCGGATTACTGGATTTCAGAATTGGGAAATGGTACTTACGAGCTTGAAATTAGTGAAGAAGGTTACGGTACGTGGCATTGTTACGGTATACAGCTATTTGGGAATGATACGGTAACCCAGAGTGTTATGCTGTATGAGAAAATAAGTGATTATTCATTACCAGGTTTTCACGATGTATATGATCATACCGATCTCACGGGTTTTAATGAAAATGAATTGGCTGTGGAAACAAACCAGGGTAGTGGTGATATACCTGCCAGGGTGTTTTTTGATAATCAAAAGGATGTGAATTTCAAGAATTATGAGTATACCCAGACCGGCCAAGCATTAAGCAGAAATGGTTTTGATAATCTCCTGTTTCGTATTGATATATCCCAGCTTCATTATGAGAGTGGTCAGGAAGTCTATTTTATTGTATATGTGTGTAATCCCTACGATCCCGGATATATTAATGATTACGAGGGAGTAATGACTTTTTCTACTTTGAAAGAAGATAAACATTCTGAGGTAATGAGTTTCACAATGCCCTAAAATATGATGAAAAAATTTAAATTATATATCATCCTTGTTTTCTTGTTGTTTTCGATTGGATGTGAGGAAGACAATAAAACCTTGTTGGACGGTGATATTGTAGGCAAGGTAATGATGAAAGACGAACATTATTTTACTATAGGGGATAGGTCCGGGGTGGATGTCACTTTGACCGGTGACAAAGATACAATCCATTCAGACACCGATGAAGGCGGACAATTTAATTTTGAGGATGTTCCCTATGGCAATTATCGGATTGCTTTGGAAAAGGAAGGCTTTGGTACGCCAAAAACTGAATATCAGGTACATCATCTTGGCGGACACAGTCCAACACTGGTTAATTACACAATATATGAAATTCCGACATTCAAACTGTTCATTGACAGCATCCAATACAAGGGATATTATGAAAGATCAAATATTTATTTTGAATTAAGGGATTATTCCGGTTCACCTATGTTGGGTTATAGTTTCCGGTGTTTCTTTAGTAATGAATCTGATGTATCGAAGGACAATTTTGTTTCGGCGGACGACGGCTGGATAGAAGCTTCGGACATAGACGGCCAGTTTGCTACAGGTACTATCCGAATAATGGATTCCAGGTTTCAGCAATTGGAATCAGACAGCGTTTATATTCGTGTTTACCCCCAGGTTTTCTACGAAGAACATGTAGATGAATCTTACCAGTTGCTTCTGGGTGAGGGATCGAATGTAATAAGCTTTATGGAGGAGTAGAAATACCTCAGGCCATCGGCAATGTGAAATAAAAACGGGCGTATTTTCCCTTTTCCGATTCAACCCCCACGGTTCCGTTATGGGCTTCAACCACCATTTTGCAAAAAGTCAGGCCTAATCCGGTAGGTTTAATCTGGTGAGAATTTTGGTTTTCCCCAAAGTATCTGTTAAATATTTTATTTTTATTCTCTTCTGAAATTCCCGTACCATAATTAGTAACGTAAATTTCAATAAAATGGTTTCCCTGTTTGTGTATTTGCTCTCCGATGCTTAGAATAACGGGCATATTTTCTTTAGAATATTCGATTGCATTATTCAAAAAATTCACAAAAACTCGGGTTATCAATTCCTCATCAGCATTAACATATACTTCATCGGGTATATCATTCTGTATGGACAGTTGCTTTCTTTCAAGAAGCAATTGCACTTGTTCCACGGCATTGGATATCAGCCGTTTCAGATTACATTCAGCCCAGCGGGGAGTAAGAGTAACCTCCTCATACTTATTTACATCGAGCATATTCGAAATTAAATTATACATGGTGTTTCCCGCAGATTGCACCTGACGGTTTTCTGCTAAATTCATAACCACATTCAGTGGATTTTTTAAATCGTGTACCAACATATTGGTCATATCCTGTTTGAGTTGGTCAACCTTTATCAGTTTTTGATTGGTGGATTGCAGCTCTTCATTTTGCTTTATGATTTTGTTCTGCTGTTCCTCGATTTTTTCTTTTTGGAGGTTCAATGTTTTGTTCTTGCGCACAATCTTCATGTAAGCAAACACCCCTCCTATCAAAAACAGTGAAAGCGCGCCTATTCCCACTAAATAGTATTTTTGTTTGGTCTCTTCTTGCTGAATGCGTTTTTTTTGTAGTTCAATCTGATGCTGTTTCTTCCTTGCCTCAAATCTGTGGCGGTAAAAAGAAGCCAAATCCTCTTGGGTTTGTTGGTATTGATTAACTTTTGTATCGACATGTTTTTGCAGGTATTTTAGGGCCTTTTTATAATCATTGTTGTCTCTATATGCATCAGATAAACGTTTTGCTGTATATTCAATATGGTCTTTGGTACCTTGTTGGCGGGCAAGTTTAAAAGCTTTTTTTCCCACTTCGATAGCCTTTTTGTAATCATCCTTTCTTTCGTAGTGCAACATGATATTACTCAGTACATTAGGAACCTCATTCGGAGCATATTTTTGATAAATTCTCCTGGCCTTATGAAAATAATCTAACCCTTTACGCGACCCTTTATAGCTGTAAATTGACCCAAGAATTTCATAATTGCTGCCCACCAAGGCAGAATCCTTTATGGCTTTGCTGATCCGGAGAGAACTATCGGCGTACTGTTGGGCGTTCTCGTATTCGGAAAGCTCGTAATACGTTGCTGACAAACGGTTAAAAGTTTCCGACATTCCTTGTTTATTCTGTATATCCTTGTATATTTCCAGAGCTCCAAAAAGATAAGATAACGCCGCTTCTAATGAAGCTTTGGCACGGCTTATTTCACCCAACGTTTTAAGGCATTTGGCCTCGTAATATTTATCCCCCTCTTTACGTGCCCTTTCCAGCAGTGTGCGGGTAAGATCCACCGCTTCACTCTTGTTGCCAATATTCTTTAATACATATACTTTTTCTAAATTACTTTCATAATACACAACGGTATCATTGGTTGCTTCAGCCCGCTTGATTGCCTTGTCAAGAAGAACTAGCATTGTGTCTTTATTTTCCGCAAAATGCTGTTTTGCCTCTTCCAATAGTTGTTTTCCTGAGGTCTCCTGGGAAAATACCAAAACTGGAGAAAATAATTGTAAGGAAATAACAAATAAAATAACTCTCATATTAGTGAACGTCTTGATTAGCGCTTAAAAAACAGCTTTCTTTAGATAAACTTTTTGCTCAAATCAAAAAGTATCAAATTTAATATTTTTTTATTATCTTGTGTATATGTATACTTTTCATGTCTGTTGCTTTTTCCGGCCCTGAAAGTCACTCGTTACGAATTTATTTTTCAGAATTTTTCCTCCGTGGGTGAACCTTTATACTTTGAATATTTTTATAATCTGCAGATAGATTGCCCATCTTTATGTGTTGTAAGGTATTTTGTACCCGAATAGAGTTCTACAGAGGGGGCCTTTCTTTATCGAAAAAAAACAGGAGTTTTTTTAAATTTGCCTAAAATACAAAAAGGAGACATAAGATGGACATAGCAATACGGGATCGTTTCACAGAATTGTGGAGAAAGTATTTTAACAACGCTGAACTTCCACTGGCTTTTTATTACAGCAAGAACATCGACCATGTCGAGGTTTCCAGGGACGAGGTTACTCGTCAGAGCATTGATCATCGTTGTTTGATATGTAACCTGAGAAAGGTCAGGGAAGGGGAATCGCGGGCTTTCGGAAAACAACATATCAACTGCGGAGGTGGACGTAGATATGCAGGTTTTGTCGAAGAAGTGGGTTCGGATTTTAATTATTCCCTTTCCTGTGGAAGCAAAGACATAGAAGGGGAGCGATATAAACGTGACCCGGAAACCGTCCGATTGATGATGGAAGATTTCCCTCATATCAGGAAAAAAGACCGTTGGTTGGTTTTTAAACGCTGGGACAAGCTTACGGAGGAGGATGAACCGGAAGTGGCCGTTTTTTTTGCCGAACCCCATATTTTATCGGGGCTTTTCATGCTGGCGAATTATGATTTTGTGGGAAATGCAGGTGTCATTTCACCGTTTAGTTCAGGTTGCGGTTCGATCATTTTTTTCCCATATCTTGAAAAGGACAAGGAAAAAGCCAGAAGCGTGCTCGGGATGTTTGATCCTTCAGCTCGTGCCTGTGTGAAGGATAACGAGTTGACCTTTGCAACCCCTTACAACCGCCTGGTGCAATTGATGGATTATATGGAAGAGAGTTTCTTGATTACCAACATCTGGACACATCTACAGAAGAGAATAAAATAAAAATAAGAACCGATATGAAGAAATATGTTCTTTTTCTACTTTTTGCTTTATTTGTTACATCAATCACCATGGGCCAGAATGTGAAATTGATCACCTATAACATTCGCTACGACAATCCCGGGGATAAGGAGAATCCCTGGGATGAAAGGAAGGAGGTCATTACCAGCCAAATCACCTTTTATGAACCTGGCGTTTTCGGTATTCAGGAAGGATTGTCTCATCAGGTGGAGTTTCTCGACAGTCAACTAGCTACTTACAATTATGTGGGCGTAGGCAGGGACGATGGTAAGACGGAAGGAGAGTATTCCGCTGTTTATTACCACCACAACCGGTTTACCGAGGAGGACCATGGTACGTTCTGGCTTTCCGAAACTCCTGAACAGCCGTCGGTAGGGTGGGATGCCGCCCTGGAAAGGATCTGCACATGGGTGCTTTTGGAGCATAAAGAGTCAGGCAAAAAGTTACGCGTGTTCAATACCCACTTCGACCATAGGGGAGAGTTAGCCCGCGCCAATTCGGCACGACTGATCCTCCGGAAGATGGAGGAAATAAGCCAGCCGGGGGAAGCACTCGTCCTTATGGGCGATCTGAATGCCGTGCCCGATGAGGAACCCATTGAAGTGATTGACGAGAAGCTGAAAGATGCCCGGCTTGCCAGTGAAACCGAACCCTTCGGTCCGGAAGGCACCTACAACAGATTTAACTATGAGGAACCGGTCAAACGTCGCTTAGACTACATCTTCGTAAAAGATGTGGAGGTGGTAAAGTATGGAGTGTTGAATGATCCGGTGAACCTCCATTTTCCTTCCGATCATTTCCCTGTATTTGCTGAGCTCCGGCTGAAGTAATTAAAGAGAAGACAAGGCAAAAGCTTAGAATGAGGCTGACGGATAAATCAATATTACCTTTTATAGGGTTACATCATTACACTAATATAATAACCTATGGTTCAAAAATATAATAATGTGACAATTTGACAATGTATCAATGGGAAACTCTTCTTCTTTATTCGCCTTAGCCTCAGCCTCTTTATAAGCCTTCGCCTCATCCTCAGTCCAGGTTTTTTTCCGGATACATCTCCTGCCACTGCTGCGGCTGGTCTTTCAGTTTATTGTTGAACCACGATAAAATTGTATGGTGCCATTTGATGCGTTTGTCATAGTCTACGATCCAGTGGTTCTGATCCTCCACCAGCACCATCTCCACATCTTTGTCCAGGATCTTCAGCGCGGCGTAGTATTGTTTGCTTTCGCCCACCGGTACGTTGGTGTCGGCGGTACCATGGAGCAAAAGGATGGAGTTGCTGAAGTCATCTGCGTTGAAAAGCGGGCTTTTCTCCACATACAGATCCTTGTTGTTCCAGGGATAGCTATGGGCTGAGGCTATTGCACTGTAGGTGTAGCCCCAGTAACCTTCGCCCCAGTAGCTTGATATCGAGCTGATGCCGGCATGGGCCACGGCTGTTTTAAAGATGTCGGTTTGGGTCTGAAGCATCATGGTAGTGTATCCACCGTATGATGCGCCAATGGCGCCTACGTTGTCTTCGTCGGCTGATGGGTGGGCTTCCAGGAATTTTTTGGTGCCTTCGATGATGTCGTCAAGCTGTTCTTTGCCCCAGCCATTGACATGGAGGGCCGAGAATTCCTGTCCATAGCCTATGGCCCCGCTAGGCTGGAGTACATAAACGATATATCCCTTGCCTGCCCAGATGTTTTTCGGATAACGTCCATCAAAACTTCTTGAAGTAGGAGTGGTGCCTCCGTAGTAATATACGATCACCGGATACGCTTTATCGGAGTCATAGTTGGGCGGATAGTAGATCCTTCCGTCGATGATCCTGCCCCTGTTGTTGGTGAAATTCCACTCCTCGGTGGGTCCGTAGTGCACTTGGGCAAGCGATTCCTGTTTGGGCCGGTCAATAAGCCGGCTTTTTTCATTTTCCAGATCCAGCGCATAGAGTTGTTCCGGGATGGTCATGCCGGTGCCGGTGTAAACTGCATGGTTCCCCTTGTCGGAAAAATCGATATTGCCGAGCACTTCCACCTCAAGTGCTACCTGTTTGAATTGACTATCATCCATTGTGTATCGATACAAAGTGGCACTGTCCTTTTCCGTAACGGAGAGATAGAGGTGGTTTTCGTCTGTCCATTTCGCGGAGTTAACCGCGGGGGCGAAAGTTTTGGTAAGAGAAGTTACATTTTCGCTTTGCAGGTCGTACAGGTAAAGCTGGGTATCGTAATTGTTGGGCATCATATTGTCGGATACGTTCACACCGACGTCACCGAAGCACAAGGGTCCGCCCTGTACCAGAAGCCGGCTGCCGCCGGGTGAATATTCGGCTCTGCCTGAATATCGTTTGTCTTTCCAGATGGTGTCCAGCGTCAGTGTTTCCACATCCATTTCATAAAGGTTCTGTTTGGAGAAGGGTACCTCCGTATAATCCGGATAGGAGGTGGAAAACAGGATCTTTTTGCTGTCGGGTCTGATGTCATGGAGCCGGGTACTCAGGTTGCCTGCGGTAATTCGTTGCGAGTGACCTGAGTTGACATTCAGAATGTGTAGAAATGACCGGTCGCGGAATCCGGGAATACGGTCCTCGTTTCCGTAGATCCGCTTTAACCCTCCCGGATCATCTGCTTCTTTTTCTACCGAGTAAACAATGTATTGTTCGTTGGGGGCCCAGATATAGCTACCCATGTTCTCGATGCCCCCGGCTATTTTCTTCTCTTTTCCGGTTTTCACGTCATATACATAAAGGTTGGAGGCATCCTCGAACTGTACTGTATAGGATATACGGCCGGTTTTAGGAAGCCACTGTACCCGGTTGATGTCCTGGTTTCTAAAAACCACTTCGTTTTCCAGATCTTCCAGCTTCTTCAGCACGGTGTAGCCCGTGCTTTTTCCCGTGCCTCGTGGTGATTCTGAGTAGTTAATCAGTACGTACTTTCCGGATGGGGAGATGCGGGCGGAGCTGATGTTCTTTCCGTCCAGGATGTCGTGGATGGTTAGCTCCCTTTCGGGATCAAGGGTATGCTTTAGGGTAAGCCCTTTAAAATCCCGGGAATAAGAAACTTTTGTGTTAAATTTAATATTGTCATCGCTGCTTAGCAGCTTCAGGCCCACCAGGTGTTTACCCCGGTGAAGGGATGTGGAAAATGTCTCTTCGCTCATTTTACCGTTTTTTCTGGCATGCTTTAGCTCGCCGTCGATGTAAAGTTCAAACAGAGCCCCGGTGGCTATGCTAAAGTCCAGCTTGGCCCAACGGTCCAGGGCAATG
>JAIPAF010000023.1 GCA_021740225.1 Bacteroidales bacterium | reverse complement strand
TGTTTTTCTCTTTACCGACATCCAGAATCTTTACGTCATTCTTTTCTGCATCTCCTTCTCCGTCAGCCACCACCAAAACAACCCTGTATCCGCTTTCAGCAAGTGTGCAGCATTCCCTTATAAATATCCGGGTATCACTTCTGTTATGTACACTGGTGAAGTGACATATTAACGGCATTTTATTTTCCCTTGCAGAACCATTTCTCATTCTAATTCATTTTGAGTGCGGTTTAAAAGGAAGTAAGCAATAACCATTAACAAAATAATCCCATGAGTCAATAATGCCGTCATCAGTTCACTGCTCATAAGCGTATAAAACATGATAATGAATACACCGGCAAATACCGGATGAATTTTCAAATCATTCAAATATCTGAACATAATCCCTAAAAAAACAATATTCCCTATTACTCCCGGCACTCCAAAGTTCATATAACCAGAGCTTATAAAACCATTGTTACAGCTTTCGGTCGGATTGTTCTTGAAAACTTCACATATTTTGTATGAAGGATTTAATTCATAAGGATAATCAATAAAAGGTTCCAGAACACTATGAGAAAGATGAATATGATTGTTTTGAAAAAACTCAAAATAGAATTCATTATATAAAGCAGGAAATAACAGGAACCTGCGTGTAAAAAGATTTCCGATCTCAGAAAAATCAAATAATATGTATGTTATATGTCCAATAGCTAATGTGGCTATCAATAAGCATAGAAGTGCGGTAACCTGTATATAAAAATTCCTGAAAAGATATATAAACAGTAAAAGAAACAGCCCCAGCAAATGAACCTTATGGGCACCTGTCAAATAAAGATAAATCATTGCTAAAAGGGAAAAAGCCACAAGGAGATACCTTTTTTTTCTTAGGGAAAATATAAGTAAAACAGGAATCAGGATTTTGGCAAGAGGACTGTATGTATAATCGGTCAATGTAGTAGAGGCCTCGTTAAAAAAATCGCGTACTTTATAAATATCCTCTAAAATAAGAACCTTCCAGTGTAAATCGAACCCGAAAATGTGTACATATGGCAATAGCAAAATAAAAACTACAATGCCAAGAACGAATAGTCTATATCTTCCGGGAATAATAAACCTTGAGTATCGAAACTCGTACTTCACCTGGCCTGCTAAAAAAAGTACAAATACAAAAAACAAACACAAGTAAGGAATTACACGGATATCATTGGAAAATTCATATATAATTAAATTGGGGATCAACAACAGAGCGATTGCCACATGGGTAATAAAATACAGAAAATTTTTTTGATTAGGAATAAAATAGCCCAATAGGAGAGATACTGCAAGGATCCATTTTGTTTCGAAATATTTAAATAAATGAAAATCATAATTAAAACCAAAATCATGATAGTGAACAACAATAAAATGTTTATAAACATACTCAAGAATAAATAAAAAAGCTATCAATAAAAGAAGGTTTATTAATTTGAGTGTTCTGATATCGATATTCCGAAGCGCTATGTTAGGCACCATTTTCATTATTAGAAAAGAAAATTACGGAGTAAATAAAGAGGGATCGTTGCCCCTGATAACAACAAACCCGTTTTTAACAAAAATCTATATACATTGATTTTCATAAAACGCAGAATATACAATACCTGTGATAGCTGACCCAAAGCGCTGACCCCACCAAAAAACAGAACAACATACGCGGCTTCTTTAAAATACCAATAAGCAGCTATCAGAGCAATCAAACGGGATAAAAATATAAGTGAATTCAATTTAAACCATTGTTGTTGCTTTTCATAAAGATTAAATAAATGCATAAGCGGGGCATTGATAAAAACAAAAAGAATCCAGATGGTCAGGGCCTGGGAATATTGACCTGCTATCTCCCACTCAGGACCGAATATAAATCCAAACAAATGATCACCAAAAACCAGATTGATGCTGACAGGAATAAAAGCAATAAGCAAGAGTTTATTATACAGTTTAACTATAAACTTTCTGAACTGCTCCGGATTATTCTTCTCTTCCGTAGCGCGCTGGTAAAATACCTGACCCAAAGAAACGCCTATTAAATTTACAGGAGTGGCAAGTATTCTATGGGCAAAAGAATACCATCCCACAACAGAAGCAGTGAAAAATCTGGTAAAAAACAATACAGGCAACTGAATGGATAATTTATTGATCAGGTTGGTCCACGAAGTAAAAAGAGGGAATTTTTTATAACGGATGGCCTCCTTTTTTAAGGCTAAAAGGTCCGTATTACTGTAAAACTGACCCAAATATTTTCTTGATCTGTTCCATAAATAACCAATTCCTATGAGCTGTCCTGCAAAATAACCGCCTATCAAACCGGTGGAACCTGCCTGACAAAACCCCAGACCCAACTGTAGGGACGAAGTACCAAGGCTTTTTCCCACTTTGCTCTTTGAAAGATTTAAATATGCTTTCCTTCGATTGTTTAAAAAATTAAAACTTTGATAAACTGTAAATAAGAATACAGCAGGCGGAATCCAATAAAACCATTTAACTATTCCCGGAGAATTGACAATAGTACCAATATAATCATGGAACAAGATTAAAATCAGCAAAAAGAGGAGATTCATAAACAGAGAGAAAACAATGGAAAGTAAAAAAACTTTCTTAGCATCTTCTTCTTTATCGGGTAACAAAATAGCCATCTCATAACGGCCACTTGACAAATTAGATAAGATACCCACCAATGCAATAAATAATCCTAAAACACCGAATTGCTCCGGAGTATATAAACGGGTTAAAACCGGACTGATAATTACCGGGATCAACTGTGCAATGGTAGTCCCGGAAAGCAAGGTTAATAAATTTTTTAAAAATGATGAACGTAGTTGACTACGATATGAACCAATCAGATTTTTCAATTAACATAACCATTTTGGTAAAATGAAAGTATTCTTTACCTGAATGAAACCCGCATGCAGTAACCTTTACAACAAGCAACATGATTAACATGCGGGTTCCATGGTGATACAGGCAGAGTTTTTGAATTTGGCATATAAATAAATTTGAAATTCAAACCTTTAATAAACTGTTAAGCTAATGAAACCCGCATGCAGTAACCTTTACAACAAGCAACATTCACCCTGTGAAATCCTGCGAAGCAGGAATAACAAAGTTATTATTTCACAGGGTAAATTAACATGCGGGTTCCATGGTGATTGTTCTTGATTCTCAAAATTCTGTAGTTATATTATGCTGAAATACAAAACTTTATTAATCTTTTATCCTAATGAATTTCCCAGGGCTGAATGATACACTTCAAGCATCTGCTCAACATTGTGATTGAGGCTATAGTTTTGAATAACATGTTGTCTGGCGTTTTTACCAATAGATAATCGTAATTCCTCATTCTTTATCAAGGCTTCAAGAGCTGAAGCAGCCTGTTCGGAATTATTTCTTTCCACTATCAAACCTGTTTTTCCATCCTTTACAATCTCTTTGAAGCCAACCACATCGCTGACAACCACAGGCTTTTCACAAGAACATGCTTCAAGAACGGCTACCCCGAAACTCTCATCATAAATTGATAAAGCAGAAAAAATATCCATCTTATTAATAAGTTGAGGAACTTTATTCGTTTGAACCTTACCTTCAAAATGCACATATTTGGAAATATTTAATTTACGGGTTAGCATCTCCAATCTTCTGCGCTCAGGTCCATCCCCCACAATCAACAAGTTAAGATCAATTTCCAATTTCTTTTCAATGAGCATTTTAAATGCTTGTATAAGGACATCAACACCATACAGTTTTTCCAGTTTTCTTACTGTTCCAATTATTAAGGTATCGTTTTCTTTTTGATGATTTGGTTTGAACATTTGGGTATCTATCCCAAATGGTATCACAACAACATCTTTATTGATGTATTTTTTTATTTCTAAAGCCATATTCTCACAGGTAGATAAAACAACACTGGACTTTGCCAATGCTTTTCGGATAAGAAATTGGTGAATAAATGACTGCTTCGGGAAACGATATATATCTGACCCCCAAAATGATAATACGATAGGTGAATAATCAACGAATGAAATTAAAATGCCATAACTGCTTGCATAATGCGCATGGATTATATCAGGTTTAAAATCACGGATAATTCTTTTTATTGTAGGTAAACTTTTCAGATAAATGATCTTGGAAAAATTCCCCAACCTGCTGTTTATATATTTATTCCCAAACCCTCCCGATTCAAGTTGAACATTGGGATAACCATTATATAAAGACCGATCAAACTTGTTCAATCCAAATAAATAAATATGAATATTTTGTTTAGCCAATTGTGTCACCCATTTAATTGTATGGGGATCTTCAGGATTGGCTAATATCATTATCTTCATGCTAAATCATTTTTTTCATTTCCTCAATCCAGTCGAATGTAAGCTCATCCCTGCGTTTACGTGAGAGTTTTTCCAGCGATTGCCATTCATTTCGGTCGATGATACCGGCGATTCTTCGGAATATGGCTGAAACTTCCGGTTCTACAAGCAACTCGTCATATTCAAGCATCTCAGGAATACCGCCGCGTCTGGACCCCAGAACAGGTATCTCCAGGTAAAGTGCTTCCATGATCGTATTGGGAAAAGAATCCAAAAGCGATGGTACCACCAGTAAATCTAAGTGCTGCAGCTTTTCCATGGGTTGTTTCACCTTTCCATAAAAGACAATACCAGAATAATCCTCATATTGTCTCTGATACATGGGCTTCAGTTTTCCATCTCCCATAATATGCAACTCTACCGGATAGTTTGCATCGATCAGCTGTTTGGTGGCTTCCAGCAATAGATGCATGCCTTTTCGCCGATTGTCGATGTGTCCGACATAGGCTATGGAGCAGGTCCCTTTCTTCTGTCCGTTCCACCGCTGTTTCTTTACCTCCATATTCCTAATCCAGTAAGGATTCACATTATTTTTCAAAATTCTTATCCTGGAAGCAATCTTTTCCTTCAATACCGGATGTCGATTCAGGAGCTCGCGTTTATCGTATTCGCACTGCACGATGATCCGGTCCACATGTTTTAAGGTATATCCTTCAACTTTTCGCCATATAGCCAGGGACAAACTAACCAGAAATCGGGGTAAGCGGGATGATTCAAGCCTAAACCTGCGATATCCTATGAAATCTTCCCTTAGGATCAATGTGATATGCTGCAGTCCTGCCAATATTCCCTGTATGGCATAGGGCACAGAAATAAATACAATTCTGTCTTTATGTAAATTACGAATACTTCTTAATCGAGGATAATTTACTATAAAATTCAATAAGCCATTGGGAAATATCCTGCTTTCTTTTCGAACTATAGAATGTCGAATTAAATTGGAATGGGACATAAATTCAGCATGGGACGGGATAAACAAATGAATTGTATCTCCTCTTTCCAATAAACCGCAAATCAATTCTTTAAATCGCTTAGTGCCGCCCGTAATCCGATTGTGAATAAAATCGTCATTCGTATAGAAAACATATTGTCCCATTCTAACAACACGGTGAAATTGGTTATTTAACTTTGCCCGGCTTTAACTGTATCTCAGCTATGTTTTATCATGAAAAAGCTTCAAATCATATTGTTTATCAACGTTTCCCATTGTGCCATAACCCTGTCCGTTGAAAACCATTTATTGATATCTGTTCTGGCCTTCCGGCCCAAAAGCTTCCTTTTCACTGGATCATTGACCAGGTAATAAATGAGATGGCTTAAGCCATCTACATCTCCATTATTTATAAGCATGCCGTTCTGATTGTGCCGTATCATTTCCGAAGGACCAAATTCACAGTCGTAGCTGATGCAGGACAAACCTGCACTCATGGCTTCCGCCAGTGCATTTGGAAATCCTTCATAATGTGAACTCAAAACAAATATGGAACCACGCTGATAATATGCGCCCATATCTTTCATCAATCCTGGCAGGAAAACGTAATCCTCCACCCCAAGATCTCTTGTTAAAGCTTCCAGGGCCATCCTTTGCCTCCCCTCACCCAGAATAACCAATTTCCATTCAGGGTACACATCTGACTTTGCAAAAGCCCGGATCAGCCTGTCGAATCCTTTTAGAGGAACAAGCCGTCCTGCACCTAAAATGATCCTTTCCCGAACCGGAATATCAGAGATACCGGGCTCTGGAACAGGATTGGGAATAACGGTGGTTTTAACTCCATAATGCCTGTAAAATCTTCGGGCTCCTTCTGTCTGTAATACCAAACGATCGGCAAACCGGTAAAAAACCAGGGAAGCAATACGCCACCGTCTCTGAGTAACACGCCTTCCCGGATGCGTTCTTTCGTTGATGATAACAGGTACTCCTGCAACCCTTCCTGCCAAAATGCTTATTATGTTGATATCGGAAAAAAAGCCGATCACAACATCCGGTTGGAGCTTCTTCAAACAACGGACCAACGTCCTTATTCTCCCTAAAGTTTTGATAACACCTGAAACCAAATGAACAGATCTATCAGCTACTCCCAGTTCCTGATAATACACGTTTTCAGCTAATGTATAAAAAGGCGGTTCTTTTTTCAGGGTGATCAGGGTAACCTGACTCAATTTCTTAGCCCAGTAGTTTGCCATGATCGAAGCAACCCGCCCGGTCCCGCCAGGTTTCAATGAATCAATCACTATAGCGACATGCAGGGAATTCCTACATTTCATCATGCTTAAAATTTGAATTGATCAGCCGTTTTAGTTTATTGTAAAATTGAGGAAAACAGGTTTTTAAACCGTTTTTGACATGGAAAACCATCAATTTACGTACAACAAACCATTTGCGGTCTATCTTGAAAAAACCAAGTTTTTCTTTTGCATACCCCCCCTCCCGCATTTCTTTCTTTAGTGCTTTCTGTAAAATATAAATCTCATAGGGTCTCAACTCATGCTTCCAGGCATCCTTTCTTCCAACGAGCATATCCCTGCTGACATTTGCATGTAGGGATTTCTGACTTTCGGGAATTCTGGTAAAATAATCGTTGCTTTCGGTATACTGAGCGTTTTTCACTCCAATATACTTCAGGAGGTTATCAATTTCTCCCGCTTTGTTGTCGATAAGATCTTCATAGCGCACCAGCCGGAAATAATCACGATCCTTATGTTTTCCAACCATATTCCATGAATGTTTGTATTGGAAACAGAAGGTTAAAATGCGTATTGACATAGGAGATCCCGTAGTACTGTCCCGGGCTTTTTTCTGAGAATTGTAAATGCCCCGGGGATCGCGACCAACATGAATGAACTTCGAATCCGGGAACAATTCTCTTACCCGATCAATCTTGAGATGGTAGGAACCCTTTTTATGAATGATGTGAGACGCGCTATTGTCTTGAAAATATAAGGAAAGAAGGGCCTTCAGTATGGAATCGTAATAGATGGGAAATTCGTTGTTGCTATGAATTTTTTCCATCAATGCATTTTTATTGACGTTCCAGGCCCTTAACTTTTTACCCTGGAAGATCCGGTCCACATATATTTTCAGGTCAGCCTCATTGTTCAGTTTAACTTTTCGTCCTTCTACCAAACCATCAGGAATATCTTCCTCAATGCCTACAGCTACATCCTCCAGTGTATCCAACTCCCTTGCCAGCAGGGTGGAACCTGATCGTGCCATATAGGTAAGAAAGTGTACCTTTCTGCTCAACAGATTGTATGCTTTTAGCGTGTCCAGTAATAAAGCATCCGGTTTCCCACATAAACCCAGGGTTTATATTCAGAAGGATGAAAGGGCAGGAACAAATTTCCACCTTTTTCAGCGGGTGCAAAAAAACGATTGATCAACGCTCCAAAATATTTGTTTATCAGCCGGATCTCCCCCTGAGCAATATCCTTCCTCCACTGATGCAAGGGTTTGGTGTTAATCTCACTGAACGATTCATTGGTCCAGCTGTTGCCTCCCCACGGTTCTCCCAAAATAGTAGGTTTCAACAATACCGGATCGAAGTTGATATCAAGGAACCTGCACAAATTCTTCATTTCCTGCTCAGGATTCAACAGCAGATTATCATAAACCAGTATATAAAATTGATCCGGGTATAACCCGGCAAATTTCTCCATGAAATAGTAGGAATGTCTCATCCTATTTAATTCAGGACCCAGAAAAGGATAAGGATCTCTGAACCAGTGAAGTTTCATGCCTTCAGCCGTAACCCGATCCTTGCGTTTCCCGGTATGAGTTCTCATGGATTTTACCGCGGAAACAAAATGAGCATAGGGATGTCGCAAAACATAGATAAACTTCAGATCAGGAAACATATTGTGAAGTTCAGGAAAAAACTCAGTCTCCAGCACTGTTTTGGAAACACACCGAAGACTCTCAGGCATCTTTTCACCGTAGAAGGCATAAAACATTGCCTCATATAACCGGAGATAAACCTCTCTGAAAGTCTGAACATTTGCTGATCGCAAATAATCATCAAACGCTTTCCTTTTAAAATCGGGGAGGTAAAACGCACTGGTTTTATCACTCATCCTGGTAATAAAGAAAGAGTTGCTTAAAGCCTCAAGCAACTCTCCGGGATTCTCAATGGTTGCTGTCTTATCCTTTACCATCGAAGGATGATACGAATATCTGAAGAAATGTAGCTCATTAGGAGGAAACACGAACAAACCGGGATGCGAATCAAGCAGGTTCTTCACCATGGACGTGCCCGATTTTCGCAATCCCGATATGAAAATGGGAGACTTCATACACGAACGAATTGTAGCATCTTTCTGTTCAGTTTATTCAGGTTCAGTTGTAAATACTGTTTTTCCTCGCTATTCAAAAAGACGCTATAGGTATACAACATGTATACAATTATAATCATTTCACGTACAAAGTAGCTTTCAATATAATTTCCCGTGATAAGCAAGCCGGTGAACAGAAGAAAATGAAGCATGAGTTTAAAATATTGATATTGGACAGTCACCTGCTTCGATATCAGAAAAAACATGATAAGGGGTTTCAGAAGAAAGGAAGTAGTGGTGGCAATGGCAGCCCCTAATAGTCCGAATTTAGGAATCAACAAAATATTCAACACTACATTGATCCCCAGCAGTCCCCAGTTGATTTTTGCACTGATCGAGGGAATCCCCTGTGCAGTGAAGAATGTTCCAACAGAGGAAACCACGGCTTTGGGTACAATTCCAATGAAAAGAATCAGAAGAAAGGGAATAATCCGGAGGTAAAACGAAGGTAAAACCAGGTTGATGATCCATTCTGAGTTAAACAAAAAGATCATAGAGATAATAGTAAGAAAGAAAAAAGCAAAGTTGACTGCAAATGAGAATAGTTTGTTGATGTTTTGCGGTGAATCCAATGTGAAAGCCCGTGTAAATTTGGGATAAGTGATACGTGAAATGCTTTGGCCAAACAGAATAAAAAGCAGGGAAAATTTCAAAGCATAATTGTAAACAGCCACACTTTCATGATCAAGATAATGAGCCACAAACAACATATCAATACGTTGGTCAAGCAGTACAGCAATGGAACCTACGAAGATAACGCTGCTGAATGCTGCCAGTTTTTTCAAATTTTGAAAGGTCGCCCGGTTTAACGTCAAACCATAATGTCGGGTATTGATGAATATAAGCGGAACCAAAGCAACAAGCCCTCCTGAATAAACTCCGTAGAACACCCCCTCCACCCCAAAACCGGAAAGCAGTAAAATTAAAGTAACAAACATCTGGGCGACCGCTGCGGAGATGTTTACCAGGGCAAGTGTCTTAAACCTCATTCTGGCCTGCAATACATGCGTCAGATAATTGCGTTGCATGTTGAAGAAAATTAAAGGCATGGCCAGATAGATCACATGTTTTGCCGCTGAAATTTTAAAAACGCCCGTAATGGGCTCTTCAAGTATAAAAAAAATAATTATGGAAACGGCAGATAATACAATCGTTAACAGGAACCCTGCACTGAAGTAGTGGGATGACTCTCCCCCTTCCTTGATGTCATTCAGTTTTCGGACTATTCCTCCCCCCAGATTCATCGACAAAAGGGAAGCCATATAGGTTACGATCAGAATCAGGGTAACAACGAGTCCCAGGTCACCGGGCAACAGTAGATTCCCTATAACGATGGAAAATACAAAGGAAAAACCCTTACTCAAAAATGTGTTGATAAAACTCCAGGCTACTGTTCTCATTTGTGGCTGTGAAAAATGTTTACGGCCTCCTTCAATAATCCTGTAAATTCATCCATCCTGCTTGCATAATGGAGATAATGAAACGCCCATGCTTTTGAATCTGCCTTATACTGCCTTATTTCCTCAGAGCTAAAATCAGTAACCTGCTTCATGGCATTGAGTATCTCATTTTCATCAAAAGCAGGTATCAGAGGACATTCCGGGCCATAGTTGACAATGAATTCTCTACTACCAATATCGGTACTTGAAACAACCGGACACCCCATAGCCAAGGCTTCACGCTGAACGCCCCCTAATGTATTGAGATTTTCAATAAACTGATCGAACACAATCAGATGATCCAGTGTATAAAAAGCATAAAGCTCAGGCAAAGACAAATGGCCGGTAAACTCAATATGATTTTCCAAGCCGAGTTTCTTTACCATATTCGTGTACTCATCAATATGCAATCCGTGTAACCCTGAAATCATCAATACTTTGGTATCCTGATGCTCTGTCAGAAATTTTTTATAGGCATTCAAAAGTTTTTCACTCCCTTTGTAATCTTTCCTGTCGGGATCGAGATTTTTCCTGGAAGGATTTAAAAAAATCCAATCGTAGGATCGGTATTTTTCTTTCAAACGCTCTTCAAGCTCCCTGTTTACATTTTTATTTATCTTGTGGATATCAATCAGAAAAGGGAACCTTCGAATCTTGCTTCCAACCCCCAGCAACCGTGCAGCCCAAATGCAATCCTCCTGTTCCGTCAAAATTAAAGACAGATTTTTTACTCTGCTTCGATACAGCCAGGATTGCAATTCATCGACCAACTTTCCCGACCAAAAAGGCATCTGACTTAAATCTCTTCCCACAGGCAAAAAAATCAACGGTTTTCTGAGCTTTAAGGCAGGAAGAACATGAAAACCCGTTACCAAAACGAGATCATAATGCCTGGCTGTTTTCCTGAGAGAAGAATTCAAAAACAAATAGGGATAACGATTCTCACGGTAGGTCAGTATCCATTCCGGATAGTTGTTTTCCAGCGAGGGATCCTCCCATTCGGGAAGGCTTCTTTCACGTCCGGAATTATAGGGAATGATTAATTTTGCATCGACCCCGGTATCAAGCAGCCACTTTACCATCCTGTATCCTGTATTCCCCTGATTTCCGACAAACAACACACGCATGAGCGATGGATTAGGATCTTAATTTATTAAACGGAAGGAGATAACAGTAAGGGAATTCCTTTTTGATAACCTCTTTAGAATAGGTGAACAATTTTTCGTCATAAACCTTAATATAATAATAGTAAGGAACATTTACCGTATTCCATTGTTTTTTAAACCTGTAAACTCCATCCTGATCCAAATGCGTACCACCCCAATTCCAGTAAAAATAACCTTTCTTCGCGGCATCTTTCATGGCTTCGAAAATGAGCAGACTCGAAGGCTGAATGGATCGATATTCTTTTATAATGGCAGGGATATAATATTCCACAGTGCGGTTAAAATAAAATAGCAACATGGCGGCTATGGGATCTGAATCTTTGTATGCCATCCATAAATTATATTCACGCCCTTCTCTCAAGTGATTCTTTACCGCACTGAAAAAGGCCGGTGGTTTTTTTTCCCCACCGATCTCATCCATGTTCTCATAATGTCTTTCTTTAAGAAAATCAAAAGCATTTTTCCCATTATTGATTTCTACTTTAATGGAATGCCTCGTGGCCTTGCGAATCATTCGTCGGGTAAACAAGCCAAAATTATCAATATCATTTTTCTTTTCGGAGAAAACCCGAATGTCGGTTATTTGCCCCATTCTTTCGTCCAGGTAATCGTAATAAATATCCGATTCCCTATTCTTATCAAAAGGACTGCCTATCAACGTTGCCGAGAGACATCCCATCTTTTTGCCAAGGTTATAGAAGCCATTCAACAAAGCGTCTCTCACTTGCCTGCTTCCTTCAAATTCAATGACTCCTCCGTTGCTGCCGAAAAAAGCAAGTGAATTGAGACTTTTCCCCAAGTTCCTCCGGCTCAGAACAGCAGGCAAGGCTCCCATAATCTTTCCATTTTTCGTGGCAAGCAAATAATAGTCCTCAACCTGAAGCAAATGCTTTAAAAACTTACGAAAAGAATTGGAGTGATAAAAAAGAGTGGTTTCTCCCTCCATTAAAAACTTTTCGTATTCGGATTCCCATTCGGAAGTCAAAAACTCAATATTCATGTATACAAGTCTATGGAAGGAAGGTTTTCAGCCACCACTCAAAGCTTAAAAGTGACCAAATCAACAACCTGTTGTTCTTTCTCCCTGAAAGATGTTCATCAATCTTTCCCATAGCCATTTCAGGTTGAACAAAATCGTATATCCTGGCTTTTCGGTTATACAAAAGGGTTTGTATGTAGTCAATGCTTTCTCCTTTAAACCAACTTGCATCGGGAGCTGAAAATCCCTGTTTAATCCCGTTTGCATATTGAAAAGGAACATATTTGTTGAGTACTTTCCTGAGAAGGATTTTCCCATCATTGGTCTGATGAAAATATTTCCGTGTCTTCGGTCCGGGGTCATTCTCATTTAATCGCTTTACTTCCCTTAGATTATTCAATTTATATTTAACGGGAACTTTCATAGCAAAATCAACCAAGTCATTATCCAAAAAAGGAACCCTCATTTCCAAACCATTAGCCATGCTTAATTTGTCTTCTACCAGCAAAAGTCCCTGCAGAAATGTCTTCGCCTCAAAATACAAAGAATTATTAATGTACTGTTCCGGGGTATTAAGATGAAATGGCCCGTTGGGATTATTCAAAACGCTTTTAAAAACCTCCTTTGTGGAATAACCGCCAAGATCCCTGTACACAGAAGGATTAAAAAATTCCTGTTTTTCCTCGTCTGAAATCAGTCGTGACCAATAATCATAATATTTGCTGATGTAATGATCAAAATCATGGTTTACCACCGTGCGGTAATAGCGCCAGGGATATCCGGCAAAAAGCTCATCACCCCCAATCCCTCCCAGAGAAACCTTTACAAATTTTGCAGCCAGCCTGTGAATGTAATAATTCGGATAGCATTGTCCTACCCTGAGATCTTCAAGATGCCAGGTAAGCGCTGGCATAACCTTTTCCATATCCCCGGCCTTCAACACTACCTCATATTGTTCTGTCTTAAATTGATTTGATAGATACTCTGCCTTATTTCTTTCATCAAAAGCCATTTCCAAACCGGAAGCAGAGGAAAGGTCAAACCCGGCGGTAAAGGTTTTCAGCTCGGGGAAATTTTTTGAAGCAATGCTGGTTATGGCCCCGGAATCTGTACCGCCACTCAGGTATGAGCCAATTTCCACATCACTAACCAGATGACGGTTAACGGCCTGATGAAAAAGGCGGTTCAATTCCTCAATATATTCCTCCTCGGATGCAAAGAGCTCAGTGTCCTCAAAATGAAAATCCCAGTATTTTTCAACGTTTTTCCTGCCTTCCTCCAAACGATATTCCATAAAGGTACCCGAAGGAACCATCCTGACTCCTTTAAAAAGCGTCCGGTCAGAAAACACATTCTGAAAAGTAAAATATTCATTTAATGCCTCATGCGAAACTTCCACTTGATAATCGGGATGTTGAAGAATGGATTTGATTTCCGAACCGAATACCAATTTTCTCCCATCATCCCGGTAATATAACGGTTTTGTCCCATATCGGTCTCTTGCCAGGGCCAAAGTATTTTTCTTTCTGTCCCAAATGGCAAAGGCAAACATGCCGTTGAATTTAAGCAAAGCCTCTTTCCCCCAACAGCTCCATGCATTCAGTACAACTTCCGTATCTGAAGCAGAATGAAATATGTATCCTATATTTTCAAGATGCTTTTTTAATTCCTGGAAATTATAGATCTCGCCGTTGTAGATAATGACATAGCGTTCATCCTTACTAACCATAGGCTGATGAGCCGCAGAAGTCAGATCTAATATAGCTAGTCGTCTGTGTCCAAGCCCTATGAAACCATCCCTCCAGAATCCCTCACCATCCGGGCCACGATGTTTAACTACCCTGGCCATTTTTTTTAGGATGCCTTGTGGAAGAGGTGTTTTATCATAGTTGAATATGCCGGCAATTCCACACATCAGGGAGTAATATTATTAAGATGTTCAAAGAGATAATCCTTTTCCTCTTCTGTCATACCAGGGTAAAAAGGCAGAGCGAGGGTAAGCCTGTCAGCAGCGTAAGCATTTGGAAAATCCATTTTATGGTATCCATATCTTTCCTGATAAACCTTTTGTATAGGTGCTGAATGGGTACCGGGTCTGGTCATGATACCCTTTTCTTCCAGATTGCACATCAGGGTATTTCTTTCTTCATGCAGCTTATCAAGCTTATTTGCATCCCTTTTTTCCAGGGCATCATAGGTCTCCTGAGGTTTAAAAAGGGTACAATAACTCTGAAAACTATGGTGATATCCTTCAGGAACAATGGGTAACTTTAACCAACCAATAGGGTTTAAGCGATCATTGAATTCCCGGGCAAGTTGTGCCTTAATATTCAGAATTTCCTCAAGTTTTTCCATCTGAGCAATTCCCAAGGCCCCTTGTAAATCAGTCATCCGCATATTGTATCCCAGCAAAGGGTATTCACTCATCTGAAAACTCCTCCGCACCCCATGCCTGGTATAATCACTTATCTCGGCACCATGATCTCTCAGGCTCCGGGCCATTTTATCAATGCTTTTATGATTGGTGATGATCATCCCCCCTTCTCCGGTTGTGATTGACTTTCTCGGATGAAATGACAACACCCCGGCTTCGCCAAACAACCCACAATGCGTACCACCAATCCTAGTTCCCAATCCACAGGCACAATCCTCCACTATCCTTATATCATGGTCCGTGGCAATACGATTGATTTCTTTCATGTCGGAAGCCAACCCGAAAAGGTTTACGGGATAAATGGCTTTTGTACGGGTAGTGATATGGGCTCTTATCAGATCCGTATCGATATTAAAGGTATCCAGCGAGATATCACAGAATAAAGGCCTGGCGCCCAAAAACTCAACGGCATTGGCGGTGGAAATCCAGGTAAAAGCCGGTACAATGACCTCATCGCCCGGTTGCAAACCCAATATCTTTGACATGATGAATTGACCGGAAGTGCAACTGTTAACCGCCACCGAATATCCGGCTCCTGTAAAATCGGCTATACTTTCTTCAAATTCTTTTACCTTAGGCCCCTGTACCAGCCAACCGGAACTTAGTGATTCTTTTACAAGTTCATATTCACGCCCTGAAATATAAGGTTTGGTAATAGGGAGGTACATCTTTAACCTTGTTTTAATCAATAATAAAGAGAATGATCATTCACAAATATCTTACATTACAAATATCAATAACCAAATTAAGCGCACTTTTTACAGCTGTCCATCATCTCTCCATTTAATGAGTTTCTGCAAACCGTCTTCCAGGTTAAACCGATAACGGAAACCAATCTCTTTTTCCGCCTTTCCTGTTGAACCTATCCTGTTTTTCACCAGCCTCCTGGCATCGTCTTCAGAATAAGGTTTGTAGGTTACCTCCAGGTTGGAATGCTTCAAATCAAGAATGGCATTGCAAAGTTCCCGGACGGAAGTCTGAACCCCGGTTCCTATATTATAGAAAGCATCGGTTGATTCCGATTTCATAGCCAGAACATTTGCCCGTGCCACATCTTCCACATAAAGAAAATCGTATGCCTGCGAACCGTCTCCGTTAATCACAGGAGTTTCGCCGGCATCAATCTTATTGAGCATAATGGGAATTACTCCGCTATATGCCGACAGCTGGTCCTGGTAGGGCCCATAAACGTTCATATATCGCAATCCTATATAATCCAAACCATACCGGTCATAAAACGACCTGCACATGGCTTCTCCCGATATCTTAGTGGCTCCGTAAAAATTGCGGTTATTGAAAGGATGGTTTTCATTCATGGGTACCTCCTCTGCATCACCGTAAACGGATGCTGAAGAAGAATATACCAGCTTTTTTACTTTGTTACTAACGCATGCCTCCAGCACATTGAACGTTCCCTTGATATTCACCTCAAAGGCCGTACGGGGGTAATCCCTGCAGTGCAATAGCCACATGGCGGCCAGATGAAACACATAATCGGCATTCTTCAAAGCCTCATTCAGGACATCGATGTCCCGTATATCTCCACCGTGAGGGAAGATCCTGCAACGAGGATCGTGAAGTATTCCTTCAATATTTTCCAACCTCCCCCGGGTAAAGTTGTCGTAAACGATCACCTCACCTACTTCCTCCTTCAAAAGCTCCTTTACCACGAAACTCCCTATAAAACCTGCTCCTCCTATGACAACAACCTTTGAACCCTTTATTTCAGGCATAATAATTTACTTTCACGAATTCTACACTCTGTAATATTCCCTGTACCACTCCACAAACCTTTTCACTCCCTGACGAATATCGGTTTGAGGTTTATATCCGAAATCTTCCATCAGATCACTCACATCGGCCCAGGTCTTAGGCACATCGCCCGGTTGCATAGGCATAAAATTCTTCTTCGCCTCTTTGCCGGTTTCTTCTTCTATTGCCCGTATGAAATCCATAAGCTGCACAGGATTGTTGTTCC
>JAIPAF010000022.1 GCA_021740225.1 Bacteroidales bacterium | reverse complement strand
AAAGTATAAAAAAAATATTAAAAGAGAACATCATAGGAGCCGATATTTTAGATTATAATGTACGGAGAACAAAAGTCCTGTTATCAATAATTGGTTTATTGAATAATGAGATAGTTGAAGAAACAGATTTTGATATCAAACATATTGATAGCTTAAAGTATAAATGGAAAAACGAGTTTAATGTTATAGTTGGAAATCCACCTTATGTCAAATACCAAGATTTAAATAATGATAATCGTATTTTTCTTTCTAATAATTGGGAGACTATAAAAAATGGTACTTTTAATCTGTACTTCGCATTTTTTGAATTAGGTCATAAATTGTTAAGTAATGATGGTAGACTTGGGTATATTACACCTAATAATTATTTTACCTCTTTAGCGGGATTATCGTTACGTCAATATTTTCATAAATACAAATGCCTTAGGAGGATAATTGATTTCAGTCATAAAAAAGTGTTTGATGCACAAACCTATACAGCGATTACATTTCTAAATAGAGAAAATAATAAAGCCATTTTATACGATAGAATACCGGACAATCAATTTTTTTCAGAGTTCCTAAATAATGTAGATGTTTCTCCAAATTATCTAAATCAGCTTAATGTAAAGAAATGGAGACTGCTAAAGAAACAAGAACAGAAGAATATTAGAAATATTGAGCGTATTGGAACACCATTGAATAATATTTTTGATATTAATGTTGGAATAGCTACGTTAAAAGATGAAATATATTTTGTTGACTCATCTTACGAAGAAGACGATCTTTTAGTAAAAGAAACCAATAATGGTACATTTTACATAGAGAAGGAAATTACAAAACCAGTTTACAAGATATCTAATATTAAGAAACAAGAGGACATTGATAATAATTCTTTAAGAGTAATTACTCCTTATTATTTCACAAGAAAAGGTGCAAATCCTATCCCAGAGTCAGAGTTTAAGAAAAATTATCCCAATTGCTTTTCTTTTTTATTATCAGAAAAAGAAAAATTACAAAATAGGGATAAAGGCAAAGTTAAATATGAACCTTTTTATGTTTGGGGAAGAACTCAAGGTTTGTCCAGAAAAGGGAAAAAGATTGTTACTCCCACTTTTAGTAAACAACCGAGGTTCTTATTTATAAACAAAGAGGATTCTTATTTCACAAATGGCTACGGCTTATTTTTCA
Source organism: Bacteroidales bacterium (assembly GCA_021740225.1). GTDB lineage: Bacteria > Bacteroidota > Bacteroidia > Bacteroidales > UBA12077 > JAGXLC01. The sequence goes on along the minus strand of JAIPAF010000022.1, from coordinate 16,053 downwards.
AGCAAAGGCAAGCAGACATTTTTGAAAAATTAATCCATCCTATTTCAAAAGAGGAGAATTATCAAATTGCACTTAAGATTCTCAACTCTATTATAATGGAGTATTATATAAATATAACGAGTGTTTCAATACAAGGAGGTTATCCCTGCTTTCAAAAGAATTTTATAGAAAGATTTACAATTCCGGAATTTACTGTTAAAGAATTAGAAATTTTAGAAAGATTAACTGATAAGAATGAGATTGATAACTTTTTATTAGAAAAGTATCAGATTAATATACCTGAGCCAAAGCGTTTTTCATATACTTGAATAAGCCTTTCAACAAAACCTTCATAACATAAATTATCCATTGTGGCATTAGAATCATCAGGTAGTAAACCGTCATCTTTTAATTGTTTTGTTGTAGAATATATTTTAACTGGATTTTGAGAAAAATCCACCGGGATAAGAGCTACTCTTTCATATTTAAAATCGTCATCTCTCTGGCTAGCTCTTAAATTTAATGCTGAAAATCCTTTTATATATCTTTCTAAATAATTTGCATCTGTGTTAGAAAATGTTTTATATCTAACTTGTTTATTTGAAACGGCTTGTGAGTCTAGTTGTCGGATAGAAATTAGAAAAACTTCACCTAATACCATTTTGGGTACTCTTCTATGTAGATTAAGTGGTTCTGCATAGGTTCTTTCGTACATTGTATCAATATTATTCCCCAAGCTGCTTAATTGACTTCTAACGTTGATTGATAGAATGTGCTCAGAAAATAATTCACCATAAGGTTCCTTTGTGTTTGTTCTAAATAACCCGTCAAAGTTAATATCTTCTTCTACTGGTGTTTTGTTATTAGGAAATACACAGATATCTTGCTGTTTAAACTTTAAAAAACCAGCTAATATTTTTTCACCTCTTGATTGTCCAATATTAGGATATATTAACTCTGGGTTTATTCCTTGGTCTACTAATGATATTTTTATTACTTCGTGAACCAGATTGATAATTTGTTGTGATGTTATTAATGATTTTTTTCCGCTTTCCCCGGAAAATTTTATTACATCTTCGATAGATGTTTTTATAATTTCCAGAGCTTCTTCTAAACTTATTCTTTTTGATACGCATAATGAAATCCTATCATTAATGTCTTTCTTTATTTCGTCTTTAGTTCTCAAATGTGTCATTATTAAAAAAGTTCTTTAATGATACGTTAAGTGCATCAGCAATTTTTTCGATATTTTTAATAGATATATTTCTTTGACCGTTTTCAACGCTTGCGATATAACTTCTATCTAAATCAGATGAATATGCCAAATCTTTTTGTGACATATTTTTCAGTTTTCGTAATTCTTTAATTCTATCTCCTATTTTTGTTTTTATATCCATAACGCAAAGATTTAAAATTGTAGACAATAAGCCAAAGACTATAAGTAACATTGCGCATAAAAATAAATATGCCAGCTGGTAACATTGCTATATACGCTATGCGGGGCGGATTCTAGTTTCTATGGCTGTCGTTTTTAACAAAGTTTTTATCGGGCGGTCTGGAAGTCGTCGTTGTTAAACCCGCACGGTGCATATAGCTTTCTGAAATAATTTTTCATGTTAGAGATATATTCATGGAATTTTGTTTTGAGTAAATTATTCTTCCTTTCTCTAAGGATTTTATTCAGGGGGTCCTCGGAGGAGGGTCGGATACCCTCAAAAGGTATCTGAAGACGCTTCTTAAGACCGGAGGATATCCCCGTAAGTTATTCAAGGAGTTCTCCAAAGCCCGGTTGAGATCCTCCGGGAATATCATGTGGGTTCACCGAAGGCCGGCCAGGGTCTGCAGAAGATAACAGTTGGATCTGCAGAGGTGCGGTTGCGAACCGGTGAAGATAACATTTGGGTCCGTTGAAGGCCGGTTGCGATCCTTGGAGGATAATTACCCGGTATCCTCCGAGGACTGACGGATATCCTCCGAGGGTCTCTCGAGATCCTCGGAAGGTCGGCATATATCTTCAGAAGGTATTCACTGACGTTCCTCCGGGGTGCAAGAGATATGCCTGGAGGATATACGGCGAACCTCGGAAGGTCGCAACAGATCCTTTGAGGATATTGATTGAACCTCAGAAGGCATAAAAAACAGAAACCTGGCTCATGCAAGTGAACCAGGTTATCCGTAAAAAGCGTTAATTGAAGAACTACTCAGGCAAGGCTCTCCTTCTCATTTTTCGAGACTTTTGATGAACCGCCGGGAAACCATCTCTTCAAATCGTGGTAGGCTTCTTCGGCGTTATCAACCTTAGCTTTGGCAGCAGCCTTAAAATAGCTGTAATATGCCAGACCTTCGGCATAAGCCTCACTTCCGGCCAGCAGCAAGGTGTCTTCCAGCCCGTTGAAGATGGGCTCAATTGACCTTAATAGCCGGTTTACCAGTTTCATAGCCTTCAAATCCTTGTCGAGTTCTTCCAAATCACCGTAGGGAGGTTTAAGTTGGGGATATTCCTTTACCCAATCTCTTGCCCTCTCCACAAAGGCAACCGACTTATCCCCCAGTTTGAGTATGTTACGCCGCTCTTCAGGAGATAAATTCTTAAGATGCGGCATGAGCCTACTCTCCAAGGTGTTGATTGCCCCTTCGATCTCATTGAGATCCTGATCCGGAATGTTCAATGATAAAAGATTCGAGGTTGCCATAATTAAGTGATTAAAAAAATGAATTGAAAAACGGTCTTAAGGTATGTAAAAAATTTCAAAAATACATCAAAAAAAGATATAAATTTTTGGCTGCCAGGATTTCAACTCGAGTATATAATTCATGAAAAGCTTATGGGATAAGGTGAAGAGGGGTTTGACGTCGGGAAATTTTTTTTGAAAAAAAAAGCAATTCGATTAAAAAAATAAAATTTTATATGAATGATACAAAAAACGACTCCCACCGGGTAGGCGGGAGTCCAGGATCAATGTCCTTCGGCATTTAGCCTTATTGTGGCAAGATGTAAATAAAGATGCTCAAATATAATATTTGTAAACTGGAATACCCGGTATTGAATTAAATTTTATGGAACAAGTACGATTAAATGCTTATCACATCATGTGGCTGTTTGTATTTTTTGATTTGCCGGTTAATACAAAGAAAGAACGTAAAACGGCCACCCGTTTCAGAAAAGATCTTGAAAAGGATGGATTCACCATGATGCAGTATTCGGTTTATGTTCGGCATTGTGCCAGCAAAGAAAGCATGGAGGTGCATACCAGGCGTATAGAAAGCATGATTCCCGATAAGGGGCAGGTAAGTATTTTAGGTATCACGGACAAACAATACAGCAACATCACCAATTACTGGGGAAGCAAAGAGGAACCTTTACCGGAAGGGCCGAAACAGCTTGAATTGTTTTAAAGTTTTGCAAGAGTAAAATAGAATCATTAATTTTAGTCTGTCAAACCACTTCAAAGGATCCAAAAGCCATTTTTTTTATTGGAAAATATGCTAAAACAACTAAGAAAAGAGAGAAATCTGACCCAAGAACAGCTTGGGTATTTAATAGGTGTAAAAAAATCCGAGATCTCAAAAATAGAAAGAAATACAAGAAATATGACAATTGGTACGGTGATGCGAATTTTCAAAGCACTTAATGCCAATGTTAAGTTTGTTGTTGAATTAGAGAATAATAAAATCCCTGAAAAATGAAAACCATGAAAACACATGTCTTAATGAAGGGCTCGTTCGTTATGCTTCTAACGTTTATAGTTACTTTATCTCAGCTAAATGCTCAGGATGTACAATTCCCCCCCGAAAAACATCCCGATACCGACAACTGGCAGAGACTGTTTGCCGCTGACCTGTCCAATGCCATTGACCCTGATGGGATATGGAGCTTTGAAGATGGTATACTTACGGCCACCGAAGATGGAGCCATCTTTACACAGGCAGCGTATGACAATTATCTGCTCGATCTGGAGTTTAAATTCGGAGAACATGCCAACAGCGGTGTGATTGTTCATACCTCCGACTATGAAAACTGGATCCCCAATTCCGTGGAAATTCAGATTTACGATGATCATTCCATGGATGATCCTCCATCTAAAACTTCATGCGGTGCCATCTTTGGTCATCTCGCACCTGAAAAAAGCGTGGTGAATAAACCGGGAGAGTGGAACCGAATGACGGTAGGCTGTAAAGGACAGATGATTTATGTGGTGTTGAACGGAGCGCCCATTATCGAATTCGATATGTCACGCTATACAAGCAGTGAAGTAAATCCGGACGGATCCGAGATCTTTGACTGGCTCTCCAAACCCAAAGCCGAGCTCCCGACTAAAGGCAAGATCGGTTTCCAGGGAAAGCACGGCGATGCGGATATTTATTTTCGCAACCTGAAGATTAAGGAACTATAGGCTTTTTAATGGATCGTTTCATCCTTCATATAAATAACTTTATTCCAGAAACTTATAGCATCTCTGCGAATACAACTGAATGACTATGAATGACAATTAATGACCACCGAATGACAATTTGTTCACCAGATAAAACGGGCGCCATCTCTGGCAAGAAGAGTAAAATAATATCGTATAATTATTATACAAACCACTTGATATGAAACATTTCAAAACCAAATCATCCATTGCACTGGCGGGCATGCTTTCGCTTGGTCTTACCCAGCAGCAGAGCTCATTTGCCACAGAAAAAGAAAAACCTTCCCGCCCTAATTTTGTCGTGATATTTGCCGACGACATGGGCTACGGCGATATGGGAGTTTACGGGCATCCCACCATTCACACACCCAACCTGGACGAAATGGCCCACGAAGGGCAAAAATGGACCAATTTTTACGTGGCCGCCCCGGTGAGTACCCCCAGCCGTGCCGGGTTGCTTACCGGAAGGCTGCCCATCCGCTCGGGGATGTGCAGCGACGAGAGGCGGGTGCTGTTCCCCGACTCCGAAGGCGGCCTGCCGCCCGATGAAATTACCATCGCCGAAGCATTAAAAGGAAACGGCTATCGTACAGCAGCTATAGGCAAATGGCACCTGGGCCACCAGTCGCCCTATCTACCTACCAATCATGGTTTCGAAAGTTATTTTGGCATTCCTTACTCCAATGATATGGACAAGGTGAGGGGTACCGCTGATCATTTTACCCTAGCGGAAAATGAGCGGTATCAGGCCTATAATGTACCCCTCATGCGCGATGATGAGATTGTAGAGCGGCCTGCCGACCAGCGTACCATCACCCGCCGCTATACCGAGGAGGCAGTGGAAAAAATCAAGGATTTCAAAGGGGATCCCTTCTTTGTTTATCTGGCTCATTCTATGCCCCATATTCCTTTATTCCGCTCGGAAGAGTTTAAAGATACTTCGGTTGCCGGCATATATGGAGACGTTATAGAGGAAATTGACTGGTCTGTGGGACGAATACTGGAGACGCTTAAAAAAGAGGGGATCGCTGAAAATACGTTGGTGGTGTTTACTTCCGACAACGGACCCTGGCACATTTTTAAAACCCACGGGGGTTCCTCCGGTATGCTTCGTGGCGCCAAAGGTGGAACCTTCGAAGGGGGCATGCGCGAGCCGACCATTTTTTGGTGGCCCGGCGTTATTGACTCCGGCGTGGTGATGGATATGGCAACCACTATGGATCTTTTACCTGCCTTCTGCAGCCTTTCGAATACCCAGCTTCCGGACGACCGGATTTACGACGGTTATGATGTTTCTCCATTGATACTGGGAACGGGTAAGAGTCCGCGGGATGTTGTTTTTTATTACCGGGGCGAGCAGGTTTATTCCGTAAGAAAAGGCGATTACAAAGCCCATTTTATTACCCGGCTTGAATATGGCAGTAAAACTGCCCATTTCATGACAGAGGGGGAATTCAGGGTCAAAGATACCCCGACACATCACGATCCGCCGCTGCTGTATAATTTGAGCGAAGACCCGGCCGAAAAGTATAACGTTGCCGAAGAGCATCCTGAAGTTATCGCTGACATACGACAGATTCTGGAAGAACATAAAGAAAGCATTAAGCCTGTTGAAAATCAGCTTGAGAAGTAGTATTTTTCCGGACAGATTTTGAGGAGCACTTCATCAGGTGCTGACTTCCTTGAACGTGAAAAGGGATTCCCGGTAGTCCTGAATCGGTGCACAGCTGCACATCAGGTGACGATCGCCGTATCCGTCGTCAATCCTGCTTACCGGTGGCCAGAACTTGTTTTCCCCAATCCATTTCAGCGGGTAAGCAGCTTTTTCACGGCCGTAAGGCCTGTCCCAGTTGTCGGAAGTAGTTACTTCCGCTGTATGGGGCGAGTTTTTCAGCACGTTGTTTTCCCTGTCGGCTTTACCATCCTTAATTTCCATGATCTCTTCATAGATAGACAACATGGCTTCAATGAACCGGTCCAGCTCTTCGAGCGATTCGCTCTCTGTGGGTTCAATCATCAGTGTGCCATGGACGGGGAATGACAGGGTAGGGGCATGGAAACCATAATCCATAAGCCGTTTGGCTATATCGGCCTCGATCACATTGGCCATGGATTTAAACTGCCTGCATTCCAGTATGGCCTCATGTCCTACCATTCCGGTTTCACCTGAATATACGATCCCGTATGTATCTTTCAGTGCGGAGACCACATAGTTTGCATTCAGTATGGCAGTTTGGGCCACGCTCACCAGTCCTTCCGTACCCAGCATCTTAATAAATCCATAAGAAATGGGCAGTATGCTTGGGCTTCCGAACGGTGATGCAGCCACCGGCCCGATTCCTTTTTCACCGCCTGTTTCAAAAAACGGATGGTTGGGCAGATAGGGTGCCAGTTCTTCGACAGCACCGACCGGACCCATACCGGGACCTCCGCCGCCGTGAGGAATGGCAAAAGTTTTATGAAGGTTCAGATGGCCGACGTCGGCTCCTGTTACCACCGGATTGGTCAGCCCGAGTTGAGCATTCAGGTTGGCCCCGTCGAAGTAAACCAGTCCCCCGTTCTGATGTATGATGTCGTTCATTTCCCTGATACGGCTTTCGAATACACCGTGTGTAGAGGGATAGGTGACCATGAAAGCCGACAGGTTATCCTTGTTTTCTTCAGCTTTCTTCTTCAAATCGTTTATGTCGATGTTGCCATGCTTATCACATTCAACCACCACCACCTTCATGCCGGCCATAACACCGCTGGCCGGGTTGGTTCCGTGGGCAGAGGAGGGGATGAGCACTACATTTCTGTGGCCTTCACCATGCTCGATGTGATATTTGCGGATGGTCATCAGGCCGGTGATCTCCCCGGCAGCGCCTGAGTTGGGCTGGAAGGAGAAAGCATGAAAGCCTGTAATTTCTTTTAGCTGCTCTTCAAGCCCGTTGATGAGCTCAAGGTATCCCTGTACCTGGTCTTTGGGCACATAAGGATGGATGCCGGTGAATTCCGGCCAGCTCAAGGAGAATAGTTCCGAAGCGGCGTTCAGTTTCATGGTACAGCTACCCAGGGGTATCATACCGTGGGCGAGGGAATAATCCTTTCTTTCCAGCCTTTTTATGTAACGCATCATCTCTGTTTCCGAGTGATAGCGGTTGTAAAGATCCCGCGTCAGAAAATCGCTCTTCCGGCTGAATGTTTTATCAAAATATATTTTTTCGGGAACATCATTTACCTCCACCGGTTCTTTGCCAATGGCTTTTGCAAATATTGAGATAATCAGATTGAGCTCTTGAACCGTGGTTTTTTCATCCAGGCTGATGCCTATCGTTTGATCATCCATATAACGGAAGTTTACACCGTTATCAAGGGCAATCTTTTTCACATCTTCTGTTTTCACAGAACCGGGCAGTTTGATTTTCAGCGTATCGAAGAAGTTTTTATTTTCCTGTTCATACCCCATCTTTTTCAGTTCTTCGTTCAATAAGCCGGTAGCTGAGTGAATGTACCCGGCAATCCGTTTTAATCCTTCCGGTCCGTGATAAATGGCATACATACTGGCCATTGAAGCAAGAAGAGCTTGTGCCGTACATATATTAGAGGTGGCCCTTTCCCGCTTGATGTGTTGCTCTCTTACCTGAAGGGCCATTCTGGTGGCATATTTTCCTGTTGCATCTTTGGATACACCAATAATCCTTCCGGGAATTTTTCTTTTGTATTTGTCTCTGGTGGCAAAATAGGCGGCATGGGGACCACCGTATCCCAGTGGAATACCAAACCGCTGTGTGGAACCCAACACTACATCAGCATCCCAGTCACCCGGAGGCGTAAGCAGGGCAAGGCTCATGATATCCGCGGCAATGGCTACAAGGGTACCATTATCATGGGCTTTACTGATAAATTCTTTGTAATCTTCAATTTTTCCGTCACCGGTGGGATATTGAGCGATGGCACCAAATGTCTTTTCATCGAACTCCGCTTCATTAAATTTTCCGAACCGGAGTTCCACTCCCAGGGGTTCCGCTCTGGTTTTAAGTACTTCAATGGTTTGAGGGAACATGTTTTCGTCTATAAAAAAGACGTTGGCTCCTTTTTTGGCCGCAGAACGGGAGCGCAGGTTCAGCATCATAATCATGGCTTCCACTGCTGCCGTAGCTTCGTCCAGTAATGAAGCATTGGCCAGATCCATACCGGTCATCTCCATCACCACCGACTGAAAGTTGAGCAACGCTTCCAGTCGTCCCTGGGCGATTTCTGCCTGATAAGGAGTGTAAGGAGTGTACCATCCGGGGTTTTCCAGTATGTTCCTTTGAATCACCGCGGGCAGGATGGTGTCATAATATCCCAGTCCGAGGAAGGAGCGGTAAAGTTTATTTTTCGAGGCTATTTCACGTATATGATGAAAGTATTCATGTTCGCTCATGGGTTCGTCCAATTCCATAGGCTTATCTAACTGTATGGATTTTGGAATGGTTTGGTCTACCAGTTCCTCAATCGAATTCAATCCGATTTTTTCGAGCATTTTGCCCCTGTCCTTGTCTCTGGGCCCATTGTGACGGTCAATAAATCGTTCTGATGCCATAACTATCTTTTTTATAGATGTGCGGATAAAGTTAAAAATAACATGAATAAATAAAAACCAAATTTATCATGGGTATTCATTAGGATACTATGTTTTAAAACAACAGAAACCATTAACTTGTTTACATTTTGTATTATTACACCAACAGCGTGTTCTCTGCTTTTTCTTCTTTTATGGTAGTGGTTTCCCCATGCCCGGGATATACAATTGTATCATCATTCAAAGATAGCAACTTGTTTTTAATGTTGCTGATAAGGGTCATATGATCTCCTCCCATCAGGTCGGTTCTTCCGATTCCTCTTCTGAACAATACATCTCCAACAAAGATGACATGCTCTTTTTTGTTATAAAGGCCTATGCTGCCGGGTGAATGTCCGGGCAAATGCAACACTTCAAAAGCGGTATTTCCGCATGTTATTTTCTCTCCTTCTTCTATGAACTTTTCAGGATCTCCGGGCTGTTCCGTTTCAATTCCTACCATTTCCCCAAAGCCCTTACTTCTTCTTAATATATTTAGATCGTCTTTATGCATAATGGCCTGTATATTATAGCGATCTCTCAGGAAGTTTGTTCCCAGTATATGGTCGATATGACCATGGCTGTGTATAATATATTCAGGCTGAAGGGAGTTGTTTGATATAAACCCGGTTAATTCGTTTTGCTCTTCTGGAAAATAGCAACCCGGATCAAGAATGACACATCGTTTGGTTTCATCATAAATCACGTAGGTGTTTTCCTGAAACGGGTTGAATATAAAGGTTTTAATTTGAATCATATACAAGTGATTTAATTGTTTTCATTGGAATCTTTTCCTCTAATAAGCGGCACAAAGATGAAGCTGCCGTGTTTGTGTTTTTTTGTATCGTTTGGTCCGGTTTTTTCGACTACTGTCATATCCTGCCCAAGCTGAGATCCCAGCGGCACCACCATCTTTCCTCCCACTTTCAGTTGATCAAGGAGTTCCCGGGGGATCTCACTTGCTCCTGCAGTGATCAGTATTTTATCATAAGGGGCATAGGTGGGTTGTCCTTTATATCCATCACCATAAAACAAGTAGGGCTGATATCCCATCTCCTCGAGGATTTTTTTGGCTTTCAGGTATAATTCCCTGTAACGTTCTATGGAGTATACTTTTGCCCCCATTTCCAGTAGAATGGCTGTTTGATACCCTGAACCGGTTCCTACTTCCAACACTTTTTCGTGTTTTTTGAGGTCCAAAAGCTCGGTTTGAAAGGCTACAGTAAAAGGCTGGGATATGGTTTGCCCTTTGGCAATGGGGAAGGCTTGATCTTTATAAGCAAATTCTCCGAACCCGCTCTCCATAAAATAATGGCGCGGCACCTTTTCCATGGCCTCCAATACCTTTTCGCTTTTAATTCCTTTCTTTCGAATCTCCCGGATCAATTTTTTTCTTAATCCTTTATGTTTATATGAGTCAATCATTTAGTTTCCACCTTGTAATTTTTAACAAAGATAAAAGGAACTTTGTTCTAATGAAAGGTTCCGGTTAATTTATTTCAACATACAATTTATCAACAATATAAGTTAATAAATTTATATGGGGAAACATCTGTGAATTAGAAAAATGCTTTAAGTTTGCAAAAAGGCGTTTTATGAGAATCGGATTCATTGGCAACAGTACCTTTCCTGCTCGTATGGTGAGTTCCTTTCAACAAAAGGGCCATTCGGTATGTGGAATTTATCATTCCCGCAAAACAAAGCTTACAGCCGATATGGAGGAATACTCCAGTGCAGAGTCGTTAATAGCAGCTGCCGATTTGGTATATATTGCAGATGATGATCTCCCTCTTTTTGAAATAAGCAAAATAGCCATCAAGGAGACAACACATCTCTTTTTTGAATCTCCTTTCATTTTGGATCATGAAGCATTCCGCCATTTGTTTCATTTGGCGAATGAGTCCGGGTCTGTTATCCGTTTTAATGAGAAACTACTCATTCACCCGGTTTATGCTTCTGTTAAATCTCAATTGGAACCTCTTTTTATCAGTTTTAGGATGGATTCATCCGAGGAGTGCATGAAATATGATACACTGAGAGACGTATTGTTTGATATCGTTTCAATAATATGGGATACGGGTCACAGGAATTTGAGAAAAATGAATTTCCTTCCTCTGGAATACAATACCCAACGTCCCGGTACTTTTTTCTTTGACATGGATTTTGCCAATGGAACCCATGTAAACATCTTATTCAACCATCTTACCCGTGAAGCGCGTTTTCAAACGGAATTAATCCAAACGTCCAAGAGGTTTTTTATGGACTTCACCAGGTCAAAATTGTCGGTGTATGATAGCAAAGAGGGCGCTTCGGAGCATGGTTTCAAAGAATTTGGATCGGAAGCCGGGTTAATAGTAGAAGACTTTCGGAGTTTTGTACTCAATTTGGGCAATGCCAACCTTCCTTTAACCATCAATGAGGACAATGAGGCAATGCTCTCTTTAACCCATCTTTTATTGCAAGAAATGCACCATAAAGCGCAGCTATTGATATGAATCGCTCAGAATAAATTTTTCTATGGGTTTGTATACCGGCCCCCCGGGTTTCAGAATGCTTTCATAGTATATACATTCGTTGATTTTAACCTGTTGGAAATCTTCATTTTTATAGCCTTCGATCAAGCCTTTCAGCTTTTCTTTGTCGTTGATCCATTTAAGGCGGGCCATTGTCAGGTGGGGTTTGAAATCTCTTTCTTCCGCCGGGAATCCTAATGATACCATTTCTTCATCTATCCTTTCCTTTATTTCTTTCAGGGTGTCATATTGATATATTCCTGCCCATAGAACCCTGGGCTTATGAAGGTTTTTAAATACGCCCAGTCCGGAAAGATTGATGTAGAATGCACTGAACTGGTCGATCAGATTGCCGATCTGGGTTCTGACCCGGGGTATCATTTCTTCATCTGTATCCCCGAGGAAAAAAAGGGTTATATGAAATTGATCACTATTTACCCATTTTATTTTTTCATTCTTTAATTCATTTCGTAATTTAGTGTAGGTTTCCAGTAGCTTTTCACCGGGTGATATTTTGGCAGCTATAAAAGTTCTTTTCATTTTGCCTGGATATTTTGGTTTGGCCATTCAAATTTTATAAAGATAAGGTAAAATGACCAAATATTTGTAGTGATCATTGGATTTATGAACCTTTAAAAGATGAGTTATGAATAAACAAATGCAATTTGCTGTAATTCTTGCCGGAAGTGGCGTCTTTGACGGATCCGAAATTCATGAAGCCACCATGTCGTTTTTTGCTATTATGAACAATGGCGGATCTTATCAGGCTTTTGCCCCGGATATTGATCAGCATAATGTTATTAATCACATCACCGGAGAGGAGATGGATGAGAAAAGGAATGTACTGATTGAATCGGCGAGGCTCGTTAGGGGGGATATCAAAAATCTCAAAGAGTTTAATGCAGAAGAATATGATGCCCTCATTTTACCGGGTGGTTTCGGAGCCGCCAAAAATCTGAGCACTTTTGCTTTCGATGGGACCCATTGCAGGATTAACGGTGAGGTGGAGAACGCGGTCAGGGCTATGGTCAATCAGGATAAACCCGTTGGCGCACTTTGTATCTCCCCGGTTATTTTGGCGAAGATATTCGGCGACGTAAAGTTGACCATCGGTCAGGACAAAGATACTGCCCAGGCCGTAGAAAACATGGGAGCCACTCACCGGAAAACCGACCATGGGGAGGTGGTTGTAGATAAGACCAGAAAAATCGTTACATCTCCTTGCTATATGCTGGATGCCAATATACTGAACATTGCCGAAGGAGCTGATAATGTGGTTAAATCACTCAAGGAGCTTGCGGGGCAAGGATAAAAATTGAATGCGAGAATAATTGAATGCTTAAATACGAAAATGAATGAAGATGAAAATAAATTGTTACACCAATTCATTCGATCATTCTCGCATTCAAGCATTAGATCTGATTGTGTTCGATTAATATGACAATGCGTTCGATCATCCAGTCTTTTCCCTGAGGGTCGTACTCCGCTTTAAGGTTGTGTCCGAAAACTCTGGCTACCGTTTGCCAGAAAAATGCTGAAAAACTGCCTTTTAGTTCTTCAAGCAAGTGATAGGAGGTATTGCCGGTTTCGCGATCGATCAGTTTTAAGAGCAATCTGCCCTGGGTAATGGTCAATTTTTTGACATCCTCCTTAAATTCTTCTTTTATTTCATTCTCCACATTTTTTACATACCGACGGCGTGCTTTTTCCGATTCCAGGTTTTGGAATTCCCTTTCCATCTTGATGAGCTTGTACTTGGCTTTCTGGGCATAGGGGTATACCTTTTTTAAATCTCTAATTAGCTTTTGATATTTTTTGTATTTTCTCCGGTTGTCGAATTCAATTTCAGGAAATACTACCACTTCCTGCATCTCTATGCTTGCAAGGGTCTCTCCATCTATTTCTTCTGCTCTAAGCAAATGCATGTCCTTGATCTTCATGGTATCTTTCACCGTAGATTTTGTCACCTTGTAGAGTGTATCTCCGTTTTGTGAAAGCACAGGCATGGCAAACAGGTGAAAAAGAATAAAGTAAATCAATATGTGCTTTATATTCATTTTCATATAATTCAACCTGATGCCTTTTTGAACAGACAATTGTTGTTCTTTTTTGCTATATTATGTTCATTAGATTTAAACGGATAAATATGGCTTATGTTTTATGATTTTTTCTTCTGGTTGGATAAAAAAAGCCATCCGCAGGAGTGTGGGATGGCTTTGGGAAAGTACTTCGTGGTTAGAGTCAGGTAACATCTAAATTACACCCTGATCGAGCATAGCATTGGCAACCTTGAGGAATCCGGCAATATTGGCCCCCTTCATATAATCAATGTTACCATTTTCATCTTTTCCATATTCAACACATGCATTATGTATATCGGACATAATCTTGTGAAGTCTTTGGTCCACTTCATTTCGGGACCAATGGAGTTTCATGGAGTTCTGGGTCATTTCCAGCCCCGAGGTAGCAACTCCGCCTGCGTTTGCTGCTTTTGCCGGGCCAAAGAGTATGTTGTTGTTTTGGAAAACATCTATGGCCTCCGGTGTACACGGCATGTTGGCGCCTTCTGATACACACATACAACCATTTTCAACCAATTTTTCCGCATCTTCTTTGTTCAGTTCATTTTGAATGGCACAGGGTAAGGCAATATCTACCTTCAGTTCCCAGGGTTTTCTTCCTTCATAGAACTGGCCGCTATCAAATTCATAAGAGAAGGGCTGTACAATATCTTCGTTTGTTGCCCTGAGCTCTAGCATAAAATCAATTTTTTCCCCTTTAATTCCTTCCGGGTCATAAATATAACCGTCGGGACCGGAAATGGCTATTACCTTAGCCCCCAGTTCTGTGGCCTTAAGGGCTGCACCCCAGGCAACATTTCCAAAACCGGAGATGGCCACAGTTTTCCCCTCCAGGGATTCTCCTTTGTTAGCCAGTAATTCCTTTGCAAAATACACATTTCCGAAGCCGGTGGCTTCAGGACGGACCAGACTCCCGCCCCAGTTAAGGCCTTTTCCTGTAAGCACTCCTGTGTTTTCCTTAGCCAGTTTTTTGTACATTCCGTAAAGATATCCGATCTCTCTTGCTCCAACTCCAATATCGCCGGCAGGTACGTCTGTTTCCGGACCTATGAGGTTCCACAGTTCAGTCATAAACGACTGGCAGAAACGCATGATCTCGGAATCCGATTTGCCTTTCGGGTTGAAATCCGAACCTCCCTTTGCCCCCCCTAAAGGCAATGTGGTTAGGGAATTTTTGAAGATTTGCTCGAAGCCCAGAAATTTCAGTGAACTGAGGTTTACACTGGGGTGAAATCTTAAACCTCCTTTGTAAGGGCCAATAGCATTGTTGAACTGAACCCTGTAGCCCAGATTAACATTGACCTGGCCATTGTCGGTAATCCAGGGTACTTTAAAAGTGAGGATCCGGTCGGGTTCCACCAATCTTTCAATAATAGCAGCGCTCTCAAATTGAGGATTTTCATTGTAGACATCCGCAATAGAGTCTAATACTTCTCTTACCGCTTGAAGATACTCTACCTCGCCCTGGTGCTTCTTTTCAAGCTCGTTCATTAATTTATCTACGTTCATGGGGAAAAAGTTTAATTGGGAAAAATATGTTGCTTAACATGTGTTATTGACTGAATGACAATACAAAAGTAAGTTTTTAAATTTTGTATTCCCAAATTTTTGTAACAATTTAATATATGATTTTGCTCATAATTTTAGCCTGAATTATACCTACCGCAGCTTTAGCTGCAAACAAATTTCTCTTAACCTAATGATAAGTGCCATGTTTAGAGTAAAATAGCTTAGTTTTATGTTTTCTTTTTTACTTTTTTGCATTACCCAAAAAAGTAAACAAAAAACGCTAGACCTGAAAATCATTTGGGACAAATCTATTTTCTCGAATTCTTCCCCGTTCCTCAATGTGGCGCGAATAAATATCTAAGGCCTGTAGAAAGTTTCTTTGGCGCCACGACGGAACTAAGCCCAATCCCACCCGCAATTCTCGAAAAGATTTGTAACCCAAATGATTTTTATGGTCGCCCCAAAGAAAGGATCAACACAAAACAAAATCTACCTGATCTATCTTAATCTTATGGGTTTATGAAAAAAGTTATTGGTGTCATGTAAAAAACACCTCCCACGTGTAATTTTATCCAAACTTAGCTACTCACGGCGCGAAGGCCCGAAAAAATCGGCCGGGTCAGGGAGGATTGGCGGGTGGGTAGGCTCATTTTTTCTTGATTTTTTTGTTCCTTTTTTATCAAGGAAAAAAGGAAAGAATACTAACCTGCATTATTCCTACCGCAGCTTTAGCTGAAAACAAATTTCTCTTAACCTGATGATAAGTGCCATGCTCAGAGTTAAGTAGCTTAACTTTATGTTTTCCTTTTTTACTTTTTTTCATTACCAAAAAAAGTAAACAAAAAACGCTAGACCTGAAAATCATTTGGGACAAATCTAATTTCTCGAATTCTTCCCCGTTCCTCCATGTGGCGCGAATAAATATCTAAGGCCTGCAGAAAATTTCTTCGGCGCCACGACGGAACTAAGCCCGA
>JAIPAF010000021.1 GCA_021740225.1 Bacteroidales bacterium | reverse complement strand
AAAGCCCCAGATAGGAGCAAAAGGGCTTGTTTACGTAAAATACAATGAGGACGGCACATTGAAGTCATCGGTAGATAAATTTTTTGGTCAGGAGGAACTGAAAAGCTGGGCTGAGGCCATGAATTCCCACCCCGGAGATTTGATGCTGATCCTAGCCGGTGAACGGATGAGCACATTAACAGCTTTGGGTACCTTGCGGTTGGAGATGGGGGAAAGACTTGGATTACGGGATCAGGAAAAATATGCCCCGCTATGGGTAGTGGATTTTCCCTTGCTGGAGTGGGACGGAGAAGAAGACCGGTATGTGGCCATGCATCATCCTTTTACTGCACCAAAGGATGAGGATATTCCGCTTTATGACAGTGATCCCGGTAAAATGCGCGCCAATGCCTATGATTTTGTCATTAACGGTGTGGAAATTGGCGGAGGCTCCATCCGTATTCACAATCGTGAATTGCAGGAAAAAATGTTTTATACGCTGGGCATTTCCAGGGAAGAAGCCAATGAAAAATTTGGATTTCTTCTGGATGCATTTAGATACGGCGCTCCGCCGCATGGAGGCATTGCATTTGGTTTCGACCGATGGTGTGCCGTGATGGGAGGTTCCGATTCAATTCGTGATTTTATTGCCTTTCCCAAGAACAATTCGGGTCGTGATCTGATGATCAATACCCCCTCCAAAATCTCCAAAAAACAGTTGAAAGAACTTAATATTCAAATCATAGATCATAATAATGAAGATTGAATTATGAAGGAATGATTTTCTGCTTTCCAATTGATATTTAGAATGATTAAAAATAAATGGTTTGGTGAACAAGTTGGTCTATTTGTTAATAAATTTGACCCTGATCACGTTTTGATATTAGAGGCGGAATATCTTTGAATAAAAGACTTCAACCTAAAAATAACAGATAAATATTATGTTGGAAGTGGAACAATACAACAACAATTATTACTTGTCATTTGGAGAAATTGACAAGTTTAATGTGTATAATGCCAAACAGGTTGAACAGGAACTAATGAAATACGTTAAGAAACCTAAAGTAAATGTAACCCTGAATCTGGATGATGTGTCATTCATTGACAGTTATGCATTTGAAACGTTATTGAATGTATTGAGAAATGCTAAAATCAACGACACGAATTTTGAATTGGCGCATGTATCGCAGGGGGCCATGGAGCTGATCAAGATTATGCAATTGGAAAACGTATTAAACATCAAGTCCAACAACAACAAGTAGTGTTCTCCTTTGTCATTATTGGGAAAGGCATTTTTTATTGACTTTCCTGATTAAGTGCCTCCCAATATTCAAGAGCTCTTCGGGTATGAGGGATAACGATGGTACCACCGACTAAATTTGCCAGAGAAAAAATTTCGTACATTGCTTCATTGGAAATTCCTGCTTTATGGCATTGCTCCAGGTGATAGCTGATGCAATCGTCGCACCGCAATACCATGGAGGCTATCAGACCCAGCATTTCCTTTGTTTTGGAATCCAATGCATTGTCCTTATAGGCATTGGTATCCAGATTCATGATGCGTTTGATCACTTTATTGTCGGTTTCCTGTAATTTGTTATTCATCTTTTCACGGTAATCGCGGAATTCATTCAATAGATCACTCATCGTATAAATTATTTATATTTTGTTATTCTATTTGCTATTCTTTCTCTTCAGGTTTTTGTTTCGGGTTTCGTCCCGGGTTAATCTTCTATCACTTTTCCCAGCAGCGTTGCCGAAGTGCTGTTTTCTATCTTGACATTCACATACTCACCCGGCTTTACTCTATTTTTTGGAAAAACTACCACCTGATTCTGGGAATTCCTCCCGAAGTAGTCATTGTTGGATTTTTTGGAGGTCCCTTCAACGAGCACCGTAAAAGTTTTTCCGATGGAGTTTTTCTTATTGGCAGCTCCTATCTGATTCTGAAGTTTGATAATTTCGTTGAGTCTCTGTTTTTTGGTCTGTTCGTCAACATCATCATTCATCTTCCTGGCAGCCTTGGTTCCGGGCCGTTCGGAATATTTAAACATATAAGCAAAATCGTAACGGGCATATTCTATCAGGGACAGGGTTTGTTTATGATCTTCTTCCGTTTCCGAACAAAATCCTGTCATAATATCGGTGGTAATTTCAGCCTCCGGCAGATGATGTCGAATGGCGTCAATGCGGTTCAAATACCATTCCCTGGTATATCCCCGGTTCATGGCTTTCAATATTCTTGTGCTTCCCGATTGAACAGGCAGGTGAATGTGTCTGCAGATATTCGGGTGATCAGCCATCGTTTTCAATACATCATCCGAAAGATCTTTGGGGTGGGAAGTGGCGAAACGTATACGCATTTCATGATCTATACCGGCTACCTGCTCAAGAAGATCTGCAAAACGAAGGGTCTTTCCCCCTTTTTTCCGATTGTAGGAGTCTACATTCTGGCCGATCAGG
Source organism: Bacteroidales bacterium (assembly GCA_021740225.1). Taxonomy (GTDB): domain Bacteria; phylum Bacteroidota; class Bacteroidia; order Bacteroidales; family UBA12077; genus JAGXLC01. The sequence goes on along the minus strand of JAIPAF010000021.1, from coordinate 14,835 downwards.
GTGATTTCCTTATAACCTTTTTGGCTGAGGTGACGTACTTCACTTTCGATGGTTTCAGGATCCCTGCTTCTTTCCCGTCCGCGAACGAATGGCACGATACAATAGGCGCACATGTTGTTGCAGCCCCGCATGATGGATATGAAGGCAGACAGATTGTTTTTGTGCGTTCTTACCGGCACTATATCCCCATAGGTTTCTTCTTTGGACAGTAGAGTATTGATCCCTTTATGTCCGGAATCTACTTCTTCCAGAAGTTCCGGCAGGGACCGGTAGGTGTCGGGACCCAAAACCAGGTCTACGCTTTTTTCTCTTTCAACCACCTTCTCTCTTAGCCGTTCGGCCATACAACCGATTACCCCCACCTTGGTATGAGGATTTTTTTCCTTAATCTGCCTGAACACATCCAGCCTGCCCCAGACCCTTTGCTCGGCGTTCTCCCTGATGGAGCATGTGTTTACCAGGATCAGATCTGCCTTTGTCATATCTTGGGTAAGTTCATAACCCTCTTCATTTAGGATGGAGGTAACCACTTCGCTGTCGGCCACGTTCATCTGGCATCCATAGGTTTCTATGTAGCATTTTTTAGGCTTTGATGCATTCATCCTCACTCCCTGCTCTTTTCTAAAAAATAAGGTTTTACGTTAATCGCCACAAAATTAAATCAAGGAAATAAAAATTCACAGGATACTTCCCAATATTTTACATTATGGTCTCTGTTGTAAAACTTCAATCCAAACAAGAATTGTTTTTCCGTGTTTCTCCGGGCCGGTATTTTAATAATAGACTGGACTTCATTGGGTTCGCGGTCGGAATTTTTCCCGAAGATCATTTTGTTGTTTTTGGTATAGTCGGGGGTTGCAATAAAAGTATCACACAACCCTTAGAAAAGATAATTTGCCTAATCTTCAGCTAGTTTAAAGAAGCATAACATCGGCAAAATAAGTTTTGCCCGCTAACAGCAACGTATTCATATTAGCGAATAATATCTCCGGGGATAAACGTGTTGGATAAATGAAGAAGCGAAAGGCAAAATTATTATCTTTGCTTCATAAGGAAATACATAAATAAAAGAGGTGTTGTTATATGGCAGGTCACAGTAAATGGGCAAATATCAAGCGGCGGAAAGAAGCACAGGATGCCAAGAAATCCAAGATATTCTCCCGGATTATCAAGGAAATCAGTGTTGCGGTTAAAGAAGGGGGAAATGATCCTGAATCCAATTCACGCCTGCGCATGGCCATTCAGAACGCCAAGGGCGTGAATATGCCGAAGGATAATATTGAAAGAGCTATAAAGAAAGCCTCCAGTGACGGGAGTCAGCTGGAGAAGGTTTATTTTGAAGGATATGCCCAGGGAGGTGTAGCCATATTCGTAGAATGCCTGACAGATAACAGAAACCGCACAGTGAGCAGCGTCAGGTCAATTTTTACCAAGAATGGGGGTAGCCTGGGAAAGAATGGATCAATCAGTTACCTTTTCGATCAAAAAGGAATATTTACAATACCCAGAAAAGAAGATATGGATTTGGAAGAAATGGAACTTGAGCTGATTGATGCAGGCGCAGAAGATCTTGAGGTGGAAGACGATTTTCTTACTGTAACGACGGCAAAAGAAGATTTCGGAGCCATTCAGAAGAAACTGGAAGAGATGAATATACAGCCGGAAAATGCTTCCTTGCAGCAGGTTCCTAAGGCCCGAAAAGCTTTGGATCTTGAATCATCCCTGAAAGTAATGAAGATGGTTGATGCTTTTGAAGAGGACGATGATGTACAAAATGTTTATCACAATCTTGAACTGACGGACGAGCTACAGGAGGCTTTGAATAAGCAGTAAGATAAATGATTATATAAGTGTATAGCGGCTGGTGAGATAACCAGCCGTTTTTTATTTGTATTAAACCAAATTCTTTATTTTTGATCAGAAATTTAGTAGTAACCTTTAATCTTATACTTTATGAAAGATAGAACATTCATTTTTAAATCAGCTTTAGCTGCCTTATTGATAATCTGTTCTTTATCGGGTTTCAGCCAGAAGGAGGTGGTGAAGCCCTCGGAGCATTTTGGCTTCAAGCCTGGTGCAGACAAAATGCTCTTTGAATATGAAGCGTTGATCGACTATCTGAAGAAACTAGAGAAGTCCTCTCCCCGCCTGAAATTGGAGAAGATAGGAGAATCTCCCATGGGGAAAACGATGTATGGGGCATTTTTTTCCCATCCCGACAACATTCAAAATTTGGATGAGTTGAGGAAGATAAACAAAGAATTGGCCCTTAACCATGAATTGAGTGAAGAGAAGCAGAAAGAATACATTCGGAAAGGCAAGGTATTTCTTGTTGCTACTTTATCAATGCATGCCAGTGAGGTAGGGCCTTCACAGGCAGCTCCGTTAATAGCTCATAAGCTTTTGACTACTCAGGATCCCGATACTACGGGTTGGATGAAAGATGTGGTTTATATGATGGTACCCAGCCATAACCCTGATGGTATGGATATGGTTGTTGACCATTATAAAGAATACAAGGGTACCAAGTATGAAGGAAGCTCCATGCCCGGTGTTTATCATAAGTATGTGGGCCACGACAACAATAGGGATTTTATCACCCTGAGCCAGAAGGATAACCGGGCTATATCTAAGATATTCAGTCATACATGGTTTCCGCAGGTTATGGTGGAAAAGCACCAGATGGGCTCCACCGGGCCGAGATATTTCGTACCTCCCAATCATGACCCCATAGCTGAAAATATTGATGCAGGGATATGGAATTGGATTGGTATTTTTGGAATGAATATGATCAAGGATATGACACGGAATGATCTGGCAGGTGTAAGTCAGCATTATTCTTTCGATAATTACTGGCCGGGATCGACAGAAACCTGCATCTGGAAAAATGTTATCGGTTTCCTTACCGAATGTGCCAGTGTACAATACGCTTCACCCATTTATGTGGAAGAGAACGAACTTTCTGTTTGGGGCAAAGGATTGTCTGAATACAAGAAAAGTATCAATATGCCATTGCCGTGGGAAGGAGGTTGGTGGAGATTAAGCGATATTATGGATTATGAAGTGGTCTCCACCATGTCGATCATTAAGTCTTGTGCCAATCATAAAGAAGATATTCTGAATTTCCGTAATGAGATGTGTCAGAAAGAAGTTAACCGGGGAAGAACGCAGGCTCCTTACTATTATATTCTCCCGGAGGACCAACATGACAAAAGCGAACTGGTCAATTTGGTGAATCTTTTGGATGAACATGGTGTGCAAAGGTATGTTTTGCAGGAACCGGTGGAAATAGAGGATAGACGTTACGGCAAGGGTGATGTGGTTATTCCGCTGGCCCAGCCTTTCAGGCCTTTTATAAAAGAGGTAATGGAAAGCCAGCAATATCCCGTAAGACATTATACTCCGGGGGGAGAAATGATCAAACCCTATGACATCACTTCCTGGTCGTTGCCTTTACACAGGGGAGTGGAATGCGATGAAATAGATGTAAGATCTGAGACCCTGGAAAATGCCTTGAAGCAATTGGAGGGCCAATATCGCATCCCCAAATCCATACCGAACGATTATCAGGCTGCGGTTTTTCCTTTCAGCAACAATGAAAGCTATAAAGCTGCATTTTTGGCTAAGGAGATGGATCTGCCCGTTCATTATGTAAGCCAGGAAGTTAATGTTGGTAATCAATCACTGAATGAAGGCGCCTTCATTATTCCTTCCTCGAATGCAAACAGGAAGGATGTGAGCCGCCTCATTGAACAGGTGGATGTTCCCCCGCTCTTTGCAGAAGAGCAGCCCGACGGAGAATGGCAAAATCTCGATTTTCCAAAAATTGCCCTGATAGAGACCTATCAGCATGATGTGGATGCAGGATGGACCCGTTATGTCTTTGATATCTATAATATTCCTTTTGACGTGATTCATCCGGGAGAGATTCAGGAAATGGAATTGAATAATTATGATGTTTTGGTATTTCCCGATCAGGATAAATCAGTGTTCTTAAAGGGTAAATACGAATCGGAGAACCAATACCGAATGAGTGACTATCCGCCTGAATACACCAAGGGTATGGAGAAAGAAGGTCTCCGGAAAGTTATGAATTTCGTCGATGAGGGGGGTAAGATCGTAAGCTGGGGAGAGTCAACGGAGTTGTTCATGGGTAAGCAAACCATTCCTATTAATGAAGAAGAAAAGGAGACGTTTCGTTTACCGATAGATAATGTGGCTGAAGACATCAAGGAAAATGGATTTTATTGCCCCGGCTCATTCGTGAAGATAGACCTTGATAATCAAAGGGTATTTACTCGTGGAATGCCCGATAAAACAGGGGTTTTTTATAGAGGTGATCCTGTTTTCTCGACCCATACGCCGGTTTTTGATATGGACAGAAGGGTATTGGGGCATTTCCCGGAGGAAAATATTTTATTAAGCGGGTTTGCAGAAAAAGAGAAGGAAATAGCAGAAAAACCTGCGTGGGTTTGGGTGAAAAAAGGCTCCGGTGAATTGATCATGTTTTCTTTTAAACCCCAGTTCAGGGCTTCAACACAGGCGGATTACAAGATGATATTCAATTCGCTGCTATTTTCAAAGATGGATAAGTAATATACGGAAGTTTGCTGTAATTTCGTTGCAACAACGGTGAATTTAAAGGCAAATAATGAATAGCAGATCTTTAGTAATAAGGAAAGCATCGATTGTTGGTATTCTTGGTAATACACTTTTATCGGCCGCTAAAATAACGATAGGAATTATTTCCGGCAGTTTTGCAGTGATCAGTGACGGTTTGGATTCCGCATCGGATGTACTGACTTTTGTGATCAGTTTTTATGCTTCAAAGATTATCTGTAGACCCCCGGACTATAAATATCCATATGGTTATCAGCGGGCGGAAGCGATTGCTACCAAAGTGCTGAGTTTCATTATATTTTTTGTGGGAGCACAACTTTTTTACACCACGCTGGTACGAATAATAGAAAATCAGCCCCATCAGGTTCCTTCAATGATTGCCTTATATGTTACCATTATTTCGATTGTTGCTAAGGCTGCGCTTTATATTTACAACCTGAGAACCGGTAAGCGGATCAATAGCCAGATGTTGATTGCCAGTGGAAAAAATATGCGAAACGACATTTTGATTTCTTGCTCAGTACTCCTTGGTTTATTTTTCACTTATCAGCTGAATATGCCCGTTCTGGACTTGATAACCGGTATGGCAGTGAGTATATGGATTATGAAAGAAGCCTTTTCGATTTTCATGGAAAGTAATGTGGAACTCATGGACGGGGTAGATGATTCTAAAGTGTATTTTAAAATTTTTGAAGCGGTTGAACAGACGGATAATGCCTCTCATCCCCATAGGGTGAGATTACGAAAACACGGCGATCAGTATGTTATTTCGCTTGATATAGAGGTGGATCCTGAAATGAAAGTTGCTCATGCTCATAGGATTGCCCGGCAAGTTGAAAAAAATATCGCTGAAAAGGTGGGAAATACCTATGACGTGATGGTTCACACTGAACCATTAGGTAACGTGGAAAAGGAACAGTTTGGTTTGTCAAGGAAGAAAATGGAAAATAATGGAAATCAGTGATGAGTAAATACCGGGCGAACACTTTTCCGAAGCCCATCCCCATTATATTCGTTTCAATATTGCCCGAGAACAGTATGAGCTAAAAGAGGCGTTAACAAGGATAAAACAATTTCTTAGATAAAAAAAGAGGATCGGGGGAGATCCTCTTTTTTTGGATATAGTGAATTAATAGAACTTATACCGTTTGTCTTTGATATCGGCTGCTTCCCTGAGGGCTGTAAATACCTCGGAAGGTGCCATGCGTTGCATTCTTTGGAGTTCGCGTTGTTTGACAATAGATGGGTTAGTACTTTGCGATTCGGTGGTATTGGTTACCTGAATTAGGTATACTCCATTTTCTCCCTGTATGGGATAGGAAAGTTGATTTTCTTCCAATTCCATAGCAGCACCGACAATCTTGGGTTCCGACCCGGCGCCGGGAATCCTGTATGTGGAATAATTAACATCGTTGGCTTCCATGATACGGAGGTTCATTTGATCGGAGACTTCTTCCAATGAACCGGCATTTTGCATGTTTTCATTAAATTGGCTTTTTATTTTTTCCGCCTTTTTGTTTTCCATCACGTTAACCCTGATATCGTTTTTCACCTGTTCGAACGGAGCGATGCCTTTTTTCCGGATTTCAGTAACGAAACCCACCACAAAGTTGTCTCCTATTTCAAAGATCGGATCACCATTATCGTTGGTGATCAGCTTGTTTTCTTTGGTGTCGTATGCTGCTCTGATTATGTTTCTTGCATCTTCAAGTCCAGGTATACTGCTGGAATTGATTTGAACATTATTGGCCATTTTTTTGGTCAGATCGTTTTCCTGGATAGCTTCTGTGAAACTCTCGTAAGAGCGGAGTTCACCGGCAAAACGGCTTGCCCTGGAATATACCTGTTGATAGGTTTCCGAGCTGGGTTCTATATTTCTTGCCAGCGTTGCTACCTGGACTTTTTTGGTTTCTCTCCCTCTTTCAGTAACCTCCAGCAAATGAAAGCCATATTGTGACTGGACCAATTTGATTTCTCCCGGCTGAGCAAAAAACGCAGTATCCGTAATGGCCTCTACCATATCACCTTCTTGAATCCAGCCCAGGTTTCCGCCATCCTGAGCGGTGTTTTGATCATCTGAATATTGTTGGGCCAGTTGGCCGAAATCGGCCCCTTGTTCCAGTTCTTGTTCAAGGCTGTCGGCCAGGTTTTTTGCATTTTGTATATTCCTTTGTCTTCTGTTGGGCTGAATCAGTATATGACGCGCCTTGACAGAATCAGGCAGATATTTGACATCCGTCAATTTAGATAATTTAAATGCTCCCTCCTCACGATATGGACCATAGGTATCACCTATATCGGCTGAAAACATGAAATCGGCAATGGAATCGGAAAGTTCTTCCTTTTTGTAATACGTATCGTCAAATGAAATGTCGCTGTTCAGATTCACAAATTCCGCCGTTTCCCGGGCATTTTTAAAATCTTCAATTGAATTAACTATGTATTCCCGGGCACCCTTTATATCCTTTTCTGTGGGTTCGATGCTAAAGGTAACGTATTCCAGATCCCGGCTGGCTGACTGCTTATAATGTTGTTCGTGGTTGTCATAGTAATCTTTCAACTCGGATTCGTCCACTTCAACCATGCTATCAGCAATGCTGTTAAAACGCTGGAGTACGTAATTGAAATCAACATTACGGGCATTCAATTCAGCAAGTTGGTTGCTCTCACTGGAAGTTAGATATAGGCTTTTATTAATGAGATTACTGAATTTAGTAAATTTTCTTTCTCTTATCATTTGATCTTCCAGATATAGCCAATATGTTCTTTGTCTTCCGGTGGGGTCCTGATTATAACTTTTTAGAAATCTGATTATTTGCATGTTATTTACTTCTCCTGTTTCGGGATTGGTGAATATACGTTGAATCATAGGATGTATATTCTCTCCCTGAACCATGTCCCAAAGTTCCTGAGAACTGACTCCAATACCCAGCTCCTCATATTCTTCATTCATAACGTGTTCTCGTATAATCCGCTCCCAGACCTGCTGCCTGAGCTGTTCTCGTGTGTCTGCATCGAGGGCTGACTGGTTCTGCGAGATTTTATTGATCTCTACCAGTTCTTCCACTTCTTTCTGAAAATTTTGGTATGATATGGATGTACCTCCGATTTCCGCAATTTCATATCTATCGCCTCTTATGGCTGAACCTCCGCCCCTGAACAAATCACCGAGTACAAAAGCAAGCAATGCTAGTCCGATAACCACTGCAACAAGTACTCCCATTCTGTTCCTTATTTTTTCAAGTGTAGCCATTGATTTAAATTTTTATTTTAAAGGTTTTTATTACTAGTTTTTTTCGAAGCTACGAAGATAGAAATTTTATATCTTTTTCTTTAAATCCGCGGGATTCTTTTTCAGTATAACGGTAAATTCGTCATGAGGAATTCTTTTTCCGGATGTGCCTGCGAAAAGCATACATGGTTGCGGCAATCGCCGTGAACAGGATGAATACCAAACTGTTGTTCAGCTGATTTTCAATTGCTGCCTTAATTCCCAAAATAAAACATAAAACAGCCACTAAAATCCAAATCACTTCCATAAACCGAATGGGGTTTTTATTCATCTTCTACTTCGATTGTTCCTGTTGTGTTTTTTATACTCCAGTTAGAAAAATCCTGGTTGGCTTCAAAACCTTTGCCGTGAATGATCCCATCTTTAGTTGTTATCCTCACATATCGGTCTGTATGAATTAATTTTTTGTTTTGGTTCCAGATCAGGTATTCTGTATTCAGCGTGTCTCCTTCACTATTGATGGCTACTACGTTGTTCTTAGCTTCCCAGCGGTCATCCTTCTCGTGATAAATGGCATAATTTGCAGTAATTTTAGATTCTACGGTTAATGTACTGTCATAGAACCGGACATTCAACCCTTGGGGAAAGATGGTGTGAGGTTCTTCAATACTGGTATAACGATTGATTTCGGGTGAGGTGACTTTTATATTTAAACGGCCATTGGTTTTATGCAGGATAACGGCATCAGTCATGGACTGATCAGGAAAATTGCTTTCCCTGCTCATCAGTTTCACTTTTTCGATATCGTTTTCACAGGCTGAAAAAAATATAATAATTCCGCCCACCACGAGCGGAATTATTATATTTTTACCTTTAAGGAGATTGTAAATATGCTTATTCAGAAGTTCTAACAGTTGTTGTTTCATTGATCCAACATTCTACCTGGTATGTGTCTCCAATTTGATAATTTTGGAAGAATATACTTTTCTTATCGGGGAAGCGCGGTCTGTATGAGTCAATAAAACCCTGCGCTTCATCAGCAAGGTCTGAATCAACCTGTTTAGCCTTAATAAACTTATCTACAGCAGCCCATAATACAGCTTTCTGTTCGAATTCGTTTTCTCCGCAATCCTCAACTGACTCGGTATACATTCTTCCAATAAGTATATAAGGTCGCCCGTTGTCCGGGTTAAACTCAATGGCTTGTCTTGCATAATCCCTTGCAGTAATCTTATCTTCCAGTTCTTCAAAAGTTATGGTAGCCAGCTCTGTATAATATTCGGCTTTCTTTTCATCATCCTCAGTGATCTCAATTGCTTTCTTATAATATTCGATGGTTTTCTCAAACTTTTCCCTTTCGTAGAATAATTGTGCAATATGATTTGCAATATCCGCATTCGGTTCAAGTTTATTCAACTGAATGTTGGCATTAAGATACAGATCGCTATCGGTGCATTTGGCATCAGTCAACAACCCAATAATTTTATTGACCGTCTCAAGGTCTTTTTTATTCTCCTCGAACCGGGGTTTATATAAATTGATCAGATTTTCGCATGTAGCAGCTCCACTGTTTTCAAAGATTTTATCAATTGTCTCCTTGGCTCTCGTCAACATTTTATGATCCGGATCTTCTTCAAGCTGGGCTTCCACCAATTGTAACGTTTTGGAATAGTCGTCCAACAATTCCTTGTCTTCAATCATATCATTTTTATGTAAACTATTGGCGATATTCATATAATTAACAAGGACTGCTGCACTTGATTCTTCTCCCCTTAAATCAATGGATTTATCAAGCAGGTCATATACCTTTTGCAGCTTCTCGGCTGTATTCTCTCCATATTTAATAAGGTCAAGGGCCTTTTTTCCAGTGACATACCCTTCCTGTCCAAAATATTTGATCCTTTTGTCATAAAGTTGCATGAGGCTATCCAGTAATATTTTCTTTCTCTTTTGGTCCTCGGTATTCTCAATTTCGTCGGTGATCATATCTTCCCCATGGAGATAAATGTTTTTCGAGGCCCGGGGACATTCATGATAGACAACGGTCCAGGGTTCTATCGCATCTTCGTAATTGTTTTGTCTGTAATATTCTACATAGAGGGAAAGATTCTTCAGGCATCTAATGCTGTCTTTCCCACTTCCGAACTTAGAACCTTCTTCCGCTCCGGTTTGTCCAAAAGAGTGGAACGTTGAGAATAAGCTGATTAACACAGCGAAGAGTAGTAATTTTCTTAAAGTATTCATCATCACGTGTTTATTTTAAGTTAGTTATTGATATTTTTGTTTTATAAACCAAATATCGTAAAACGTTATATTGAAGTTTATAACTGCGTAATTCTCTTCTATCAGATTGTTATTGGTTGTACCTCTCTTTCCTAGCTTTAAAGCAATATTGAATTTTGTTCTATTGTATCTTAACGGTATACCTATTCCAAATGTTATGCCATAATCTTTCAATTGCTGATGATTTATCTTAAGATAGGATTGTTCATAAAAGGCGCCGACCCGGTAATTAAGCCTTTTAAAATAGTTCCTCAAAGCTTCTCTGTCTGGAGTATATTGAAGGCCACCGCGCAAGGAGTAACTGTCTGAAAGGTTGTCAAATTCTTCAAGCGTTGACCAGTTTTGATATTCGAAATCTCCCCCAAAGATCAGTTTTGAGCTTTGGAAAGCGAATCCTGCACTCATTCCCTGAGGGTACTTGACCTTTGTTGTTCTCTTGCTCTGGATTTTGTCAATGGTATCTTGCCTGGTAATCCCCTGGCTATCGTTGTACTGATAAAAGGAGAAAAATTCATAGGATTTGTCCAGATTCAGGTTCGTGCTTAAATCATAGCTTACGCCAAGGTTAAGATTGTAATTATCTGAGAAGTTGAATTCATATTGAATGCCCGTTTGAAACCGGCTTCCTTTGAAATGAAAATTTAATTTTTTTTGGAAAAGTCCGCTATAGCGGTCCTGGGGCAGGCTTGCAGTTGAATTATAAGTGGTATTCCCAAAAAGGTAGAAATAATTCATACCCACGCTCAGATTTTCCGTCAAATTGACAGCATTGCCAATATAAATCTGTCTTATACCTCCTTCTCCCTCAAAGCGGTTAACCAGTTCATCTATATTATTGGGGTTGGTGGTTTTTTGGACATGATAGCCGACCTGGCTCAACGGGACTATACCCATGCTGCTTTTCCACCATCGGGTTACCGGAAATCCTATGGCCAAATGGTCAAAACCCAGTGCTCTACGGGTAATCTGATCCTCGGTTGATCTCTTTAAGGCTGAATTGCCACTGATACCCACGTCAAATATGAAAGAATTGGTATCCAGAGCTGTATAGGAAGCCGGAGTTGAATGGTTGATCACATCGTTCATTCTGATGCCGGAGGTTAGGGAGCCAAATCCCATGGTATTTCCCATATTTTGATCAACCATTTCACCAAGACCGTATCTTGTATAAGGGGAATAAATGCTTTTTTGACTATAGCTATGAATGCTGCAACATAGCAACAGACTTAATATAATAAGGATCCCTTTAATGCGCATAAATATTGTATTTCAGTATTTTATTCAATCCTATAAGGACTAAATCAGATTCTACAAAGATGGGATATTTTAATTTATTATCAAAGAAATTACTATCTCCACCTGTAAGGATTGTTGTTACATTGCCTTTTTCATTCGATAAATACTCAATATAATGGTTCATTTCAAAAACAATACCGTTTTGTACTCCTCTTATAATGGCCTTGTTTGTATTATCTCCCAGAAGCTTGAAGTCTTCTTGCTTTTGAAGAAGGGGAAGCCGGTTTGTGAATTGATGTAAGGCTTGGTATCTCATGGATAAACCGGGTGAAATATTACCTCCAAGATATTCTTTATGTTTATTTATGAAATCAAAGGTTATAGCTGTTCCTGCATCTATCACCAGTATATTGGAATCGGGGAAAAGAGAAATTCCTCCGGTTACTGCAGCAATCCGATCGTTGCCAAGAGATTCCGGAGTCTGATAAAGATTTTTTATTGGCAATGATGTTTTGGAAGACAACTCGATATAAAGGTTCAAATAAGGCTTTAATCGTTCTACTCCTGGCAGGGCAAATCCTTTGACCGATGAAACAATCATATTCCTCACCCTGTATCGCAATATAAGATGAAGAATCTTTTGATGGAGATATTGACTATACCTTATAACCCGAAATGGTTTGTTGTCTTTAAAAATTCCTGCCTTTACAACAGAATTTCCTATGTCTAGAGCCAAGTCCAAATAGATCAGATTTCTGTGAGCTAGGCAAATTTATAAATTTTCTTTCATATTACTGAGAATTGTCAGGGCTTCGTTTATATTATTGATATTTTGTACAGTAAGACTTAATTTTTTGCCTTCTTTCATTTGGAATAATTCTTGATTTTTTTGAACATATTTGAGAATTCCGCTAAAGATGGCAGATTGATAATAAGGTGATTCCTGATTGGAGATAAAATGCATAACCATGATATTATTTTTGAGAAGAATTTTTTCAAAGCCCAGATCAATAGCCAGCCATCTCAATTTAACCACGTTCAGTAGTTCCCGTGTTGGTTGAGGAAGGGGGCCGAATCGATCCTGCAAATTTTCTTCAAACTGTTTCAATTGTTCCTTATTTCCGATATTATCAAGCTCTCTGTAGAGATTGATTCTTTCTGATATATTGGGAATATAATCATCCGGGAAGAGAATTTCGAGGTCTGTTTCAATTTGACAGTCCTTAATAAATCTTTGTTCGGCTGTTTGTTTTTTAAGATCATCTTTTTTCTCCTTCTGGAAGAGATCTTTGAATTCATTTTCTTTTAATTCCTGCAAGGCTTCATCCAATATACGCTGGTAGGTTTCAAAACCTATATCGGCAATAAAGCCGCTTTGTTCTTTCCCGAGAAGATTTCCTGCTCCCCTTATATCCAGATCCTGCATGGCAATATTGAAACCACTGCCCAACTCTGAAAATTCTTCAATAGCCTTCAGTCTTTTCCGGGCTTCCGGTGTAACGGCAGTAAGTGGAGGAGCCAGCAGATAGCAGAAGGCTTTTTTATTTGATCTGCCAACTCTTCCTCTGAGCTGATGCAGGTCGCTTAGACCGAAATTTTGTGCTTCATTTATGATCATGGTATTGGCATTGGGAATATCCAGGCCCGACTCAATAATACTGGTTGCAATGAGCACATCATATTCATAATTAATGAAATCGAGCATGATCTTTTCCAGCTTAGCCCCTTCCATTTGCCCGTGAGCCACTACTGTATTTACATCGGGGCAGAGGCGGTTAACCAGTTTTTCAATTTCATGTATATTTTGAATTCGGTTGTTGATGAAGAAAACCTGGCCGTTGCGCTCAAATTCATAGTAAATGGCTTCCCTGATGATATCTTCATTAAAAGTATGCACTTCGGTTACAATGGGATACCTGTTGGGGGGTGGGGTATGTATAATGGAAAGATCTCTGGCACCCATCAGTGAAAATTGCAATGTCCTGGGAATCGGTGTAGCGGTGAGGGTTAATGTATCCACATTGAGTTTAAGTTTTTTTAATTTTTCCTTGGCTGCTACTCCGAATTTTTGTTCCTCGTCTATGATCAGGAGTCCAAGGTTTTTAAACTTGATATCCTTGCTAATAAGCCTGTGCGTTCCTATGACAATGTCTGTTCTGCCCTCCGTGATGTTTTCTTTGATTTCTTTTTGTTTTTTATGGCTTCTTAAGCGGCTGAGATGATCCACTGTGCATGGAAATTCTTTAAGTCGCTCTGAAAATGTTTGATAGTGCTGAAAAGCCAGAATGGTGGTAGGTACCAGTATGGCCACCTGTTTGCTATCCGCCACGGCTTTAAAGGCCGCTCTGATGGCTATCTCTGTTTTACCGAAGCCTACATCTCCACAAATCAGCCTGTCCATTGGAGTTTCTGATTCCATGTCCGCCTTGGTGGCCCTGGTGGCAGAAAGCTGATCGGGAGTATCTTCATAAATGAAAGAAGATTCCAGTTCATGCTGTAGATAAGTATCTTCTGAAAAAGCCAATCCTTTTTTCTCTTTTCTCTGTGCATAAAGCTGGATTAATTCCTTAGCAATATCCTTGACCTTGTTTTTTGTTTTGCTCTTGAGATTTTTCCACGCTGACGAGCCGAGCTTGTATATTTTCGGGGGAGTGAGATCTTTACTCTTATATTTCGAAATTTTATGCAAGGAATGAATGTTCACATAGAGAATATCATTGTCTTTATAAATCAGCCGTATGGCTTCCTGGGTTTTACCGTTGATCTCTATTTTTTCCAACCCTCCGAACTTCCCGATACCATGATCTACATGTACTACATAATCGCCGGGATGAAGATTGTTGAGTTCTTCAATATTTAACCTTTCTTTCTTTGAAAAACCCGATTTAATCTGAAATTTGTGATAACGCCCGAAGATCTGGTGATCGGTATAGCAACAGATTTTTAATTCATGATCAATAAATCCCTCATGTAGTGTTTGTAGAATAGGGGTAAACTGAATGTCCGGATGGATATCATGGAAAATGGCTTTCAACCGTTCAATCTGCTTTTCATTATTGGAGAGGATATAGTTGGTATATCCCTGTTCCTGGTTTTTGATCAGATTATCCGATAACAGATCGAAGTTTTTATTGAAAGCCGGAGGTGGAGTGGAATTAAACTCTATGGTATTGGATTCTGGGAGATGGCCCTTGTCTCCGGTTTCGATCCAGTGGAATCTTTTGATTTGCTCTTCAAGATGGGATTTTGTAATAATATATGAGCCGATATTTTGATCGGGATTCTTTTCAATGGTTTTGTCAAACAGTTCGGCAATTCTTCCGGATATATAGTCGAATTCTTTTATCCAGATTACCGTTTCGCTTTCAAGGAATTCTAAAAACGATTGCCATTCGGATTCTTTTGTTTGCTCATTTTGTAGTCTTGGTTGAATCACGGCTTTATTGAGATTCTGAACGGAAAGC
>JAIPAF010000020.1 GCA_021740225.1 Bacteroidales bacterium | reverse complement strand
TATGTCTTCAAGTGTTCTGTTATAAATGGTATCCCAGTCGCTTTCTACTCTAGCCACCCCGTCTTTAATGGCCTGCATGGCGACATCAGCTGCTTCAAAAGCGAACATGTCCGTTTCATCCATCTTGGGCATGATGTAATCGGGGTGGATGCCTTTCTTTTTTGCATAGTTTGCCATGGAATAGGAAGCGGCCACGGCCATGTTGTCCGTTACACTTTTGGCACGTACCAGCAGTGCTCCTTTCAGGATTCCCGGGAAGCCAAGAGAGTTGTTCACCTGATTGGGGAAATCGCCACGGCCTGTAGCAGTAATATAGGCACCTGCCTCTTTGGCGGCATAGGGATAAATTTCGGGAACAGGATTCGCACAGGCAAATACAATGGGTTTGGATCCCATAGATCTGATCCACTCGGGTTTGACTACATCCGGTCCCGGTTTGCTTAAGGCAATCAATACATCGGCCCCTTTCAAGGCCGTTTCCATATCTTTTACCTTTTTCGGGTTGGTCTTTTCACAGAGCTCCCATTTCCTGTAGAATCGCTTGTCTGCCTTGATGTCTTCGCGGTCTTTCTGAAGCGATCCTTTTGAATCGAACAGAATCACTTTTTCCGGGTTGGCACCTGCCTGAAGTACCAGCCGGGCAATGGTTGTATTTGAGGCTCCGGCTCCAAACAATACAATCTTTACATCCTTCATCTTTTTCTCTACTATCCGCAGCGCATTGATCAATCCCGCTACCGTTACCGCTCCTGTACCCTGTGCATCATCATGCCATACAGGTATATCACATTCTTCCCTCAGGGTGTCGAGCACTTTATAACAGTTGGGCTGTGATATATCTTCCAAATTGACTGCACCAAAACTGGGTTCAACCATTTTTACACAATCAATGACCTTATCCGGGTCGTGTTCTCCTTTTTTATTATAGCTGTTCACACAAAGGGGCACGGCATCTATCCCCGCAAGGTATTTCATAAGATAGGCTTTTCCTTCCATTACACCCATTCCTCCCGGCGGTGTTACATCGCCGTCACCCAGAACTCTTGTAGAATCCGAGACAACCGCTACCATATTACCCCGGTTAGTGACATCGAACGAAGTATTGTTGTCGTCCCGGATGGTGGTGGAGATCTTCGACACTCCCGGGGTATACCAAATATTAAACCAGTTGAAACCGTAGAGCCCTGCCTTGGGCAGAGACTGTAGTTTTCCCCCGTAAAATTTATGGGCCAATAATGACAGCTCTTTTAAGAAGATCGTCTTGGCTTTGGCCATTTGCTCCTGAGAGAAATTTTCAGGGAAAAGTTCATCTAAATTGGTTAAGGAAAGATCTATTTTTGCCATAGCACCTCCCAATGATTTAAATTAAATAACTTATTAAACAAAAATAAAAAATATTCCGGTGATAAGCCCGGAATATTTTTTTACTTTCTTCATTTTGTTTATGTTATGCAACATATTTCATCCATTATGCTTCAGTAATGGTTACCACGATGTTCCTTACACTTCTGGGGCCATCGAATTCACAAACAAATATATTTTGCCAGGTGGAAAGCCCCAGTCTTCCTTCTATAATGGGGATGGTTTCACCCGGTCCGACTAGCCCTGATTTTAGATGGGCATCCCCGTTGTTATCCTGAGCGTCGTGTTCCCAGACTCCATGGGGAATCAGTTTCTTAAGTAGATTTACCACATCGTTTTGCACCGACTGGTCCCAGCTCTCCTGGATCATGATTGCTGCCGTGGCACCATGTACATAAACCGAAGCGATGCCTTGTTGTACGTTGCTCCTTTTTACTATGGCCTTCACTTCTCCGGTTATATCAAAAAGCCCGTTTTGTTTGGTTGTTTTGATTTTTATATTTTCCTGCATAATGAATCTATTTTTACCTTTTGAAAGATCCGTTTCATTTTTGACCTCCAATATAATAAAATTTGTGAAATCTGGAACAGCAAATTATTGCATAGTTGTTTCCACGATTGGAGAGATTTTTCTATTTTCGCATTCTGAGGAATGCCACAAAATATTTTGACTTATGGAATATAGCTTTTATGAAATAGAACAAAAATGGCGAAAATACTGGGAAAAGAATAAGATTTACAAGGTAGGGATAGATCACAATAAGCCAAAATATTATGTATTGGATATGTTTCCCTATCCTTCGGGTGCCGGTTTGCACGTAGGCCATCCCCTGGGATATATTGCTTCGGATATTTTTGCACGGTATAAGCGTATGGAAGGTTATAATGTATTGCATCCCATGGGATACGATGCTTTTGGTTTACCCGCGGAACAATATGCCATCCAAACGGGACAGCATCCGGCAAAAACCACGGAACAAAATATAAGGCGTTATAAGGACCAACTGACCAAGATAGGTTTTTCGTATGACTGGGACAGGGAAATACGGACCTGTGATCCCGAATATTATAAATGGACTCAATGGGCTTTCCTGGAGATGTTTGAGCATTGGTACAATAAGAGAACCGATAAGGCGGAGCCTGTTGAGAAGCTCAAAGAAATATTCAGCCGTGAGGGAAATGTCAATGTAGAAGCAAGCTGCGATGAGACAAAGCCTTTTACTGCAGAGGAATGGAACAATATGTCGGAGAAAGAACAGCAGCAGATATTGCTCAATTACCGTATCGCTTACCTGGCCGATTCAATGGTGAACTGGTGCCCCGATCTGGGAACAGTACTTGCCAATGATGAGGTTAAGGATGGAGTATCGGTAAGGGGAGGTTATCCTGTGGTGCAAAAGAAAATGAAGCAATGGTCGCTTCGTGTCACAGCTTATGCCGATCGGTTGCTTAAAGGTCTTGAAAAAGTAGACTGGACGGAATCGTTGAAAGAGATCCAGAGGAACTGGATTGGACGGTCGGAAGGAGCCGATATTTTCTTCAACGTTGAGCATTCCGATACGCAGATAAACGTATTCACCACCCGGCCCGATACGTTGTTTGGAGTTACTTTTATGGTACTCGCTCCTGAAAGTGATTTGGTGGATAAACTCACAAAGGATGAGTACAGGAATAAAGTGAATGAATACGTACAGCAAGCCACTTCGCGTCCCGAAAGAGAGAGGGTCACTGATACCCGCACTGTAAGCGGAGAATTTACAGGAAGTTATGCTTTACATCCGTTTACAGGTAAGAAATTGCCTATATGGGTGAGCGATTATGTGCTGGTGGAATATGGTACGGGCGCCATTATGGCCGTTCCTGCACACGACCAGCGTGACCATGATTTTGCGAAGCATTTTAATCTTCCCATTGTACCGGTTATTGAAGGCGGAAATCCTGAAGAGAAAGCTTATGATTCGCTGGAAGGGAAGGTGATCAATTCCAGGTTCATCAATGGAATGAAGGCTCAGGAGGCCATTTCCAAAATTACAGAGGAGATTGAAAAACAAGGCATCGGCAGGAAGAAGGTGAATTACCGGTTGCGGGATGCCATATTCAGCCGGCAGAGATATTGGGGGGAACCTTTCCCTATTTATTACAAAGATGGAATGCCCTATCCGTTGGATAAAAGCAAGCTTCCGCTTGAACTCCCCGAAGTGGATGCCTATAAACCGACCAAGGATGGCAAACCACCCCTGGCAAGGGCTAAGAATTGGAAAACCGAAGAAGGATATCCGCTTGAATTAAGTACGATGCCGGGATTTGCCGGATCATCTGCCTATTTTCTTC
Organism: Bacteroidales bacterium; assembly: GCA_021740225.1. Taxonomy (GTDB): domain Bacteria; phylum Bacteroidota; class Bacteroidia; order Bacteroidales; family UBA12077; genus JAGXLC01. The sequence continues at coordinate 13,812 of JAIPAF010000020.1, read as the reverse complement.
GCTTTATGGACCCCCATAACGAGGAAGCTTTGGTATCCAAAGAAGCCAACGAATATTGGAGGAATGTTGACCTTTATGTTGGAGGAACCGAACATGCCACAGGCCACCTGATTTATTCCCGGTTCTGGAATAAGTTTCTCTACGATATCGGATGGATTTGTGAAGAAGAGCCTTTTAAGAAACTGATCAATCAGGGGATGATTCAGGGCCGGTCGAATTTCGTTTACAGGATTAAAGGTACCAATAAATTTGTCTCCTATAACCTGAAAGACCAATACGATGTCACTCCGCTTCATGTAGATGTGAATATTGTGGATAATGATGTGTTGGATATTGAAGCCTTCCGGCAATGGAATCCCGATTTTAAGGACGCGGAATTCATTCTTGAAGATGGAAAATATATTTGTGGCGTGGCCATTGAAAAAATGTCCAAATCGCTTTATAATGTAGTGAATCCTGATGATATCATTGAAAAATACGGAGCAGATACTTTGAGGATGTATGAGATGTTCCTGGGGCCCATCGATATGTCAAAACCCTGGGATACCAATGGTATTGACGGTATATATAAGTTTCTCAGGAAATTCTGGAGGATGTTCCATGATGATCGGGGCCATTTTAATCTTAGCGATGAAGCGCCCACGGAAAATGAACTTAAAACCCTTCACAAAACCATAAAAAAAGTGAAGGAAGATGTGGATAACTTTTCTTTTAACACGGCAATCAGTGCCATGATGATTTGCTTGAATGAATTACCGGCTAATAATTTCAACAAGCGAAAGGTCTTGATGCCATTTCTGCGGTTATTGGCTCCCTTTGCTCCTCATATGGCTGAAGAATTGTGGAACAGAGATGGTCAGAAAGGGAGTATAGTGGATGCCAGGATACCCCGGTATAACGAGGAATATTTGAAAGAATCCACTGTTACTTATCCGGTGGCATTTAATGGCAAAATGCGTTTTAAACTGGATCTACCCGTGGATATAGATCAGGAAAAAGTAGAAGAGATTGTATTGAATCATGAAAAAGCACAAAAATGGCTGAATGAAAAGAAACCTAAAAAGGTTATATTTGTACCGAACAAAATTATTAATGTGGTGGTTTAAGAAGCAGGAAAAAAGAAATGGCAAATAAAAATATCTTTGCATTGGGTTTCTTCTTTATTATAGTTCCTTTATTTTTTATATTGCTGACTACACAGGGAAAAGATGAAGATAGATCTCCATTCAAAAGGGATATAGATCAAAACATTTTATGTTTGAATCCCGATACGGAATTCGGGATTGTTCTGGATTCCTTCCAAATGCATACCGGACGGATTCGGTGGAATCAAAACCTGGCCGACATTCTGAGACGTCATAACCTTGGTATGCATACTGTTCATGATATTACCCGGGAAGTGGATAAGATATTCGATGTGACAAAATTTAAGGCGGGCAATACATATCATTTTTATTTCAATAAGCAGGACAGTACCCATGAGGTGAATTATTTTGTATATGAACATACTCCTAAGGAATATGTAAAAGTCAGTTTGGGTGAAAGCATCAATGTGGAAAAAGCTGTTAAAGAGAGCCGTTTGGTTAAAAAAACCTCTGTGGGAACAATTGAGACTTCCTTATGGGGAACCATGGAAAAAAATGATGTCCATCCTACGCTGGCATTACGATTGTCGGAGATATATGCGTGGTCCATAAACTTTTTTAACCTGAAACCAGGGGATCAATTTAAGGTAATTTACGAAGAAGAATTCGTCGACAGCTCATCTATAGGAATCAATGAAATCCAAACAGCTCGTTTTGTTCATGAGGGCGAAGAATTTTATGCCATCCCTTTTGTACAGGATAGTAGCCGGGATTTCTACGATTTGGAAGGAAACAGTTTGAGAAGAGAATTTTTAAAGGCGCCTTTAAAATTTTCACGGATCAGTTCAGGCTATTCGCTCAGCCGTATGCACCCGATCCTTAATTATCGCAGGCCGCATAGAGGGGTGGATTATGCAGCTCCTAAAGGTACCCCTGTACATGCCATAGGCGAAGGAATTGTTGTTGATAAGGGTTATACCAAAGGGGCCGGATATTATCTGAAGATTCGACATAACAGCATTGATATTACCGGATACAACCATCTCTCCGGTTATGCCAGAGGAATAAGCAAGGGCGTAAAAGTAAAGCAGGGGGAAACCATCGGTTATGTTGGAACTACAGGATATGCAACAGGCCCCCATTTGGATTTCCGTTTTTGGAAGAACGGCCGGCCTGTGAATCCCTTACAGGTGGAGGCTCCGCCTGTTGAACCCATTGAAGAGGTTAACAGGGATTCATTTCAGAAAGTGAAAGAAGCGTGCTTGAAAAAGCTGGGATAAGTATATTCCTGTCTCTAATAGAGAAACAAATTTTATCGTATTTGAAAATTCACAAATTCATTCCGGAACAATCGGTTCATAGGTCCCCGGAGAGTAACTTTTCAATCACCTTCGGATAATATTTGTATTCCAGTTCATGCGCTTTTTGTGCAATGTCTTCGATAGTGTCGCCTGCTTCTACGGGAAATTTTGATTGGTGGATGATGCTGCCTTCATCATAATTTTCATTTACATAATGTATGGTAATTCCGCTTTCTTTATCCCCATTTTCCAGAATTTTTTGATGCACCCGTTCGCCATACATTCCTTTACCTCCGTATTTAGGTAATAGGGCCGGATGGATATTGATGATGCTATTTGGAAAAGCCTTTATTAAATATTTCGGGATCAAAAGAAGAAAGCCTGCCAAAACAATTAAATCTATTTTATTGTTTAATAATAAATCTTTAATTTTGTGAGTATTGTAAAGTTCATCTTTGGTAAATACATAGGTGGGTATATGTAATTTTTCAGCCCGTTTTAATACATAGGCATTTGTTCGGTTGGAAAGTATTAAATCCACTTTTATATATTTGTGATTTTTAAAATAACGGGCAATATTTTCAGCGTTTGATCCTGAACCGGAAGCAAATATGGCAATCTTTTTCATATTGTTCTTTAGTTTTTTCTTTATTGGCAAAAATATCGAAATTAATCTAATTACCTAGGGGATGATATGTTAATCGCAAAATTATTGTTTTTTGGAAAAAAATTTTAATTTTTTTTTTGTTATATGAAAGGGAATTATATTTCTTTGCACTGTTGAAAATAAAAACTAATAACTAAAACTTAAAAATTATGGCAGAAGATATTGCATCACGCGTTAAAGCAATCATTGTTGATAAGTTGGGTGTAGAAGAAAATGAAGTTACTGATGAGGCCAGCTTCACAAATGATTTGGGTGCTGATTCTTTAGACACTGTAGAATTGATCATGGAATTTGAAAAAGAATTCAATATTTCAATTCCCGATGATCAGGCAGAAAACATAAGTACTGTTGGCGAAGCAGTGAAGTATATTGAAGAAAATGCTCAATAACAATTAGTGAATTTGTTTTAAATTTTGATTTCTTATGGCATTCAGACGTGTTGTAATAACAGGAATTGGCGCAATTACACCCATTGGCAATAATCTTGAGGAGTATTGCAACAATCTATATAATGGGGTTAGTGGATCCGATTGGATAACCCATTTCGATGCATCAAAATTTAAAACAAAGTTTGCTTGTGAGGTAAAAGATTTTAATCCCAAGGATCATTTTGACAGAAAAGAACTAAGGAAGCTGGACCTTTATTCCCAGTATGCCTTGGTTTCTGTAAAAGAAGCGATGGAAAACTCAGGAATTGATCTGGAGGCAATTGATAAAAACAGAATGGGTGTAATCTGGGGTTCAGGAATTGGAGGTATCAATACCTTTCTCAATGAAGTAAAGGGCTATATCGAAGGCGACGGAACTCCTCGATTTAACCCGTTTTTTATACCTAAGATGATTTCTGATATTGCAGCCGGCCATGTTTCAATGAAATACGGTTTTACAGGCCCCAATTACAGCACCGTTTCTGCATGCGCTTCTGCTTCTCATGCCATTATTGATGCCATGAATTATATCCGGCTGGGCAAGGCCGAGGCTTTTGTAACGGGTGGTTCCGAAGCTGCCATCAATGAAGCTGGAATGGGCGGATTTAATGCAATGCAGGCCATTTCAGTGAATAATGATGAATACAAAACGGCTTCCAGACCTTTTGATAAAACGCGGGACGGATTTGTTATGGGAGAAGGTGGGGGAGCCTTGATCCTTGAGGAGTTGGAACATGCCAAAAAACGTGGGGCAAAAATCTATGCCGAGGTGCTCGGTGGGGGGATGTCTGCCGATGCACATCATCTTACGGCACCTCATCCTGAGGGCAAAGGTGCACGACACGTAATGATCAATGCATTAGAAGATGCAGATTTGAAATCAGAGAAAGTTGATTATATTAACGTCCACGGTACAGCTACCCCAGTGGGTGATGGAGCCGAAATTAAAGGAATCAAGGAGGTTTTTGGCGATCACTCTTATAATATGAATATCAGCTCAACAAAATCGATGACCGGTCACTTACTGGGAGCAGCAGGAGCTGTTGAACTAATCGCTTCTGTTTGTGCCATCAATAAAAATATGGTGCCACCTACCATCAACCATCATAAAGAGGATCCGGACATTGATAATAAAATTAACTATACTTTTAATGAAGCCCAGGAAAGAAAGGTCGATGTGGCAATAAGCAATACATTTGGCTTTGGCGGACATAATGCTTCGATCGTTGTAAGTAAATTTACTGATTGATTTGAATCCGTTAGCTTTTTTTAGAAAATATTTTACTGACCAAAACGGGTTTAATCATACCTTAAAAACAGTTTTGAAATACAGGCCAAAAAATATTGGCCTGTTTAAACTTGCCGTAACTCATAAGTCTGCCACTTACAGGATGGAAGGCTATGAATCGGTAAATAACGAGCGCCTTGAATATCTGGGAGATGCTGTTCTTAATACTGTTGTGGCGGATATGCTTTATCATCGTTATCCTTCGAAGAATGAAGGTTTCCTGACTAAAATGAGAGCCAAAATTGTCAGTCGCGAGACCCTTAACCGGGTAGCTGAAGAAATGGGACTGGATAAGGTAATAGAATGTAATATTGACGATAGCCTCAGCGGTAATGTTTTAGGTAATGCTCTTGAGGCAATTATAGGGGCTATTTTTCTGGACGCCGGTTTTTATACAACAAGAGCGTATGTGCTTAAAAATATCATCAACCCCTATATTAATATGAAAAACATTGAATACCATACCTTCGATTATAAGAGCCAATTAATCGAATGGAGCCAGAAGAACCGCATAGATTTGGTATTTGAAGATTTTGAAAATCCGGTGGACAATGCCGGCCAACCCGTTTTCGTATCTAATGTAAAGGTCAATGACAAAATTCTGGGTTCAGGAAAAGGTTCTTCCAAAAAAGAAGCTCAGCAAAAGGCAGCCAAAGAGGCATTCAGTTTTTATATTGGATTTTGACATTTCCCTTCATTTTCACGTCCATTCTTAGTAAATTTAATGCTTCAACTGGGTCTATGAAAAAGAAAGTACATAAACTTCAGAATTTTTATCCCGAAGATTTTCAAATCATTTGTATTGCTTCCCATCAAAATGATTACAGGCTTTCATGGGCTTTGAATGAGCAACTGAATTTGGGGTTGCGAAAAGACCATGATCTTACCATAGAGGATAAAAAGTACGGTACCAACCAGGAGTTTACAAAATATAGTTATAAGGAGGCTACCCTAACGCTCCGGTATTTTTTGATTGCCAATAAAAATTCCCAGGGATTTTTATTCCCGGATATGAAGAATATTGATTTTTTATTGAAGATAGAAGGCGATATGGATGAGGAAGATCTGTCATCAATAGTTAATGAGATCAGAAAGATTGATTTTGTAATCATAGCTTTTAAATTGGAAAATATCCGGGATAAACATAAAAAGAAGTTAATATTCTAAAAGATAAATTGTATGAACAATATTCAATTCAACTTATTGAAAAAGATATCAGAAACTCCTGGTGCACCGGGATTTGAAAAACACATCCGGAATCTGATCATTCAGGAGGTAAATGATATGGTGGATGAGTGTTCAGTGGATAATATGGGTAATGTAGTTGCCTATAAGAAAGGAAAAACTGATAAAAAAGTAATGCTTGCGGCCCACATGGATGAGATTGGATTCATTGTAAGTCATATAGATGAGCAGGGATTTGTACGGTTTGTACCATTGGGGGGATTTGATCCCAAAACGCTTACTTCCCAGCGGGTTATCGTGCATGGCAAAAAAGACCTGGTTGGTGTGATGGGGACAAAACCCGTACATATGATGACAGAGGAAGAAAAAAAGAAAATGGTTAAAACGGAAGATTTTTTTATTGACCTGGGGATGAAAAAGGAGGAAATACAGAAATACGTGCAGATAGGAGATCCCATCACACGCGAAAGAGAATTAATTGAAATGGGGGATTGTATAAATGGAAAATCCCTGGATAATCGAATTTCTGTTTTTGTAGTGATTGAAACTTTACGTGAACTGGCAAAACAAACGCTGCCATGTGATATCTATGCTGTGTTTACCGTGCAGGAAGAAGTGGGAATTCGTGGTGCACAGGTTGCTACCCAGCAGATAGAACCCGATTACGGTTTTGCCGTTGATACCACGATTGCTTATGATGTTCCGGGCGCCCAGCCTCATGAAAATGTTTCCAGGCTCGGCGGGGGAGTGGCTGTGAAAATACTTGATTCTACCGCTATTGCCGATTACAGAATGGTTGAATACATGAAAGAAGTTGCCGGGCGCCATAATATCAAATGGCAGCCTGAAGTAATGGCCAAAGGAGGAACCGATACAGCCATGGTACAACGAATGACCAAATCCGGTTCCATTGCCGGCGCGGTTTCTATACCTACCCGGCACATCCATCAGGTAATTGAATCGGTTCATAAAGAAGACATACAAAGCAGTATAGATCTATTAAAGAATGCTCTCCTGGAACTGGATCAAAAAGACTGGACCCATTAATAAAAAAGGAAAGGGAGATCATCACTCCCTTTCCTTGGCTAACACCTAAACTAAACCCTAAAATTTATGTCTATGAAAATTCAGCTGCAAGTATACATTCATGTTAAGTTAACTCGTTAAAAGTAATGTTAAAGGTTGTTAAATAATTTATTTTGACGTTTTTGATGCATAATTTTGCATCGTTATGAGTAAAAAAACCATTTGGCTTGTTACTTTTGTTTTATCGGCCACATTAATCGGACTTTTCGTTGTTCAGGGATACTGGATCAGAGATGCTATTCGCATTAATGAACAGCATTTTGATCAGCTCACCAATAATACCCTGGATAATGTGGTCGAGCAATTGGAGAATGAAGAGGTTGTTTATCAGCTCATCAATGAAGTGAAGCCTTATGAACAGCAGGAAGAAGGAAACGATACCGTGTTTGATTACCGTATAACCAAAACCAAACAGAAGAAATACGGCTTTAATCAATATAACCTTAATAGAGAAGTTCTCGAGATCAGTAACGTGGACTCCATTGATTTCAATACCTATTTTAATCTTTCCACCAGGGAGCCCCTTCAGCTTGGTTTGGATGAGAGAAAATACGAGATTTCTGAAAACTTGAAGAAGACTTTTAAACAACGGCTTGAAAACGACTTGAAAACTGATCTTTCTGAGAAAAGAGTCTTTGTGGAAAATATAGTCAATAAGCTGATTCAGGTGGATGTAAGTATAGAAAATAGAATTGACAAACACAGGCTTGATACCATTATAAGGGAAGAATTGAGGGATAAGGGGATAAATATGAATTATGAATTTGCGGTGGTTAATAAAAAGGATAGTACCGTACTAAAAACCGAAAATTATCAACCCGGAAATAAGGATGTGGTTTATAGCAGCAAACTATTCCCTAATGATGTGATTTCACGGAATAATTCTCTGAAATTATATTTTCCTGAGCGAAAAGAATATATATTCAAGTCTACCGGGGACATGACCATTATTTCCGTAATACTTTCCTTTATAGTCATTCTTGGATTTGCCATTACTACCCATATTATGTTCAAACAGAAACGGTTGTCAAAGGTTAAGAATGATTTTGTGAACAACATGACCCATGAGTTAAAAACTCCCATTTCTACAATATCTCTGGCTACCCAAATGCTGAAGGATCGTTCTATTCCTGCATCGTCTAAAAATGTGGGACATATTTCCAGGATTATAGATGATGAAACAACCCGCCTGAGCATACAGGTAGAAAAGGTTTTGAAGACAGCCATATTCAACAGTGGAAGGATTAAATTGAAACCCAAAGAATTGGATTTACATGAGATCATTGAAAATGTAGTGAAAAGTTTTTATCTTCAAGTGGAAAATCAAAACGGAAAAATTGAAAAAGAATTGAGTGCTGGTAATTCAATGGTTAAAGTGGATGAGGTGCATTTTACCAATGTAATGTACAATTTATTAGACAATGCGGTAAAATATAGTAACGGAAAGCCCGAAATAAAAGTTGAAACCCGGAATGTAAACAATTCACTCCTTGTTGCAGTGGAAGATAACGGGGTGGGCATTAAAAAGAAGGATCAGAAAAAGATTTTTGATCAGTTTTACAGGGTACCTACCGGAAACCTACATGATGTTAAAGGGTTTGGTTTGGGATTGAATTACGTTAAAAGGATGGTGGAAGAGCATAACGGTAGCATTAACCTGCACAGTGAGAATAAAAAAGGAAGTAGGTTCGAAATAATAATTCCAATCAATAATCAAAACAAGAATGGAAACAGAAACAGTTAAGATTTTACTTGCCGAGGATGATGAAAACCTGGGTTCGCTTTTGAAAGAATACTTGAATGTCAAGGAGTATATAACGTATCTTTATCCTGATGGTGTAAGTGCGCTGGAGGCATTTAAAGAGGCGGATTTTGACTTGTGTATCATAGATATTATGATGCCTAAGATGGATGGGTTTACACTTGCCAGGGAAATACGGAGGTTAAACAATTCAGTCCCATTTATTTTTCTTACGGCCAAAACCCTTCAGGATGATGTTCTTGAAGGTTTCAGCATAGGAGCCGATGATTATATCACCAAGCCTTTTAGTATGGAGGAATTGCTGTACAGGATTAAAGCGATTTTGCGCAGAACCTCCCCTGAAGAGGAAAGTGAGAAAAACCGCGATATCTATCAAATTGGCAAATACCAGTTCGATGCCAAAAAACAAATACTTTCAATCGATGAGAGATCCAGGAAATTGACAACCAAAGAGGCTGAATTGCTTAAGCTACTCTGCGAGAATAAAAACCGAATGTTAGATCGCAATTATGCCCTTCATACCATATGGGAAGACGATAGCTATTTCAATGCCCGAAGTATGGATGTTTATATCACCAAACTCAGAAAATATCTTAAGGAGGATGAATCTGTACAGATCATGAATGTTCACGGGAAAGGTTATAAACTTATTACATAATGTTTCCCTTTTTGATGGTCCAATGTATTGCGTTGCACTATATAATCCCCTCATTTGAAGAATTATGTTGGGAGATGTTGTAATTGACTTTTTGGGCGGAGGTATTGGCATAGCAATACAGGCAAATATGCGGACAGGTATTATACATTCCGATATCTTTACTGTATATACACCGGCATGTCGATCTCTGGCCTTTGTCCTTCAAAGAAGGATTATTCCCGGAAAAATTTTCAAATAAGTGCTTTGGGTCTTTGGAAGACCATTGTCCTGTATGAAGAAAGTACATTAGGCTTGTATCATTGCTGAAAAGCCGCTTCATCAGGTTATCATCAATGCATTTGTTGGGAAGAATGCCGTAGGATGCCAGGTTGATATCCCCGGCACATTTTGCCAACTGTAATTTCCATCTTTTGTTCAATTGACGTAGTTTTTTAGCAAACTCAATCTTCTGGTCTTTGCTGAACTCCGATTCGAGTAAGTTATCTTTATTAAACAAATTGGATTCATTCATAAGCTTTGCTTTGACCTTGCTGTAGCGATTGATTTGAACAAAGCTGATGACAAGTTTTTCCGTAAAAGGATGTATTGTATCCCCAATGTGTTGTATCCTTGTCAATAGCTGGTCCATCTCCATATTTGGGGTTAAGAGCAAAGGATCGTATCTCCAGATCACCTTTTCTTTTCCTATTGTTCGGGAAAGCTTCATAAAGGTGTTTAATCTGTTTTGGAGCTGAGGTACATTGGGTTCCAGGTTTTCCCTTTTATAATCGTTTAGTGTGAAAAGAAAATAGTAGTGAATTCCTTTTTCTTCCAGTATGGGTAAATAAGGGATGATCGGGAGAGGGTTTTTACTCCAGAAGACGATTACCCGTGTATTTTGGAATGATATATATTGAGGTTTTCCGTTAAATGGATTGATCCATTTCAAATGGCCTTTTTTAAGCCGATGGAAGAACCATTTGCTATAAAAAGCCGGAATGTCAGTCGATCGGCTGGCAGAAACAATAATCGGTGCTTTTGCCATTATCTTTTCCCCGTTGTCTCTTTTCACTGTTATTTCCGGCCATCCTTTAAAACCCATGGCTCTTCTTTGCTTAGGTTCGAGATCCTGTAAGATAAAAAAATACCCTGCCGATATAACGAGCAGGGTATTTAAATGTTTTGTAAAAACTTTTGTGTTACGTATTCTCCTTGTGACAGAACCACCAGTCATAACATTCGTAATCCTCAAGGCGCTTTTTGGCGGCTTTTTTATCCGATGGCGGCGGAACGATTACCCTGTCTTTGATCAGCTCGTTATCGGGCCAATTGGCCGGTACAGCAACGTTTTTTTCATCGGAGACCTGAAGTGCTTTCACGACTCTTACAATTTCATCCATATTCCTTCCTATTTCCTGGGGATAGTAAAGTATCAGTCGTATATAGCCTTTCGGATCAATTATGAATACAGCTCTCACTGTTTGTGAACCTTTACCCGGATGTATCATCCCGATTTTCTTAGAGATATCTCCATTTGAATCGGCAATGATTGGGAAGGGAATTTCTACATTGAGCTTTTCCTTGATCCATTCATCCCATTTGATATGGGAAAATACCTGATCAATGGATAAACCCAACAGTTCGGTGTTGATGGCATCAAACTGATCCTTGCGCTTTGCAAATGCTACAAATTCAGTGGTGCACACCGGGGTGAAATCCGCCGGATGACTGAATAGTACCAGCCATTTACCTTTGTAATCATCCGGTAATTTTATTTGACCCTCAGTTGTTTGTACTGTCAACTCGGGAAATTTGTCTCCGATAAGAGGAAAACTGTTTGTTACTTCTTTTTGTTCCATAGTCATGTGTTTTTAAAAATTACTAAATTGATTTATTGGTTCTGTTTTGGCCTGATCTTCGTTTGATTTTCGAATTATGTGAAACTTGATATCCTTATCCCTTATCTTTTCTAAAGCGGAGTAACCTGCATCCTCCCCGCTATCCATCCCGCATTGAGACGCGATAAGCGCGTCTCGAGCTCCGCTTCGCTCCGGTTCATAAACTTTCCCGCTTATTTTCAGCGGGATTCGTTTATGAATAATGCAGGCTAGAGCATAATGTACCTCCATTAATAATGACTCATAGTTGAACCTAAATTCTTATTTACCCACAATTCATATATCAAAATGTTTACTACCTAACATGATTTTTAAACTTAGTTTATCCTGAAGAAGTGGCCAGAAAGAAGCTTTATTATCCCGGCCATGAATCTTTTTATAAGTGGCTATCAATCCATGGTTATAATTTGTTTGACGGCATCGGTAAAACCGCATTGTTCATTGCTGCGGCAGGCCGGATAAATTTTTTTCAGATCTTCAGGCGCATTGGCTACTACAAAACTTAATGCAGTGAAATTTAGCAGATCAAGATCATTATAATCGTTGCCTATGCCAAGTGTTTTGGAAGGCCTGATTCCTGTGTACCTACACAACCATTCGACGCCGTGGGCCTTGGATACACTTTCGGGAAATACTTCTATCCAAATGGAAGTTCCATCCAGTGGGCTGGTTGCCCGGATAATTCTGACTCCCTGAATTTCTTTATCTAAAAGAGCATATAGGTCTCCCTTATTGTTGGTGATGGCTATGATCTGGCAGGCATGCTGATATGTTTCTGTGAGGGGATCCAGCGGTTCGGCAAAATCCTTATAAAGCTGAAATCTTCTTTCAAAGTCGGGATTATATTTTTTGCTTCTGTAATAAACAAATTTATGGTTTTCCGGTATCAGTTCATGAATCATGAAATCAATATCGTAATCGATTAATATGCGGGCGATATGTTTTACTTTTTCTTTGGGGAGGTAATCAGAATGGATCAGTTTTTTGCTTTTCCAATGATAGATCCCTGCTCCTGAAGAGAAAATTAGATAATCAATGGGAAAATCGGGTTTAAGCCGGTTTAGTGCGGAATAAAGATTCCTGCCGGTGGCCACCACCCGAATGATGTTTTGCTGCGCCAAACCATGAAGGGTATTCAGATCTTTCTGCACGGCTTCTTGTTGATCATTGAATAATGTGCCATCCAGATCTGTTATTACCATTTGAATGTCGTAGTTTTTCCTGTACATATGATTATAATATCTTATAACTGCATGTTAGTACCTGTGTTCCGAATGTATCCGGGATGCTTTCAAGGAAGATCCTTAGATTGATGTGGTAATCGTATCCAAATATTGATCCTGACTTTTTATTAATGAGGGGAATCGGATGAATTGATCTTTTCATACGCTTCCTTACTGATTTTTTCAAAGTATGCTTCCAGCTTTTTGTTCACTCCACCGGCTCCCCGAACGACCTTCTCCGCCCATTCAATATAGGCATTCTTTCTTTCTTTTGACCATCCCACAGGTGGATCTTCCTTGATTTCCTTAATGTTACATATTTTGTCGGCGAGTTTGATTTTTTTGGCTTCATTGCTTATATATGGGGTATTTTGTATTTGCTTTTGTTTGCGTTCATGAGAGGGTAACTGCTTATTATCCGATACCTCTTGAACAATGCTCAATATTTTATTTCCAAAATGCTGTTCAACGGTCTTTTGCAGTTTTTGGACTTCTTCGTCACCCTCTGCTGTGTCTTCGATAACATCATGCAAAGCAGCTGCCGACAAAAGGTCTGAATCATTTTCTTGAAACCGGAGCAACAGGGAGACTACCTGTATCGGATGATTTATATAAGGGGATTTTGTATTCCCTTTTCTTGTTTGTCCACTATGTCGCAGGGCAGCAAATTCAATTGCCCTGATCACCGTTCCTTTTATGGATGTCATGATTTTATCGTTTTTGAGCCATGAAATTACTAAATATATTGCTTGTGTGGAAAAAACAAATCGGAGAAAATGATAGTTGAAATGAATGTTATGGTTTTAACTTCATTAGTGTATCCTCTTCCAGCCTTCCGCCTGGACTGCGGGACAAGTTTCCCTTCCAAAAGGGAGAGGAGCCGGTCCGTAGTAAATTTTTTTAAGTTTTTGTTGTGTATTTAGAAAACTACTCTATATTTGCACCCCGCAATAATGGGAGTACTTTTTTTAGGAGGAGGCGGGAAAAATAAAAATTGCCGGGAAGATTTTGAAAATTATAAAAACAATTTATATCTTTGCCTTCCGTTTTGAGGGAGGAAAATAAAACAGATCAGTTCTTTGAAATTTTGAGGTATTGAGTCGAACATGAGTCGACAGTCAGGGTCAAGCAATTTAATTTTTTAGCTACAACGAAGAGTTTGATCCTGGCTCAGGATGAACGCTAGCGGCAGGCTTAACACATGCAAGTCGAGGGGTAATCCCGATCTCCGGATCGGGAACGACCGGCGCAC